>JBCECL010000089.1:0-12004 GCA_039207135.1 Brevundimonas sp.
GCAGGCGACGACGAGCGTGAGCCAGAGAGACAGGCTCATGCGACACGCACCGGGATCACCACGCGCAGATCATCCCTCGCCGGCGGGCCACTCGCGGAACTGAATCCGCCCGCGGCTGACCGGGCGGCGGGAATCTGCCGTTCGTCGGCGAGATCCCGCCAACGTCCCGGCATCCCGCCCGGAGCCGCAAAAACGATGCCTACGATCGGCCGGATCCAGTCGCCGACCGACGAGGTGCACATGCCCGCCAGTCCCACGCTCGTGTTCGTCGCCGGCATCGGCGGTTCCGGGCCAGAGCACTGGCAGTCGCGCTGGCACGCGCGGGTCCCGGGTAGTCGCTGGGTGGAGCACAGCTCGTGGGACGAGCCCGTGCGGAGCGTGTGGGCGCGCGAGCTCGACGACGCTCTCGCCCGCGTCGACGGGCCGGTCGTGCTCGTCGCGCACAGCCTGGGCTGCACCCTGGTGACGGCATGGGCTGCGGCGACGCCCGACAGCGCGGTCGTCGGCGCCCTGCTCGTCGCGGTGCCCGACGTCCACGGTCCCCAGTTCCCGACGAGCGCGCAGGGGTTCGGCGACGTCGCCTACGGGCACCTCCCGTTCCGGGCCGTCGTCGCGGCGTCGCACGACGACCCGTACGCCTCGTTCGGGCACTCGGTCGACGTCGCCGGATCGCTCGGCGCCGAGCTGGTCGACGTCGGCCACAAGGGTCACATCAACGCGAGCTCCGGCCTCGGCGACTGGGCCGAGGGATGGGACCTGCTCGTGCCGCTCACGGACGCAGGCCAGCGAGCAGCGCTCCGATCGTGAGCGCGGCGCCGGCGATCCACAGCAGCGTCGGCCAGTGGCGCCTCATGCGCGGATCACCTCCCCGTCCTGGACCGTGACCGCGACGGGCGCGAGCGCCGCCGTCGCGGGGCCCTGGACGACCGCGCCCGTGCGTGCGTCGAACCGGCTGCCGTGGCACGGGCAGCGGATCTGGCCGTCGTGGACGTCGCGCACCAGGCAGCCCAGGTGCGTGCAGACGGCCGAGAAGCCGTGCACCTCGTCGCCCTCGCGCGTGAGGACGACGCGTGCCTCGGGCAGCACCACGCCGCCGCCGTCCGGCACCTCGCTCAACGCGGCGAGCGGCGCGGCACCCTGCGAGGTCGGGTAGCCCTGCTCGCCGCCGCTGACCCCGTAGGAGCCGCTCCCGGTCTGAGGTGCCGCGACCGTGAAGCCGACGTACCCGACGACGCCCGCGACGACCGCCACGCCGGCCACCTCGATCACCGTGCGGCGGTCGACACCCTCGTCCGGGACGCTCATCAGATCTTCACCACGTCCGCCTGGCCGAAGAACCACAGCGCCGACGTGAACCACGCGAGCACCACCAGCGCCACGAGCGCGGCACCGAGAATCGGCACGACCGCCCGCGGCAGCCCGCGCACGCGCAGCGCCAGCATCTTCGCGGCGAACACGCCGTAGAGCAGGCATCCCGCCACCGAGTGCACGAGCGTGCGCGCCGAGGAGTCCGAGAAGCCGAGCGACCACACGCAGTGGAACATCACCGGCAGGGTGAGCAGGAACGCCACGGTCCCGCTCCACCGGTGGACGCCCGGCACCCACGCCGCCGACGAGTCGACGCCCGGCACCTTCCCCCACATGGCCAGGGCCGAGAGGACCTGGACGACGGCGAAGACCAACGCCGCCGTCGCCAGCCAGGCCTTCATCTGCAGCATGCCGCTGAACCCGAGGGTCGTCAGTGCCGCGCCGTCGCCCGGGTGCACGCGCGCGTAGGCGGCGAGCAGGGCCGCGACGACGAGGACGACGGCGCCCAGGCCGGCGAGCGCCCAGGCGCGCGGCGGGGCAGACGCCGATGCCGCCTGCTCCGCCATGACGGTCCTCCCCTCGCCCGTCCAGGTATCCACCCGCGAGCGCGCGAGCGCAAGGTCTGCAGCGGCCGGACTCGGCCGCGTCGCCGGGCACCAGGGGCTGCGCGAGACTGACCCCGGGGGTGGTCGCCGTGCATGAGGTGCTCGGTGCCGGCGCTGAGCGTCGGCGGCCTGACCCGACCCGGAGGTCGACCGCGACCGGCGCCCGCCTCGCCGCAGCTCCCGAGCGAGCGCTCGCGCTGCAGCGGGCGGTCGGGAACGCGGCGTTCGCGCGCGTCGTCCAGCGGCAACCCGAGATCCTGTTCCCGAAGAGCGGCCAGCGGATCCTGCCTCCGCACTACGGCGTGCGCACGAGGCCCGACGCGGACACGAACAACGTGCGCGTGAACGTCGACACGAGCGGCCCGCAGTTCGAACAGGCGCACCAGGCCGACGGGAGCTGGTGGTTCGACTGGTCGGGGTTCGCCGTCGGCCCCCACAAGCTCAAGGCGGAGGCGTGGAACGCGGCGGGGGTGCGCACCGAGTCCAGCGAGGTCAAGGTCGTCGCCGTCAACCACGCACCGGTCGACCCGGCGACGGTCGTGGTGGGGGCGCCCGTCTACACCAACCGCCTGACGGTCACCGTGACGTACACGGTCGGAGGCCTCGTGCGGACGGCCGATCTGCACGTGAGCTTCGGGCGGCACCTGGTCAGCGAGTACTTCGACGCCGCCGACGCCGTCTACCAGCCCGAGCTCACGACTCTCGTGGACACCGACCGGGCGACGTTCGCCGCCGCGTTCCTGCAGTACGCGCAGCTGATGTCGCAGGCACTGACGAACCAAGGCCTCCCACTCACCCCTTCGAACCCGGAGTTCGAGCTCGTCACGCCGTCGGGCATCGCGTTCCACTCGGACGCACCCGTCTTCGGGACCCAGATCCACTGCTTCCCGACGAACCGCGGCGGCGGCATGACCCGGACGTTCGCACCGCCCGCCTACGCGGACTTCAAGAACCTGACGCGCCTGTGCGCCTACCTCTACGAGGCGCCCGCGGGGCGCCTCACCTCGACGGCGATCAAGCGAGCGGCGGCCTCGGTGCCGTTCCTGGCGGCGAACCCGTGGCTCCTGGCGCGGATCCAGGCGCGCTACCCCGCCGTCGTCGACTACGACGGCGTCATCGCCGCCGCCAACGCCGCACTGGCCGCGCAGAACGCGGCCAAGGCCGCAGCCGCCAAGGCCGCCGCCGCGGCCAAGAAGACCGCGGTCATCGTCTAGGTCCACGAAGCGGCGCGATGCCGGGGGCCCGCGGCCTGGCGGCCGTAAGCGGATCGTCAACGAGTCGTTAGCAGCGGTCGCGAGGCTCGCTGCAGCCTCGGCCACACCGGCCGAGCGAACGAAAGGAGAAGCCCGATGACGATGCTTCGACTGCTCGGCGACAAGATGCTGGCCGCGCTCGTGCCCGCCACGGAGGCCAAGGCCGGCAAGTACTACAACTGCTGGCGGATGCCGGGCGAGGTCAGTGGCCCGAACGCGCAGTACTGCTGCTACATCTACGGGAAGAACAGCGTGTACTGCAACATCCCCCAGAGCCAGATCTACGGCTGATCATCGCCGCAACGGGGCCGCGTCGCTGACGCGGCCCCGTTGTCGTACCCGCGGGTCAGTCCATCCGCGTGCCGCGCAGGATCGCGGCCACGACGGGGTCAGGACGCGCGCCCGGGTCGTCGAGCAGACGCAGCACGCTGCGACCGACGAGCCGCCGCTCGTCGACGAGCCCCCACATCCGCGAGTCGTAGCTCTCCGCGGGGTTGTCGCCGAGCACGGCGACGTGGCCGGGCGGCAGCCGGTCACCCGCAGCGGTCCCCGCCGCCGCGACGACGGACGGCGGGACGACGTCGCCCGCGACGGCCGCCACGCGCTTGACCATCAGGCCCGGGTCGATCTCCGACTCAGCCACGACGGGCTGGAGTACGACGACGTCGCCGACCCGCGCCCGACGGCCGCCACGCCGGACGAGGATGCGAGCGCCGTGCATGAGCGACGGCTCCATGCTCTCCCCGACGACGGTCACGGCGACGAACCTGCGACGCGCGACCGCGACGAGCACCGCCGCACCGACGGCCGCGACGCCGCCGGCCACGAGCCACCTCACGCCGAACGCCCGATCGTGTCGACGAGGCTGCGCAGCGACTCCGAGGGCTCGATCCCGAGCTCGTCGCGGTAGAGCTCCCGACATCGCCGGTAGGACGCGATCGCGTCGGCGGGCCGGCCGAGCTCGACGAGCGCGCGGATCGACAGCTCGTGCACCCGGTCGCGGAACGGGTTCGCCCGCATGGCCGGCCCGAGTGCGTCCAGGGCGTCGCGCGCGCGGCCTCGGCGCAGGTCCACCTCGGCGCGGGCCTCGAGCGCCGCGCAGACCCGGTCGTCCAGGTCGTCGGCGCCGAGCCGGCCGCGGGTCTCCGGGAGATCGGCGAGCACGCCGCCCCGGATCAGGTCGAGCGCCTGCGCGTACCCCTGCGAGGCGCAGTCCAGCTCGCCGTCGACCGCGAGCGCCTCGGCTCGCGCCACGAGGTGGTCGAAGGCGCTGACGTCCGTGGACAGGTCGCGGCGGTCCACGGCGTAGCCCGGGGGCACGGTCCTGATGGTTGCGGCGGGGTCGTCGTCTCCCGCGGCGCCGAGCGCCTTGCGCAGCGACCACACGTGCCCCTGCACCTTGGTCACGGCAGTGCGAGGCGGGCCCGCCGGCCACAGGAGGTCGACGAGGTCGGAGACGGCCACGATGCGCCCGTCGGCGAGGACGAGCGCGGCCAGGACGGCACGCTGCGCGGGGCTCCCGACGGCGACCGGGGTGTCACCGACGAACGCGCGCACGGGCCCGAGCAGCGCGACCTGCAGAGTCATGACCGCACCGCCTCGGGGAGCTCGCCGACGAACGCGTCGGCCTGGACGCGCACCCATCGGGCGTACGCACCGCCGGCAGCGGTCAGCTCGTCGTGAGAGCCGCGTTCGGTGACGACTCCTTCGTCGAGGACGACGACCATGTCGGCACCCCGCACGGCGCGGACCCGGTGCGAGATGACCAGGCACGTCGAGGGGGCCGCATCGACCATCGTCGCGAGCAGGTCCGCCTCGGCCTGCGGGTCGAGGCCCGACGACGGCTCGTCGAGGACGAGGACGTCGCTCGCGCTCCGCACGAACGCGCGCGCGGCGGCGAGCCGCTGCCACTGCCCGCCCGAGAGCACGACACCCGCGACGTGCTCACCGCCGACGGGCTCACCCTCGAACGCCCGCGTGAGCATCGTGTCGTACCCCCCGGGCAGCGCCGAGATGACGTCGTGGATCCCGGCCGATCGAGCCGCCTGCTCGACCGCGCCCGCGCGCGCCGCGTCGGCGAGCGAGCCCATCGCGACGTTGTCGTGGGCGGACAGCTCCCAGCACACGAAGTCCTGGAACACGGCGGCGATCCGGGCGCGCAGCTCGGTCACGTCGAGGTCGGCGATGTCGACGCCGTCCCACGTGATGCGCCCGCGCTCGGGCTCGTAGAGCCGGCACAGCAGCTTGGCGATCGTCGACTTGCCGGCACCGTTCACGCCGACGATCGCGGTCGTCTCGCCGCGACGCAGCTCGAGGTCGACCCCGCGCAGCACCCACTCGTGCTCGGGGCCGTACCGGAACCAGACGTCGTGGAACACGATGGCGTCGCGAAGGGGTCCGACCGTGCCCGCCGACGACTCGTCGCGCTCGCGCGGCGCCGGGGCCTCCTCGACGATCGCCCGGTAGTGCTCGAGCAGCATCGAGCCCTGGTCGAGCCACCCGACCTGGCCGATCACGGCCGAGACGGACCCCTGGACGCCGGCGAGCGCAGCGACGAGCAGCGTGACCTCGCCCGCGGAGGACCGCCCCGCGAGCGCGTCGAGCACCGCGACGACGAGCACGCCACCCAGCACCGCCGCGGACAGCAGCGCGACAGCCGAGTCGAGCAGGGCGGTCCGGGTGTCGACGCGGCGCTCGCTCGCCTGCACCTCGCCCACCTCGCCGACGAGACGGTCGCGCAGGTGGTCGCCGAGGTCGAACAGGCGGACCTCCTTGGCGACCCGCAGGTCGGACAGCAGCAGGGCGTAGAACGAGATCCGGCGCTGGTGCGAGGTCTGCTCGAGGAACGCCGCTGCCCGCATGCGGCTGAGCCGGCGCTGGACGAGGCCCGCCGGCACGATCGAGACCAGCGCGAGCCCGGCGGCGAGCGGCGAGACGAGGACCAGCGCGACGACGAAGCCGGCCAGCGTGATCAGGCTCTGGATGACGGACAGCAGCATCGGCGTGAACATCTGCGGCACTGTCTCGACAGCGTTGCGCGCGAGCTGCAGGCGGTTGTGGAACACCGGGTCCTCGAGCGTGCGCAGGCCGCTCTCGCGGGACACCGCCCCGAAGAGCTCCGAGTGCAGCCGCAGTCCGACGCGCCGCCCGATCTCGGTGTCCAGGAAGTGGCACGCGTGCTGCAGCAGCGCGGCGACCGACGTGACGGCCGCGATCGCGACGGCGAGCAGCAGCACGGTCGTGCGGTCCGGATCGGTGGTCAGCGCGTCCACCAGCCGCGCGAGCAGCGCTGCGCCCGCGACGGGTGCGATGCCCACGGCCACGACGCCGACGACGCGCAGGAGCACGGGCACCGGGGCGAGCCTCACCTGGAAGACGAGCGCGCTCAGGAACGCCCTTGCTCGACCGGCGCCCGGACGTGCAGGCGTCACCGCACACCGCTCGTGGTCGCCAGACACTCGTCGATCGACAGGTCCGCCGCGGCGATCCGGCCCTCGTCGACCAGGACGTACGTCGGGACGACGGTGACGCCGAAGGCCGCGAGCCAGTCGTGCATGTCGGCCTGGACGACGACCGGCCCGGTCTTCTCCAGCACGGGTCGCAGCCCGTGCTCGTCCGGAGCCTCCGCGAGGAGCACCGGCACGACCGCGAGGCCGCGCTCGCGCAGCTCGGGCGCGCGCGCGGCGAGCTCGGGAGCCTGGTCGATGCAGCCCGTGCAGGTCGTCGAGAAGAACGCCACCAGCACGCGGCCTGTCGAGCCGACCTTGCCGGACACGTCTGCGCCCCTGCGCGCCACCTCACCTGGCGGTGTCGCGGAGGCCTCGATCTGTCGCAGCCGGCGCACGACCGCCCCCGTGAGGGCGAGGTCGACGACGACGAGGACGGTGAGGATGACGACGGCGACGGTCAGGTAGAACATGGCTCTCCTGGTTCAGGTGGGAGGACGGGAGGTCGACGAACGGGTGAGGGACCCGTTCGTCGGACGGAACAGGTCGGCGAGGTCGTCGAGCAGCGCGACGGCACCGACGACGACGGCCGCGACGAGCGCGGACAGCAGCACGCCGCGGACGTCCGCGCTGGTGGCGACGGGCGTGGCCACGACGACGACGACCACCAGGACGAGGAGCACGGCGTTGCGCACGACGTGTCGCGGGGCGGGCTGCGCGGTCGAGCCCCCGAGGCAGTGGCACGGAGCCGACTCGCCACGGCGCACCGCCGCGACGAGCGCGACCGTGAACGCGGCGAGCAGACAGCCGGCGACGAGCGCCGCGCCCGTCGTCAGGACGCGACTGCTCAGCGCGAGGCCCGTCGCCATGCCGACGACGACGGCGGCCTCGCCCAGCAGCACGAGGACGACGAGCGGCGCCGGTCGGGCGCGGCCCGTCAGGTGCCGCGCGGCGTCGACGGCACCGCGGAACGCGGCGCGCGACCGGCCCTTGCCGAACGACGAGACGGCGAAGACGCCGAGCAGCACGAGGCACGCAAAGGCACGTACGTACATCGCCGCCCCCAGCTACGTTGCCGACTCGATCCGGATCCCGAGCATTCAGACTTTTCGGACACGAGTCAAGACCTACTGACAGATCAGTAAGTGCGCTTGTCCATGCAGCCGTCGTCGCAGTGCTCGTCGTCGCACTGCGCCTTCTCGCCACCCACCAGCTGGGAGACGGGCGTGCAGCACGCGTCGCCGTTCCAGGCCTCGATGCCCTCACGGACGGCGAACGCCGCGATCACCACCGCGGCGATCGGGTCGGCCCACCACCACCCCAAGGTCGAGTTCAGCACGAGCCCGACGAGCAGCACCGCGGACAGGTAGGTGCAGATCAGGGTCTGCTTGGAGTCCGCGACCGCGGAGGCCGACCCGAGCTCACGGCCGGTGCGCCGCTCGAACCACGACAGGAACGGCATGACCGCGAGGCTGATGGCGGCCAGGACGATCCCGGCGGTCGAGTGCTCTGGCTCGGCAGCGCTGAACAGGGTCCGCGCCGCGTCGACCGTCACGAACACCGCGAGCCCGAAGAACGACAGCGCGATGGTCCGCATCGCCGCCCGCTCTCGCGTGTGCGGGTTCGGCGCGGAGAACTGCCAGGCGACCGCGGCGGCGGACAGCACCTCCACGATCGAGTCGAGCCCGAACCCGATCAGCGCCGAGGACGACGCGATCCGGCCCGCGACGAGCGCGACCACCGCCTCGACCACGTTGTAGGAGATCGTCGCGGCGACGACCCATCGGATCCGCCGCTCGAGCACCGCGCGGCGGTCGGGGAGGATCGGTCGCGGGCCGATCGAGATGCTGCTCATCCGCAGACGCAGTCCGGGCCGCAGCACGTCGGGTCCACCGCGAGCACCAGCTGCAGCAGGTCCCCCAGCGCCGACGCCAGGTGCGGATCAGCCAGCCGGTACCAGGTCCGTCGCCCGTCCGGGATCGACTCGACCAGCCCGCAGCCGCGCAGGCACGCGAGCTGGTTCGACATCACCTGGCGCGAGACTCCCAGCGCGTCGGCGAGGTCCGACGGGTACGCCGGCGCCTCCCGCAGGGCCAGCAGGATGCGCGTGCGCGTCTCGTCGGACAGCGCGTGCCCGAGTCGGGCGAGCGCGGAGGTGTGCGACAACGTGGCCGTCTCCATGGTGCGACGGTACACGTTTCGCTGTATCGAGAGAAGCCTTGGCAGGTTCGCGAGGAGGCCGTCGTCGTGAAGGTCGACGCCTCCGCGAGGGCACGGCTAGCGTGGACCGATGGCCACGGACCAGCGCCTGCTCACCTGGCTGCTCGACTCCGATCCCGCCCTTCGCTGGCAGGTGGAGCGGGATCTGGCAGGTGTCCCGGCCGAGACCTGGGAGGCGACGCGGGCCCGGGTCGCCTCGGAGGGCTTCGGCGCCGAGCTGCTCTCGAAGCAGGACGCGGACGGTCAGTGGGCGGGCGGCGCGTACTTCCCGGCCGGATACTTCGGCAGCGCCGAAGCCGATGGACCGGGTCAGCCGTGGACCGCGACGACCTGGGCGCTGAAGGACCTGCGCGACTGGGGCCTCGACGCGTCCGTGCTGGCCGGTACGGCCGAGAAGCTCGCGGCGAACAGCCGCTGGGAGTACGACGACCTGCCCTACTGGGGTGGCGAGGTCGACGTCTGCATCAACTCCTACACGCTCGCGACCGGGGCGTGGCTCGGCGCCGACGTCTCGGCCCTCGCCGCATGGTTCCCGCAGCACCGCCTCGCAGACGGAGGCTGGAACTGCGAGGCCGAGGAAGGCCGCTCGGAACGCTCCTCGTTCCACTCGACCCTCAACGCGCTGCGGGGCATGCTCGCCTACGAGCGGATCACCGGCGACACCAGCGTCCGTGCGGCCCGGCACGCCGGCGAGGAGTACCTGCTCAGCCGGCACCTGCTGTACCGGGCGACGACTGGCTCGCCCGTCGGTGACTTCGTCGGACACTTCGTGTTCCCGAGCCGGCACCGGTACAGCGCGCTCGTGGCGCTCGACCACTTCCGCGACGCCGCGCTGCTCGACGGGTCGGCCCCCGATCCGCGACTCGCCGACGCCGTCGACGTCGTTCGCGCGGCGCGCCAGCCGGACGGCACCTGGCTGCAGGGCACTCCCCTGGCCGGGCGGACGTGGTTCGACGTCGATGCCCCCGAGGGCGAGCCGTCGCGGTGGCTCACGCTGATCGGTACGCGCGTGCTCGACTGGTGGGACCGGGACCTGGCTCCATCTACTCCTCGTCGCGGCGCAGCGTGATGCTCGTGACCGAGGCGTCGTCCAGGTCGCTCGCCTGGCTCTCGACCTGGATCATCAGCACGACGCTCCATCGCGGTCCGGCAGTCCTTCGCGCAAAGACGAGCTCCGCGGGCCGGCCGCGATCCGTGGGGGTGCGCCGGTAGTCCCCGAAGCTCGCGGCCAGCAGCGCGGGCGTCACCACGAACCCGGCCGCCGGGCGCAGCGTCACGGTGTACGGCAGCCCCGAGTCCGGGAAGCGGCCGACGGCGGCGGCCGCCAGCAGCGCCGACGAGGGGCGCAGCACGACCTCCAGCGGTATGCCCGGGTCGTTCTCGACCGGCCCGAGCAGCTGCGCCACGTCCTCGACGGTCAGGTCCGCCGTGAGCGCGTCCGCGAGCTCCGCCACCACGCCCGGGAGCGCTGCGGCATCCGCCGTCGTCGATCCGGTGCTCATTTCCACCCCTTGAATGCTTCCCCGGCAGCGTCGCCGACCTCGTGCGCGTCCGCCTCGTAGGGGATGTTCCGGTAGTCCGTGTAGAGCTTCTCGACGAGCTTCACCTGGGCGATCAGCTTGTCACGCGCCGTGATCGCCGCGGCGAAGTTCGCGGCCGTGGGAGCGGACTTCGCCGTCGTCCGCGCCACCGCCGCCTCGTCTCGCATCACCTTCATCTCGGCCCAGCCGTCCTCATCGCTGATCTTCTGGTTCTTCGCGGCGTCGACCACCGTCGCTGCGTGCATCTGCTTGCCCAGCGCGACCACTGCCGGGTCCGTCGCCCCGTCGAACTTCACCGCGATGGCCTTGCCTGCGATCGACTTCGGTATCGCGTGCTCGTCGGCGAGCTTCTGCGGGTCGACGAGTCCCCCGCCGGCAGCGAACCGGGCCGCGAGGAACGACTGCTCGGCGTGCCGCGCCTCGTGGGCCGTGGTGTTGCAGAGCTCTGCGGCGTCGGCGTCGCTCAGCGCGGGCTTGCCGACGGTCTCCTCGCTGATGAGGAACAGCCACTGCCCGCGGGCGAACGCAGCCTTGCTCTCCATCGGCTCCTTCCGGGCGACGAGGAACGGCGGGACGCCGGCGGCGGTCATCTCCACGTTCACCGCGTCCCACAGTGCCTTGACCCGCGTGTCGGGTGTCAGCTTCGACCAATCCTTCTGCATCGCATGGACCGCCGCCGCGAACCGCTCGAGCGAGGTGATGGACCCGAGGCCGGTGAGGTCCGGCCGCTTCTTGGTCTTCCGCTCCTTCGCGCGGACGACCCCCGCGGCCGACTCCTTCGGGTAGACGCGCTTGCGGATCTCCTTCCAGACCGCGCCCTCGACGGCAGTCTTGAGCTCACCGGACAGCTGCTTCACCTGGGCACTCGTCGGATCACCAGGCGGATAGACCCGCTGGACGACCAGCGTCGCCACGGCGTGGTTTCCCGCCGCGCGCTGCAGGTCGAGCATGTCCGGACGGCGAGTCGACTCGCGGGGTCGCTCCTCCGCCGCCCGGCCGGCGACCGCCCGCGAGGAGCCCGCCCGCGGAGCAGCTTCTCGGGGGCGGTCCAGCCGTCGGGTCACCATGCGAGACTCCTCCCGCCTCGTCCACTCGATGGTAGGCGCCGACCGCGGGCCTGACCCCGAACGATGAGTCGGTCTGCCCGTTCGGGCACCCGCGGTGCACCCAACGAGCTCGCGCGCTGTTCAACCGCGTGCCGACAACGGTCCGCGTACGCTTCGGGCCGTGAGCTTCTCGTTCTGACTGTGCGCCGCGATCACTGCTGTCAGCGCCTACGTCAGCCTCGGCTACTCGATCGCAGGGCTCCGCAGCGCGGGCGCCGAGGCCAAGGTCGGCTTCATGTACGCCCTCGCGCGCAGCTCCGCCCTGGCGGTCGCCGCCACCGTCGCACCCTTCACGAGCTCGATCGACTTCGTCGCGGCCGTCGCAGTCGCCATGGTGATCGTTCAGGGCGCCGACGCCGTCGTCGGCCTCCGCATCCGCGACCAGCTCAAGACCTACGGACCTGCCGCGACCGCCGTGGCGAACGCCGCCGCGCTCGTGTGGCTGCTCACCACGCGCTGACTACCGCCGCCCCTGTGACGTCGGCCTAGAGGTGCCCGTACTTCGCCCGGAGGAAGTTGCCGGTG
>JBCECL010000090.1:0-1091 GCA_039207135.1 Brevundimonas sp.
GACGTCTACTGGTGCACCGCCGACATCGGCTGGATCACCGGGCACTCGTACGTCGTGTACGGGCCGCTGGTCAACGGCGCCACCCAGGTCATCTACGAGGGCACGCCTGACACCCCGCACCGCGGCCGGTGGTGGGAGATCATCGAGAAGTACAAGGTCACGATCCTCTACACCGCGCCCACGGCGATCCGCACCTGCATGAAGTGGGGCGAGGAGATCCCGGCCAAGTTCGACCTCTCGTCGCTGCGCGTGCTCGGCTCGGTGGGCGAGCCCATCAACCCCGAGGCCTGGATCTGGTACCGCCGCGTCATCGGCGGCGACAAGGCCCCGATCGTCGACACGTGGTGGCAGACCGAGACCGGCGCGATCATGATCAGCCCGCTGCCGGGCGTCACCGAGACGAAGCCGGGCTCCGCGCAGGTCCCGCTGCCGGGCATCGCCGCGACGGTCGTGGACGACGACGCGAACCCCGTGCCCGACGGGTCGGGCGGCTACCTCGTCATCACCGAGCCGTGGCCGTCCATGCTGCGCGGCATCTGGGGTGACCAGGAGCGGTACAAGGACACGTACTGGTCGCGCTTCAAGGGCCTGTACTTCGCCGGCGACGGCGCCAAGAAGGACGACGACGGCGACATCTGGCTGCTCGGCCGCGTGGACGACGTGATGAACGTGTCCGGTCACCGGCTGTCGACCACCGAGATCGAGTCGGCACTCGTGTCGCACCCGTGGGTCGCGGAGGCGGCCGTCGTCGGCGCGTCCGACGAGACCACGGGCCAGGCGGTCGTCGCGTTCGTCATCCTGCGCGGCGACGCGGGCGGCGGGGACCAGTCGGCCGACGAGGTGCAGACGACCCTGCGCAACCACGTCGCCAAGGAGATCGGGCCGATCGCCAAGCCGCGGCAGATCCTCGTCGTGGCCGAGCTGCCCAAGACCCGCTCGGGCAAGATCATGCGCCGCCTGCTTCGCGACGTCGCCGAGCACCGCCAGGTGGGCGACGCCACGACCCTCGCGGACTCCTCGGTCATGGACCTCATCGCGTCGGGGCTGTCCGCCCCCGGCGCCAAGCAGGAGGACTGAGGCGGAGCGCAGCG
>JBCECL010000090.1:1191-3431 GCA_039207135.1 Brevundimonas sp.
CAAGCAGGAGGACTGAGGCGGAGCGCAGCGGCGCTGAATCATCGGGACACGCCCGGTGGTCTCACGGGATGATCCGTGCGACCACCGGGCGTCGCTCGTCCTGAGACACTTGGCGCCCCCGACCCGAGAGGCACCCCCGTGGCCGACCTGATCATCCCCGCCGAGCTGCTGCCCGCCGACGGCCGATTCGGCTCCGGCCCGTCGAAGGTCCGCCTCGAGCAGCTCGACGCGCTCGTCGACCAGCGCGCGCTGCTGGGCTCGTCGCACCGTCAGCCTCCGGTCAAGGACCTGGTGGGATCGATCCGCGCAGGCATCACCGAGCTCTTCAAGCTGCCCGACGGCTACCAGGTCGTCCTCGGCAACGGTGGCGCGACGGCCTTCTGGGACGTCGCGACATTCGGGCTCGTCCGCGAGCGCAGCCACCACCTGGTGCTCGGCGAGTTCAGCCGCAAGTTCGCCAAGGAGACGGCCGCTGCACCGTTCCTCGCCGAGCCCAGCGTGCAGGAGGTCGCCCCCGGACAGGGCGTCCTGCCGGTCGCGCACGCGGGCGCCGACGTGTACGCGTGGCCGCACAACGAGACGTCGACGGGTGTCGCGCTGCCCGTGCAGCGCGTCGCAGGGGCCGACGCCGGCGCGCTCATGGTCGTCGACGGCACGTCGGGCGCGGCGGGCCTGCCGCTGGACGTCACCCAGACCGACGCGTACTACTTCTCGCCGCAGAAGGGCTTCGCCTCGGAGGGCGGGCTGTGGACCGCGGTGCTGTCCCCCGCGGCGATCGAGCGCGCGCACCAGGTCGCCGCGAGCGGCCGTTGGATCCCCGACTTCTTCGACCTCGTCGGGGCCATCGACAACTCGTCGAAGAACCAGACGTACAACACGCCCGCGATCGCGACCCTCATCCTCATGGACGCCCAGCTGCGCTGGCTCAACGCGAACGGCGGCCTCGACTGGGCCGTCGAGCGCACGCGGCAGTCGTCGTCGCGCCTGTACGACTGGGCCGAGCGCACCTCGTGGACGACCCCGTTCGTGGCCGACCCTGCGTTCCGCTCGCAGGTCGTCGGGACGATCGACCTCGACGAGTCGATCGACGCCGCGCGCGTGGTCAGCGTGCTCGCCGCCAACGGCGTGCTCGACGTGTTCCCCTACCGTGCGCTCAAGCGCAACCAGGTGCGCGTGGCGATGTTCGCCGCGATCGACCCCGACGACGTGAGCGCGCTGACGGCCTGCATCGACTACGTCGTCGAGAACCTCTAGCCGCGGGTCTCGAGCACCTTGCGCAGGCGCTTGACCGCATCGCGGCCCGCGCGGTTCGCGCCGATCGTCGACGCGCTCGGCCCGTAGCCGACGAGCTGGATCCGAGGGTCCGCGACGACGCTCGTGCCGTCCATGACGATCCCTCCGCCCGGGCCGCGCAGGTGCAGGGGCGCGAGGTGGTCGAGCGCGGCGCGGAACCCGGTGCACCACAGGATCGTCGCGGCCTCGACGAAGGACGGGCCCGACGAGGTGTCGTCCCACTCGACGCCGGTCGGGGTGATCCTGGCGAACATCGGGCGCGAGACCAGCACGCCCGCAGCGATGCCGTCGCGGTAGGCCGGGGTCAGGGGCAGGCCGGTCACGCTGACGACGCTCTCGGGCGGCAGCCCCGCACGCGTGCGCTCCTCGACGAGCGCGACGGCCGCCCGGCCGAGCTCGGGGGTGAAGTCCTCCTCGCGCCACGTCGGCGGCCGGCGGGTCACCCACGTCGTCGTGGTCACCTCCGCGATCGCGAGCAGCAGCTGGACCGCGGAGGTCCCGCCGCCGACGACCACGACGTGCCCGTCGGCCAGCTCCTGCGGCGTGCGGTAGTCGTGCGTGTGGAGCTGCCGGCCACGGAACGTGCCCTGCCCGGGGTAGGCGGGCCAGAACGGTTTGGTCCAGGTGCCCGACGCGTTGACCAGGCCCCTCGCGCGCCAGACGACCGCGTCCCCTGGCCGGTCGACGCTGTGCGACTCGACGGCGAGGCGCCCGTCGACGTCCGAGACCCGGCGGACCCGGACGGGCCGCTGGACGTGCAGGTCGAACGCGTCCTCGTACTGCGCGAAGTAGTAGGGCACCGCCTTGGCTGCCGGCTCGCTCGGGTCCGGGACCAGCAGCGGCATGCCGGGCAGCTCGTGCACGTTGTGGGCATCGGCCATCGTCAGACCGGGCCAGCGCTGCTGCCAGGCCCCTCCGGGCGCCGGGGAGTCGTCGAGCACGACGAA
>JBCECL010000090.1:3531-9266 GCA_039207135.1 Brevundimonas sp.
GACGGGACGACCGAGCCGGTCCTGCACGTGTGGGCGCACGGCGACCTCCCGGAGGCGCGCGCGTTCGCGGCCGCGGCCCAGATGTCGGTGGTTCGCGAGCTCTGGCAGATGCGCCTCGAGCCGCTGGTCGGCGGCCTGCCGGTGCTCCTGCCGACGGGTGTCACGCTGCGCGCGTTCGTCCCCGGGCAGGACGAGGAGCAGTGGCGGCGGGTCAACTCCCGCGCGTTCGCGCACCACCCCGAGCAGGGGCGGATGACGTCGGCCGACCTGCGCGCACGCGAGAACGAGGACTGGTTCGACCCGGCGGGCTTCCTGCTGGCCGAGCGCGACGGCCAGCTGCTCGGCTCGGTGTGGACCAAGGTGCACCCGGCCGGCGAGCACGGTCCCGAGCCCGTGGGCGAGATCTACGTCGTCGGCGTCGACCCCGACGCGCAGGGGCTCGGGCTCGGCAGCGCGCTGACCGCCGCGGGCCTCGATTTCCTCGCGGATCGGGGGCTCGGCGCCGCGATCCTGTACACGGAGGCCGACAACGCCGTGGCAATCCGGACGTATCGGCGCGTGGGTTTCGAGCGCTCCGCGACGGACGTGATGTTCGGATCGGATACCCGTCGTTCACCGACCGGTGTCACGATGTCCCCATGACGGACGCACCTGCGCTCGAGACCGAGCTCGCCGCACACCTCGCCGAGCACCTTGCCGCGCCGGTCGACGCGCCTGCCGTCGCGCCCGTGGAGCCGTTGCCCGACGACCGGTTCGGCGACCGCGAGGTCTCGTGGCTGGCGTTCAACCAGCGCGTCCTCGAGCTCGCCGAGGACCCGACCCTGCCGCTGCTCGAGCGCGTGCGGTTCCTCGCGATCTTCGCGTCGAACCTCGACGAGTTCTTCATGGTGCGCGTCGCGGGCCTCAAGCGCCGCATCGCCACCGGCATCGCCGTCACCGCGGCGTCGGGCCTCGGACCCCGTCAGGTCCTCGAGGCGATCAGCGAGAGCGCTCACGTCCTCATGGACCGGCACGCGCGCGTCTTCGCGGACCAGGTGCAGCCGGCGCTCGCCCAGGCCGGCATCACGCTCGTGCGCTGGCAGGACCTCGGCGACGGCGAGCAGGACCGGCTGCGCAAGTTCTTCCGTCGCCAGATCTTCCCGGTGCTGACGCCGCTCGCCGTCGACCCCGGGCACCCGTTCCCGTACATCTCCGGCCTCTCGCTCAACCTCGCCGTCGTCGTCGTGAACCCCGCGACGGGCAAGGAGCACTTCGCGCGCGTCAAGATCCCGCCGCTGCTGCCCCGGTTCATCGCCGTCGACGCGAGCGGCCGCCCCAGCGCTCCCGACGGCCACACCGCGAGCCTCGAGAAGGGCCCGACGAGCTTCGTGCCGCTCGAGGACGTCATCTCCGAGCACCTCGAGCACCTGTTCCCGGGCATGGAGGTGCTGGAGCACCACACGTTCCGCGTGACCCGCAACGAGGACGTCGAGGTCGAGGAGGACGACGCCGAGAACCTGCTCAAGGCGATGGAGAAGGAGCTGCTGCGCCGCCGGTTCGGCCCGCCTGTGCGGCTCGAGCTCGCCGAGGGCATCAGCCCCCGCATCCGCACGCTCCTGGTGCGCGAGCTCGGCATCACCGACGACGACGTCTACGAGCTCCCGGCGCCCCTTGACCAGACCGGCCTCAACCTCATCGCCGACCTGGACCGCCCGGAGATGCAGTTCCCGCGGTTCGTGCCGACCACCCACCGCCAGCTCGCCGAGGTCGAGAGCGCGAGCCCGACCGACGTGTTCGCCAAGATCCGCGAGCGCGACATCCTCCTGCACCACCCGTACGACTCGTTCTCGACGAGCGTGCAGACGTTCCTCGAGCAGGCCGCGGCTGACCCGAACGTCCTGGCGATCAAGCAGACCCTCTACCGCACGTCCGGCGACTCCCCGATCGTGGACGCCCTCATCGACGCCGCCCAGGCCGGCAAGCAGGTGCTGGCGCTCGTCGAGATCAAGGCGCGGTTCGACGAGCAGAACAACATCTCGTGGGCCCGCAAGCTCGAGCAGGCCGGCGTGCACGTCGTGTACGGGATCGTCGGCCTCAAGACGCACTGCAAGCTGAGCCTCGTGGTGCGGCAGGAGTCCGACGGGCTGCGCCGCTACAGCCACGTCGGGACGGGCAACTACCACCCGAAGACCGCGCGCCTCTACACGGACGTCGGCCTGCTGACGTCCGACCCGGAGGTCGGCCAGGACCTCACGCGCCTGTTCAACCAGCTCTCGGGCTACGCGCCGAAGAGCCGGTTCCACCGCCTGCTGGTGGCGCCGCGCAGCGTGCGTGCCGGGCTGATCGAGCGGATCGACCGCGAGGCGGCCGCCGCTCGCGCGGGCGAGCCGGCCTGGATCAAGATCAAGGTCAACTCGATGGTCGACGAGGCCACGATCGACGCGCTGTACCGCGCCTCGCTCGCCGGCGTCCCCATCGACATCGTCGTGCGTGGCATCTGCTCGCTGCGCCCGGGCGTGCCCGGCCTGAGCGAGAACATCCGGGTGCGCTCGATCCTGGGCCGGTTCCTCGAGCACGCGCGCATCTTCGCGTTCGCGAACTCGACGCCCGCCGAGGAGGCGACGTTCGAGGGGCCCGAGGTGTTCATCGGCAGTGCCGACCTGATGCACCGCAACCTCGACCGGCGGGTCGAGGCGCTGGTCCGGATCGCCGACCCTGACCAGGTCGCAGAGCTGATCGACCTCGTGGACGAGTCGATGGCGGAGGGAACCTCGTCGTGGCACCTGGGACCGGACGGCGTGTGGACACGCCACGCGCAGGGTCCCGACGGGCCGCTCGTCGACCTGCAGGCCACGCTCATCCAGCGTCAGCGACGGCGTCCGGGCGCGGGCCTGTGAGCACCACGACCCAGCCGACGGTCGTCGAGGCCGCCGGTGCACTGGTGTGGCGCGTGCGCACGGGACGGCTCCAGGTCGCGCTCGTGCACCGACCGCGCTACCGCGACTGGTCCTGGCCCAAGGGCAAGCTCGACCCCGGCGAGACGCTGGTGCAGGCGGCCTGGCGCGAGGTGGCCGAGGAGACGACGCACGACGTCGTCCTCGGCATCCCGCTGCCGGGCCTGGAGTACCCGATCTCCGACGGGCGCACCAAGCGCGTGCACTACTGGGCCGCCCAGGTGGCCGGTCGGCACGAGGCGGCGGCCCTGCGCGCCCGGCCGCCCGTGCCGCGCGCGTCGATGGACGAGATCGACCAGGTCCGCTGGTTCGACGTCGACACCGCGGCCGCCCGGCTGACCCGCCCGGAGGACGCCGCGCCGCTCGTCGCGCTGGTGGACGCCCACTCCAAGGGCCGGCTCGACACGCGGGCGCTCATCATCACCAGGCACTGCACGGCGACCAAGCGCTCGGCCTGGTCGGGCTCAGAGCTCGACCGCCCGCTCACGCCCGCGGGCGAGGCGCAGGCCGAGCGACTCGTCCCGGTCCTGACGGCCTACGGCGCGACGCGCGTCGTCACGAGCGAGTGGGCGCGCTGCGCCGCGACCGTGCAGCCGTACGGCAGGGCGGCCCAGGTACCCGTCGAGATCGCGCCGCTGCTGACCGAGGACAGCCACAAGGCCTCCCCCGCACGGGTGGCGCGTCAGGTCGCCGACCTCATCGCCTGGCCCGGCGACTCGGTGCTGTGCACCCACCGCCCGGTGCTGCCCACCGTCGTGGACGTGCTCGCGCAGCACGCTCGCCGGTCGGTCGCCAACCAGCTTCCGCTCGGCGACCCGTTCCTCGAGCCCGGCGAGATCCTCGTCGCGCACATCGCGCAGACCGCCAAGGGCCCCCGGGTCGTGGCCGTCGAGCGCACGCACCCCGACGCTGACTGACCGCCTCGGCGCTCGGCGCCGCCGGTCAGTCAGCGGTCGACCGCTAGCGGTTGAGGATCGGGTTGAGCACGAAGTAGCAGAGCCCGGCGACCGCTGCCGCGGCCGGGATGGTCAGCACCCAGGCGATGCCGATGTTCTTCGCCACGCCCCAGCGCACCGCAGAGGCGCGCTTGGTCGCGCCGACGCCCATGATCGCCGACGTCACCGTGTGGGTCGTCGAGACCGGCGCGTGCAGGACGAAGGCGTTCACGTACAGCACGGTCGCGGACACGGACTCCGCGACGAAGCCGCGTGCCGGGTCGACCTCGATGATCTTGCGGCCCAGCGTGCGCATGATGCGCCAGCCGCCCGAGTACGTGCCCAGGGAGATCGCGGTCGCCGCGGCGACCTTGACCCACAGCGGGATGCCCTCGTCTGCGTCGGCCCAGCCGACGGTCACGAGCGCGAGCCAGATGACACCCATCGTCTTCTGCGCGTCCTGGAGGCCGTGGCCCAGGGCCATGGCGGATGCGGAGAACGTCTGCGCGAGGCGGAAGCGCCGCATGGTCTTGGCGGGCGCCGCGTTCCGCAGCAGCCACAGGACGCCCAGCATGATGGCGAAGGCGAGCGAGAACCCGACGAGGGGCGAGATGACCATCGGCAGCACGACCTTCTCGTACACCGAGTGCCAGTACACGCCGAGGCCGGCGACCAGTGCCGCTCCGACCAGTCCGCCGATCAGGGAGTGCGTGGACGACGACGGGAGCCCGAACCACCACGTGATGAGGTTCCAGACGATCGCGCCGACGAGCGCCGCGAGGATGACGACCAGCTGTTCCTGACCTGGTGCATCCGTGAGGTCGACGATCGACTTCGCGATCGTCTCAGCCACCGCGGTACCCAGCAGGGCACCGACGAAGTTCATGATGGCCGCCATCGTGAGCGCGACCCGCGGGGTCAGCGCGCGCGTCGAGACCGAGGTGGCGATCGCGTTGGCGGCGTCGTGAAAGCCGTTGGTGTAGTCGAAACCGAGCGCGAGCGCGATGACGACGACGACGAGTGCTGCCTCCACCGTGACTCAGGACTCCTTGAGCGCGATGGTCTCGACGGTGTTCGCCACCTTCTCGAAGGCGTCGGCGGCATCCTCGAGCTTCTCGACGATCTCCTTGAGCTTCATCAGCTGGATCGGGTCGGCGATCTCGTCGAACATCTGGGCCAGCAGCTTGCGGTGGATCTTGTCGGCCTGGTTCTCGAGGCGGTTGACCTCGACCCAGTACTCCGAGAGCGAGTCCATCGACCGCAGCCGGGGCATCGCGTCAGCGGTCAGCTCGGCGGCGCGCTGCAGCACCTGGACCTGGTCGGAGACCCGCGCGGGCAGCTCGTCGACCTTGTACAGGACGATCAGGTCGGCCGCCTCGTCCATGTAGTCCATGCAGTCGTCGAGGCTCGACGCGAGGTTGTAGATGTCGTCGCGGTCGAACGGCGTCACGAACGTCTGGTTCAGGCGACGCATGATCGTGTGGGTCGCGTCGTCGGCAGCGTGCTCCGCGTCGGCGATGGCCTTGCCGATCTCCTTGCGCGTCGCACGGTCGGCACCGAGCATCTCCCCGAGGAGATTGGCACCGGTGACGAGGTGACTTGCAGAGGCTGCGAAGAGGTCGAAGAACGTGTTGTCGCGCGGTGTCAGGCGCAGGCGCACGGGAGGCTCCGGGGAGGGGGGACGGCAGACGGAAATTAGGCTAGGTCACGCCCTCGCGTTTACCTAACGGCAGTCGACTCAGGGGTGCACACATGGTGACACCCGATCGACCTGCGTGGGGACCGTTTCCGGTCGAATCCACCAGCCGCATGCGCGTTCGCGCAGTGACGCACGACTCACCTGCGCCGCTAGGCGACGCCGGGCCGG
>JBCECL010000090.1:9366-11567 GCA_039207135.1 Brevundimonas sp.
CGCCGCTAGGCGACGCCGGGCCGGGAGCGCCTGACGGCGCGAGGCCACTCGAAGTGGCTTGAGATGGAGCCCGGGGCTACCGCGACCCGGCGTCGGCACCCATCGTACGCCCGGGCTGCGCGCGGCTACTCGAGCCTGTCGGCGCGCCAGAGGGCCGCAGCATGCTCGAGCTCCTCGGCCGTGCGCACCAGCGAGGCGGCGCCGTGGGTCATCCGCACGGCCCCGGCGGGGTCGACCGTGTCGAGGTGGTCCGCGTCGAACGCCGCCCCGGCGGCGAGCACCCGGCAGAACGACGCGGCGCGCTCGAGCGCGACGTCGAGGTCGCCGGTGTAGACCCCGGAGAGCACCGCGTCGGCCACGGCACGCATGTCGGCCGGACCGGCGGTGTCGGCGACCCCGGCCACCACCTCGTGCACCGGCGCGGCGCCCACCCCGAGCCGGTAGCGGACCGCGACGGTGTCGGGGTCGCGACGCACCCACTCGCGCAGCACGTACAGCCGCCAGAGCGCGCCCGGAAGGGTCTCCGCGGGGGCGTCGGACCAGAGTGCCGCGACGATGTCGAGGCCCTCGGTCTCGACGAGCGCGACGAGCCGCTCGACCACCTCGGGGTCCGCGTTGGCCCGGCCTTGGTGCACGAGCGCGGCGGCGGTCGTGTGCGCGGCCTGCGAGCGTGTCGCGGGATCGATCCCGCCCGGCAGCTCGTCGGCCTGGACGGGGTCGAGCATGGCGGGGCGACGGGGGCGTCGCGGTTCCGGACCGGCCAACGCGGACCTCCTGGGCAGTCGGGACGTGCAGGTCAGGCGGTCGACCTCGCGGTCGCACCACCCCCCGAAACTACTCTCGACGCGCGCGAACGCTCCGCGAGCGCGAAAGTGGGCTCATCCCCGGGATGGCCCCGGGGAGCGTGCCGGAGGTGCCAACGATGTCCGACCCGTCGCCCACGCCCAAGGACGATGCCGCAGTCGAAGCGCTCCCCCACCCGCTGCGCAACCGGGCGATAGCGCTCGCTGTCGCGGCTGCGGTCGGCGGTTTCCTGTTCGGTTTCGACAGCTCGGTGATCAACGGCGCGGTCGAGGCCATCGAGGGCGAGTTCGACCTGAACAGCGCCGTCTCCGGGTTCGTCGTCGCCGTGGCCCTGCTGGGTTCGGCGCTCGGCGCGTGGTCCGCCGGCCGTCTCGCCGACCGATGGGGCCGCACCAAGACGATGCTCCTCGGCGCGATCATGTTCTTCGTCTCGTCGATCATGACGGGCTTCGCGTTCGGCATCGGCGACCTGATCCTGTGGCGCATCCTGTCCGGCATCGGCATCGGCATCGCGTCCGTGATGGCCCCCGCCTACATCGCGGAGATCTCGCCGAAGGCGATGCGCGGCCGGCTCGGCTCGCTCCAGCAGCTCGCGATCACGATCGGCATCTTCGCCGCCCTGCTGTCCGACCAGCTGCTGCAGAACGCCGCAGGCGACCCCTCGCAGGACCTGTGGTTCGGGATCGAGGCCTGGCGCTGGATGTTCTTCGTCGGCGCCGTGCCTGCGCTCATCTACGGCGTGATCGCACTGACCATCCCGGAGTCGCCGCGGTACCTGATCATGCACGAGCGCCACGACGAGGCGCTCGAGATCCTGTCGACGGTCGACCCCGAGCCGCAGCGTGCGGTCGAGCAGATCGAGAAGTCCATCGAGACCGACCGCGTCAACGCGGCCACGTCGAGCCTCAAGGGGCCGCGGTTCGGCCTGCTCCCCGTGGTCTGGGTCGGCATCCTGCTGTCGGTCTTCCAGCAGTTCGTCGGCATCAACGTGATCTTCTACTACTCGACGACGCTGTGGCAGGCGGTCGGCTTCAGCAAGGACGACTCGTTCACGGTCTCGACCATCACCTCGGTCACCAACGTCGCGGTGACGTTCATCGCCATCGCGCTCATCGACAAGATCGGCCGGCGCCCCCTGCTGCTCATCGGCTCGGTCGGCATGACGGTCTCGCTCGGGCTCATGGCGCTGGCATTCACGCAGTCGTTCACGACTCAGGTGCTCGACACGGACAAGCTGTCGGACACCTACAACCAGATGATCGACCAGACGTCGCTGCCCAGTGGCTGGGGCACGACGGCACTGATCGCGGCCAACGCCTTCGTCGTGTTCTTCGGCGCCACGTGGGGCCCGCTCGTGTGGGTGCTGCTCGGCGAGATGTTCCCCAACCGGATCCGCG
>JBCECL010000091.1:0-2139 GCA_039207135.1 Brevundimonas sp.
ACGCCGACGCCGTGCTCCTTGATGGCGTGGGCAGCGTCGATCGTGACCTGGTCGTCCGTCGCGTCGCGGTTCTGGATCGACAGGTCGTAGTACCGCAGATCGATGTCGAGGTACGGGTGGATGAGACGGTCCTTGATGAACTGCCAGATGATGCGCGTCATCTCGTCGCCGTCGAGCTCGACGACCGGGCCGACGACCTTGATCTTCGCCATGCGGGGATCTCCTGTACTGGGGACTCGTGCGGGGGCCATGCCCGGCGGCGGCTGTCGCGTCGCGCGCGGGCGGCTACGTCCGGGACAAAGATTACTCGACGTCGAGACAATTTCGGGCGCCGTGTCACCGGGACCGGTTCCGACATGCGACATCCCACCCCCGGTGCGATGACGCGCGGCCCCGCGGCTGGCATGCTGGCACCGCAAGGGACGGCCAGCGCCAGCGTCGAAGCCGGTCCGCCGTCACCCGAACCACACACGACAGGACCATCATGTCCCAGACTCCCGACCCGGTGGCCGGCTCCCCCGAGCCCGACGAGACCGCCGCGGCCGCCGACGCCGCGGTGAACGAGCCCGCAGCGCCCGCCGAGAACGCAACGCCTGCCGAGAACGCGGCGCCCGTCACGGATGCAGCGCCCGTCGAGACCGCAGAGCCCGTCGACGTCTCGAAGCCGGCCGCCCCGGCCTTCGCCGCGCCGACCGCCCCGATCGCCGCGACCTCCGCACCGGAGCCGGTCGTCGACGACGTCGAGGCCTACGTCGTGCCCGCCGGTTCCGTCATCGTGACCGGCCCCGGCCTCGGCGCGCGGCTCGGGTCCGAGGCGTTCGGCACGTTCTTCCTGGTCCTCGCCGGGCTCGGCGTCGCGCTGTACGCCGGTAGCAACTTCGGCGGCGTCGGCGGCGGCGGCGGGGCCCTCGCGGTCGCGCTCGCCTTCGGCATCGCCGTCATCGCGGGTGCCGCGGCCGTGGGCCACGTCTCGGGCGGGCACTTCAACCCGGCCGTGACGATCGGTGCCGCGATCGCCGGCCGCACGCCGTGGCGCGACGTGCTGCCCTACTGGCTCGCACAGCTCATCGGCGGTGCGATCGCCGCCGCGGTGATCTTCGTCGCCGTCCCGTCGGCTCTGCCGGGCCTGATCTCGCAGGGCGCGCAGACGAGCACCAAGACGTTCTTCAGCAGCGTCGCCAACGGCTTCGGCGAGCACTCGCCGATCTCCGCGGCGAGCCAGGGCCAGGCCGAGTACACGCTCGCGATCGCCCTGCTGGTCGAGGTCGTCGTGACGGCCGTGTTCGTCGGCGTCATCCTCGGCGCGACGGACCGCCGCGCGAACACCACGATCGCGCCCCTCGTCATCGGTCTCGCCCTCGCGGTGCTGATCCTGGTCGCCATGCCCGTCACGAACGCCTCGCTGAACCCGGCGCGTTCGACGGCCGCCGCGATCTTCTCCGACTCGTGGGCGCTCAAGCAGCTGTGGCTCTTCTGGGTCGCGCCGATCGTCGGCGCCGCCCTCTCGGGCCTCGTCTACCGCGCGTTCGCGGCCGAGCCGGCCGAGGACAACCTGCTCGAGGAGGACGACGTCTACGTCACCGACGAGGACGTCGTGATCGTCTCCGAGCGCTGACGCAACGCTCACGACGAACGCCCGGACCGTCACGGTCCGGGCGTTCGTCGTTCCCGGGCTTGACGGACCTGGGCATGACGTCGACTCGCGCCGGGCGGCATCGGCGTGGGCGTCCGGCTCAACGTGGGCCGGGGCCGACGTCGACGAGGCCGCGCGAGGCACGCCGTCGACGCAAGTCCTAGATCGCGCGGCCGGGGAGCAGCTGCGCCAGCACCGCGATGCTCACCGCGAGGACGCAGAGGACGGTCAGGTCGATGGCCTTCGCCCGGACCGTGAGAGCTATCGGGCCGGGATGCGGCAGGACCGCGCGCACGACCGCGCAGATCGCCAGCACACCGGCCAGCGTGTACGCGCCCGCTCGGGTACCGACGACGAGTGCCACGACCGTCGCGACGACGACTCCCGCGCTCGTCCACCAGAGCGACGCGTTGCGCCCCGCGCCCAGCGACGCGCGCGCGATGGCCCGCGGATCGAGCACCTGCTCCCCTGCGCCTGCGGTCGGCGTCTCGCCGTCCTGCTCGTCG
>JBCECL010000091.1:2239-9347 GCA_039207135.1 Brevundimonas sp.
GTCAGCATCCACGCGGTCGGTGGCCGTGGATTCAGCGGTCACCGAGTCGCCGGACACGGGTTCGGCCGCGGCCGGCTCGGGCTTCGTCGACCCACCGGCTGCAGGCTGCGCCTCGTCGATGACGCCTGCGGCCCCGACCTGCCCATCCGCCGCACCAGCGGTGCGCGGAGTGCGCTTCGCGCGGTCGCCAGCGGGACGCGCGTCGAGCGCCCCTCGCGGCGCCTCGGCCGAAGCCGGGTTCCCCGCACGATTCACCACCATCACTGACCCCTCCTGACCGGAGACTACCGTTGCACACGTGACGACCCGGCCCGCCCGCACCGATCGCGTCCCACGTCGGATCATCGTGGCCGGCGCCGGGCTCGCGGCGACGCAGACCGTCGCGGCGCTGCGCGAGCACGGGTTCGACGGTCATCTCGCGGTGCTCGGCGCGGAGGCGCTCGCTCCGTACGACCGGCCGCCGTTGTCGAAGCACCTGCTCGACCGGCCGCACCCGACGTTCCTGTCGACCGAGCTCGGCGTCGACATCCAGTCGTTGGCCGACGAGGTGCATCTCGGCGCACCCGCCACCGCGCTGCGGGTCGACGACCACGGCGTCGAGGTCGACGCGGGCCAGACCCACCGTGGTGACGCCGTGGTGATCGCGACGGGCGCTCGCGCACGGCGCATCGCCGGATGGGAGCACGCGCTCGTGCTGCACACCGCCGACGACGCGGCCGCTCTGCGGGCGCGGCTCGTGCCTGGCGCGCGACTGGTCGTGATCGGCGCCGGTTGGATCGGCTCGGAGGTCGCGGGCGTCGCCTCCGCTGCGGGGGTCGACGTCACCGTGCTCGAGGCCGCGCCCTCGCCGCTGGCCGGGGCGGTCGGCGCGACCGTCGGCCGGCTGGCGACGCCGTGGTTCGCAGCAGCCGGCGTGCGGCTCCGCACCGGCGTGCTCGTCGAGCGGGTCGAACCGGACGCCGTCGTGCTCGCAGGAGGCGAACGACTGCCCGCAGACGTGGTCCTCGCGGCCGTCGGCGCGGAACCCGCGACGTCGTGGCTGGCCGGGGCGCTCACGCGCGACGCGGACGGATCGATCCGGGTGGACGAGACGTACACGGCGCTCGGGCCGCGCGGCGACGAGGCTGGTGCCCAGGGCTGGCGAGTTCGGGCCGTCGGGGACGTCGCCAAGCGCCGCTCGCGGCGGCACGGCTGGGTTCCAGGCGGGCACTGGGACGCCGCGCTGCGCGGACCGGTCGAACTCGTGGCCGACCTCCTCGATCCCGACCGTGGACCCGTGCTGGTCCCCGGGGCCGATTCGATGGCCGTGCCGGCAGCCGACCCGCCGGTCGATCCTGCTGCCGATCCCGCGCCCTACGTGTTCTCGACGCAGCTCGGGCACGAGCTCACGTTGTTCGGGCTCCCGGGACGCGACGACGACGTCGTGCTCCGCGGCGATCCCGACGCAGGAGACGGGTGGTCAGCCCTCTGGCACCGTCCGGGAACGGGCACGCTCACCGCGCTGCTGACGGTCGACCGCCCGCGTGACGTCGGCGCGGCTCGCAGACTGTTCGGTGCCCCCGACCTGCCGCACGTCGACCTGGCGCTCGCGAGCGACGCGAACCGCCCCCTCAAGGCCGCGCTCCGACCCTGAGGCCCGCTACGACCGCGCGGCCGGCGAGCCAGCGCGACGCACGGGCCCACGACGAGGGAAACCGGTCGAGATCGTCATTCGCGCGCGAGTCCGACACCTCGAGGTGACGGACTCGCGCGCGGGTGACGGGTTCGGTGCATTGCTGCTCAGTCCCTCGCTGCCAGCCGAGGATCGCAGCAGCGCGGCATCTGCCGCGATCAGTGGGCGAAGTGCCGGGTGCCCGTGAGGTAGAGCGTGACGCCCGCGGCCTGCGCGGCCGCGACGACCTCGTCGTCGCGCACGGAACCACCCGGCTGGACGACGGCACGGACGCCGGCGTCGAGCAGCACCTGGAGGCCGTCCGCGAACGGGAAGAACGCGTCCGATGCCGCGACCGCGCCACGTGCGCGCTCGACCCCTCCGGTGTTGGCGCGCTCGACGGCGAGCTTGCACGAGTCGACCCGGTTGACCTGGCCCATCCCGACGCCGACCGACGCGCCGTCGGAGGCGAGCAGGATGGCGTTGGACTTCACGGCGCGCACGGCCCGCCACGCGAAGGCCAGATCGGCGAGGGTCGCCTCGTCGGCCGCCTCGCCGGTCGCGAGCGTCCACGTGCTCGGGTCGTCGCCCGTCGCGTCGATCCGGTCCACGCGCTGCAGCAGCAGCCCGCCCGAAACCGCGCGCAGCTCGGTCGCGCCGCCCGTGACGGCCTGGACCCGGAGCAGGCGGACGTTCTTCTTGCGCGAGAGGATCTCGACGGCCTCGGGCTCGAACTCGGGCGCGAGGACCACCTCGGTGAACACCGGCGCGATCTGCTCGGCTGCCGCCGCGGTGAGCGTGCGGTTCGTCGCGATGACGCCGCCGTACGCCGACACGGGGTCGCACGCGTGCGCCCGGGCGTGCGCCTGCGCGACGTCCTGCCCGACGGCGATGCCGCACGGGTTGGCGTGCTTGATGATCGCCACCGCAGGCTCGTCGTGGTCGTGCGCGGCCCGCCAGGCGGCGTCGGCGTCGACGTAGTTGTTGTAGCTCATCGCCTTGCCGTGCAGTTGCTCCGCGCCCGCGAGGCCACGTCCGGCGGCGCCCTCGGCCGAGACGTACAGCGCGGCCCCCTGGTGCGGGTTCTCGCCGTAGCGCAGCACGTCGGAACGGTCCCAGCTGCCGGCGAGGAAGTCGGGGAAGCCCGAGCCCATCGCCGTCTCGTCCGGCGAGTAGGCCGACGCGAACCAGCTGGCGACGGCCACGTCGTACGCGGCCGTGTGCGCGAAGGCCGCGGCAGCGAGGCGCCGACGCTCGGCGAGCGTGAACCCGCCCGACGAGGCAGCGGCCGCCACGTCGGCGTACCGCGCAGGGTCGACGACGACGGCGACGCTCGGGTGGTTCTTTGCGGCGGCGCGCACCATCGACGGGCCGCCGATGTCGATCTGCTCGACGCACTCGTCAGGAGCGGCGCCCGACGCGACGGTCGCCGTGAACGGGTAGAGGTTCACGACGACGAGCTCGAACGGGGCGATCTCCAGCTCCGCGAGCTGCGCGAGGTGCTCCGGGCGACGCGTGTCCGCGAGCACGCCGGCGTGCACGCGGGGGTGCAGCGTCTTGACGCGCCCGTCGAGGCACTCGGGGAAGCCGGTCAGGTCCTCGACGCGGGTCACCGGGATCCCGCTCGACGCGATGGTCGAGGCGGTCGATCCGGTCGAGACGAGCTCCACGCCCGCGGCGTGCAGCGCGGTCGCGAGCTCGACGAGGCCGGTCTTGTCGTAGACGCTGACGAGCGCCCGGCGCAGCGGGCGGCGGGTCGCCTCGTCGTCGGGCGCGAGGTTGGACGCGGGGGGCAGGGATTCAGCCGAGTGGCTCATAGCGCTTCTCCTGGGTCGGCGGCGGGTGCTCGTCGTCAGTCGACGCCGCGTGGTCCGCGG
The DNA here is from genome assembly GCA_039207135.1 of Brevundimonas sp. Classification (GTDB taxonomy): domain Bacteria; phylum Actinomycetota; class Actinomycetes; order Actinomycetales; family Cellulomonadaceae; genus Cellulomonas. The sequence goes on from JBCECL010000091.1 coordinate 5,768, forward strand.
CGGCGGGACCCAGGCACCCAGGCGGGCGGTGCGCTGCAGGGAACTGCGGCCGCTCCCCGGTGGTTGTCCCCACCTTCGCCAGTCACGACCGGGGCCGAGTCTACCCAGCCGCGACCTCGGCGGCGACGTCGTCGGCCGGCAGGTCGTCCGCCAGCACGTCGTCCGCCGGCACGGGGTCCGGAGGCACGTCGTCCGCCGGCACGTCGCCGAGCCTGACCTCGAGCCCGATCCCGGCGGCTGCGGCGACCATCGCCACGTCGAAGGCGCGCGCCAGGTCCGTCATCACGCCGTGCAGGTGGCCGTACAGCTCCATCGAGACGGCCCCGAGCATCGCCGCGAACAGCACGGCGGAGTCCAGCACGCCGGTCGCGGCGAGGTCACGCGGATCGATGCCGGGAGGTGCGGCGTCGGCGGCACCGATGGAGCTGGCGAACTCGACGACCTCGGGTGCGACGAGCGCTCGGGCCTCGGGACGCGGTCCCGCGGCGTGCAGCTCCCCGCTCGCCATCGCCGTCGCGATGACGCTGCCGAGCGCTCCCCAGACGCGCGTCGCGTGGCGGACCGTCTCCTGCGGTGCCATGTAGCCGCGGATCGGCGTGCCGTAGATGAGCTCGAACGCGTGCTGGTCCCGCAACGCCCACGCACGGAACGCCCGCGCGACCGACAGCCAGACCTCCCCCGGCTCCGCTCCCCGCGCGAACGCGCGGCCTGCGGCCTCCTCGCAGGCGGCTCCTGCCGCGTCGAATGCCTCGACGATGAGCAGCGTGAGCAGTGCGTCACGCGAGTCGACGTACCGGTAGACGGCCGACGACGCGACGCCGAGGTCGCGAGCGACTGCACGCAGCGACAGCGCGGCGGCACCGTCCTCGCGGACGCGGGCGCGCGCCGCGGCGAGGAGGTCGGCCGTGAATCCCGCGCGGGCGCGTTCGCGGGGTGTGCGGGGTGCATGGGGACCGGCGGTCTCGGACATGAGCAGATCATGCGCTTCGGAAGCAGTGTTCTGCAATGTGAGCACTGCTCTTGACATGGTGTCGGAGCCGATGTGAGCATTGCTCGTATTCGAGAGCACTGCTCACCAACCAAGGAGAAGACGATGTCGCTTCACGTTGTGCTCGGCAAGGGACCGGTCGGGTCCACGCTCGCGAGCCACCTCATCGGTCTGGGTCACGAGGTCGTCGTCGTCTCGCGCAGCGGGGCTCCTACCGAGGCGGCGACCGAGCGGACCCGCGGATCGCGAACGGGCACGGTCCGCGTCCACGACGCGTCGGTCCACCACGTCGCGGCCGACGCGGCCAACCCCTCGGCACTGTCGTCGGTCGCCGTCGGCGCGGCATCGATCATCAACGCCGCGAACCCGCCGTACCACCGCTGGCCGCAGCTGTGGCCCGCGCTCAACGAGTCCGCCATGGTCGCAGCCGAGCGCACGGGCGCGACGCTCGTCACCGCGTCCAACCTCTACGGCTACGGCGAAGGCTCGGGCGTGATGACCGAGGACACCCCGCAGCGCAGCACAGAGCGCAAGGGCGCGGTACGCGCCCAGATGTGGCGCGACGCCCTCGAGCGCCACGACGCGGGGCGTATCCGCGCCACCGAGGTGCGCGCGTCGGACTACGTCGGCCCGCAGACACCCGGCCCGACGCACGCCGGCGAGCGCCTCTTCGGTCCCCTGCTCGCCGGCAAGACCCTGCACCCGGTCGGCGACCCGAACCAGCCGCACGCCTGGACCTACCTGCCGGACTACGTCGCGGCCCTCGCCGCGGCGGCGACGCTCGAGCAGGCCTGGGGCCGTCCGTGGCTCGCGCCGACGAACGCGCCGCTGTCGTTCACCGAGCTCGCCACGCGGTGCGCCGCCGAGGCGGGCGTCGCACTGCCGAAGATCGCGCCGACGTCCCCCGGCACGCTCCGGGCCATCGGGGTCTTCGTCCCGCCGTTGCGGGAGGTCGCCCTCGTCGCCTACCAGCAGACCGCACCGTTCGTCGTCGACTCGACGCTGAGCGAGCGCGTCCTGGGGGTCTCCGCGACGAGCTGGTCGGAGATCGTCACGCGCGCGACGGCATGGTGGGTCGAGCACCTCGCACGCTGACCTCACCACCACCTAGGGCGCATCCGGGATCCGCCGACCCTCCGGGGTCGGCGGATCGCGCGTCAGCCGCCGATGCGCGCGTGCCTGCCCTCGACCGAGAGCCCCTCGCGGGCGATCCGGCCGACGACATCGACGAGCAGGCGACGCTCGACGACCTTGATGCGCTCGTGGAGGCTGCTCTCGTCGTCGTCGGGCAGCACGGGAACGGCCTCCTGCGCCAGGATCGGCCCAGCGTCCACACCGCCGTCGACCACGATGACCGAGCACCCGCTGACCGCGACGCCGTACGCGAGCGCGTCACGCACGCCGTGCGCGCCCGGGAAGGACGGCAGCAGCGCGGGGTGCGTGTTGACGATGCGGTTGTCGAAGCGGTCCAGGAACGGCCGGCCGACGAGCTTCATGAATCCGGCGAGCACGACGAGGTCGGGCGAGAACACGGCGACCGCTTCCGTCAGCGCGGCGTCCCAGGCGGCGCGATCCTCGAAGTCGCGCAGGGCCACGACGGCGGTCGGCACGCCCGCGGCGCGAGCGATGTCGAGCGCCCGGATGTCGGGCCGGTCCGACACCACCGCGACGACGCGCCCGCCGAACGCCTCGTCCTCGTGCGCAGCGAGCAGCGCCTCGAGGTTCGTGCCCGTTCCGGAGACCAGGACGACGAGTCGACCGGCCGAGCGGGTCGCTGGCGTGGGCGCGGCGGGCTGCGCAGCATGGGGGCCTGAAGTGGCGGAGCCGGGTCCGGTGGTCACGCGCGGAACCCTACCGGGCACCGCCAGACGTCCACGAATGAGTGAGAATGCCCGAGTGAGCAACCCGTACGCACCGCCCGAGGACCGCCCCCGCCCCGCGGACGGCGAGTCCGAGGCCCCGGCGGGTTCCACTCCGTCCGGCCCCGACCCGCGCTCGGGCTCCGGCCACCCGCCTGGCCAGGCCGGCCCCGCGCCGCAGTGGCCGGCCGGCGGCGCACCGAGCGGCCCGCACCACGTCCCGGCTCACCACCCGCACCCCATGTCGCCGCAGGGCCCCGCGGCACCGGTGCCCACCGATCCGGTCGGCGCCGACCGTGCACGCCGGAGCGCCCGCATGTTCGGGTTCCTGCTGCTCGGCGGTGTCGCCCTCAGCACGCTCCCCATCCCGGCCCAGGCCGTCGCGCTCCCGTTCGTCCTCGCGGCGGCCGTCTTCGGGATCCGCGGGCTGGTGCTGGCATCGCGCGCGCACCTTCGCGGCGGCCTCGTGCCCATGCTCGCCGGCGGGGTCGTCATCACCGTGATCTGGTCGTTCGCGATGGGCGCGATGCTGATGATCTGGCCCCTCCTGTCCGACCGAGAGGACTGCCTGGCGGGCGCGCTCACGGCCGTCGCGAAGGACCAGTGCAAGCAGACATTCGAGAACGACTTCGACGCCTGGCGCAAGCGCGCGACGACCTGACCTGCGCGTCGCAGGACCGGGCAGCTGCGCGTCAGTCCGTCACGAGTCAGTCCGTCAAGACTCAGTCCGTCA
>JBCECL010000091.1:9447-10954 GCA_039207135.1 Brevundimonas sp.
GTCCGTCACAGCCGAGCGGCGGCGCACCCTCAGGCCTCGGACGGCGGCGCGGAACGTCGGGCTCGACGGCAGCGCGACCGCGGCCGACCCGAGCAGCAGCGGCCATCCGACGGCGACCCCGACGAGCACCGCGGACGCTCCGACGTGCGCCATCCGTCCCGGACCGATCCCGCCCGACGCGAGCACCACGAAGCTCGCGACGAGCAGCGCACCCGCGATCGACACCGTCACGCACGCCACCACGGGATGCCACCACGTCTGGGCCACGAGCCGCCGGTGCACGTACCGGCCGGCGGCGGCCCCGATGAGGATGAGGAGCACGGGCGTCGCGAAGCTCCACAGCCCGGGCAGCGTGTTGCTCGGCAGGGCGCCCAGCAGAGGGATGGCGGGCATGGGAGCCGCGACCACCTCGTGCGGCGCGAAGTGCGTGCCGGAACCGACGGCGAAGCCCGGCCCGGCGAGCCACGCCATCGCCCAGACGACGAGGTCCGGCGCGAACGCGAGCTCGCCGAACGCCAGGACCGTGCCCCCGATCGGCCCGAGCCCGAGCCCGTTCACCACGTCGCCGATCGACGCCAGGCCGGCGACGACCCACAGCGCGCTCACGACCGCCGCGACCGCGACCAGGATCGCGACGGCCAGGGCCGCGCCGGTGGCTCCGACTCGCACGGCGTGCGGGACCTTGCTCCACGCCGGGCGGGTGGCCTTGCGGATCGACGGGCCGTCGGAGCGCGCGGCGAGCCCGGTGCCGAGCCCGACGGCTGCCACGAGCACCCCGCCGACGACGGCGCGCCCGAGCCCGACGGCGTCGGCCCCGACGAGCAGCGCGACGGCCGCGGCGATCACCGCGTACGCACCGATGCCGGCGAGATAGGCCGACAGCACCGCCACGCCCGATCGGCGCGCCGAGGCGAAGCAGGCGAACAGGGCGAGGGCGGTGACGCCGAGCGGCACGAGCGTGATCTGCGTCGAGCCGATCGCGAGGGGCACGCCGTGCCCGGCGAGCCACAGCGACGCACCCACCCGCACCGCGCTGAACCAGGAGACACCGGAGTTGGAGGGGTCGGCGGCCGTCGCGACGAAGGCGGCGATCGCCGGCAGGACGATCGCGAGGATCGAGAGCACGGCCGCCTGCGCGGCGGACAGCGCACCGCTGACCCATCGTGGCGCGCCGTCGAGCCCGCTCGAGGAGAACGCCTCCGCGGTCGTCGAGGCCGCCGACGCGCGGCCTGCACCAGTTCCGGCCGCCGGCGTCGTCGGGATCGCACCCGAGTCCGTCCGGCGCCGACGAGCGCCTCGGCCGGGTCCGACCGAGCGCCCACGGTCGGCGACCGACGGGGCTGAGGGACGCGACTGGCTCACCGTGCCATGGTCGCTGCGACGCGCGCCCGCGTGGCTCAGGCGGCCCGGCGCGTCGGCGGTCCCGCACAAGTTCACAGTCACGGAGCCCGCGCGCGGCGCCACAACCGGCGCCGCACACGGATCGGCGCCGTCAGCCCGTCGGACC
>JBCECL010000092.1:0-6110 GCA_039207135.1 Brevundimonas sp.
GGCCGGCCGGCTAGCCGATGCGGACCGTGGTCCACCGGTCGTCGGCGACCGTCACCTCGTGCACCGGTCCGACGAGGTCCACCACGGCCTGCGACTCGCGCACGTCGCACGATGGCCCGACCCACACCTGCACCGCACCGGGCTCGACGATCCGCGCCCCGCTGCGCCCCGTGAACGCGAGCCGCGTGGTCGGCACCGTGAGCTCGACGAGCGTCGACTCCCCCGGCTCGAGGTCCACGCGCGCGTAGCCGAGCAGCTGCGCGACGGGCCGCGTCACGCTGGCGACCGGGTCGTGCCCGTAGAGCTGCACCACGTCGGTGCCGGCCCGGTCGCCCGTGTTGGTGACGCGGACGGTCGCGCGGATGGCGTCGTCGGTCGCCGCGGACGGGTCGAGGACGAGCGAGCGCGTGAACGTCGTGTACGCCAGACCGTGCCCGAACGAGAGCGCGGGCGTGCTGCGCAGGTTGGTCACGTCGCCGTCACCGCCCAGCGACGGGTGCAGGTAGGAGTACGGCTGCGCGCCCGCCGATCGCGGCATGCTCACGGGCAGGCGGCCCGACGGGTTGACGCGGCCGGACAGCACGCCCGCGATGGCCGGGCCGCCCTCCTCGCCCGGGAAGAACGCCTGGACGACGGCCGCGCACCGCGCGAGCGCCCAGTCGACGGCGTACGGGCGGCCCGTGACCAGCACGAGCACCACGGGTGTGCCGGTGGCGAGCACCGCGTCGACGAGCGCACGCTGCACGCCGGGCAGCTCGAGGTCGTCGCGGTCGCAGCCCTCGCCCACGGTTCCGCGGCCGAACAGCCCGGCGTGGTCGCCCACGACGAGGACGGCGACGTCGGCACCGCGCGCCGCCTCGACGGCGGCGGGGATCGCCGACTCGTCGTCGTCGTCGACCGCGCACCCGCGCTCGAACACGAGCTCGGCAGACGGCAGCTCGGCGCCGAGGGCCTCCAGCACCGTGCGGACCTCGAGGCCCACCTCGGCGTCGGGGTGGTGCGCGAGCACGTGGTTGATGAACGAGTAGCAGCCGAACAGCGCGTCGTGCCGGTCGGCGTTGGGGCCGATCACGGCGACGCGCGACGGCGCAGCCAACGGCAGCGTGCCGTCGTTCGAGAGCAGCACGACGGACTCCTCGGCGAGTCGCCGCGCGATCGCGCGGTGCTCGGCGCTGTCGAGGTCGACCGCCGTCGGCGGCTCGTCGTCGAACGTCGCGTCCAGCAGCCCGAGCTCGTCCTTCTGGGCGAGCGCCCGCAGGACGGCGCGGTCGACGAGAGCCTCGTCGACGGTGCCGGCGCGCACCGCGGCGGCGAGCGGGGCCAGGAAGGCGTCGCCCGTCGGCAGCTCGATGTCCACCCCGGCGGCGAGCGCCTGACCGGCCGCGTCGCCCAGGTCGGCGGCGACGCCGTGCAGCAGGTGCAGGAACGCGACGCCGAAGTAGTCGGCGACCACGGTGCCGTCGAACCGCCAGCGGTCGCGCAGCACGCCCGTCAGCAGGTCGGCCGACGCGGCGACCGGCACGCCGTCGATCTCCGCGTACGAGTGCATGACCGAACGCACCCCGCCGTCGAGCACGGCCATCTCGAACGGCACGAGCAGCACGTCCGCGACCTCTCGCGGACCCGCGTGCACGGGCGCGAAGTTGCGTCCGGCCTGCGAGGCCGAGTAGCCGACGAAGTGCTTGAGCGTCGCGTGCACGCCGGCGGACTGCAGCCCGCGCACGTACGACGTGCCGATCGAGCCGACGACGTACGGGTCCTCCGAGATGCACTCGTCGACCCGTCCCCAGCGCGGGTCGCGGATCACGTCGAGCACGGGCGCGAGGCCCTGGTGGATGCCGAGCGCGCGCATCGAGCCGCCGATCACGGCGCCCATCTCGGCGACGAGGTCCGGGTCGAACGCGGCGCCCCACGCGAGCGGGGTCGGGAACGTGGCAGCCCGCCAGGCCGACAGCCCGGTCAGGCACTCCTCGTGCACGAGCACCGGGATGCCGAGGCGCGTCTCGCGCACGAGCTTGCGCTGCAGGTCCCACAGCCACGCGGCGCGATCGGCCGCGTCCACCGGGCGCGTGCCGTACGGACGCGTGAGGTGGCCGAGCCCGTGCTGCATCGCCTCAGCGAGGCCGTGCCCGGACGTGAACTCGCCCTGGAGAGGCGCGACGGCCTCGCCGTCGCCCTTCTCCCAGAAGCCGACGAGCTGTGCGAGCTTCTCGTCGAGGGTCATCTGGGCGAGCAGCGCGTGGGCACGCGCGGGCGCGACGACCGAGGGGGTCTGAAGATCCGTCACTGGATCAAGCTCCTTCGAGGAAGTGGGTACTCAGCCCTTGACGGCGCCCTGGAGCCCGTTGACGATCCGCTTCTGCATGGCGAGGAAGAAGATCAGCGCGGGGATCATGGCGAGAGTCGTGAACGCGAAGACGCCGGCGGTGTCCGAGGCGTGCTCCGAGGAGAAGTCGGCGACGCCGAGGGGCAGCGTCTTCATGTCGTCCTGCAGCAGGAGCAGCGGGAGCAGGTAGGAGTTCCACGAGCCGACGAACGCCAGCACGCCGACGGTGACCATGCCGGGGCCGGACAGCGGCACGAGGATCCGCCAGAAGAAGCCGATGCGGGACGCGCCGTCGAGCAGCGCCGCCTCCTCGAGCTCCTTGGGCAGGGCCATCAGGAACGGGCGCAGGATGACGACCGTCATCGGCAGCGCGAACGCGGCCTGCGGGAGCGCCACGCCCCACCACGTGTTCCCCATCCCCAGGTCCTTCGAGATGAGGATGAACAGCGGGATGATCGCCACGGTCGCGGGGAACAGCAGCCCGAGCACGAACACGAGGAACAGCGGCTCGCGCCACCGGAACTGGTAGCGGGCCAGCGGGTAGGCCGCCATCATCCCGAAGACCACCACGATGGTCGTGGTCAGCACCGCGATGACGGTCGAGTTCAGCGCGTAGTGCCAGAACGCCGGGTTGGTGAGGACGCCCTTGTAGTTGTCCAGCACCCACGGAGACGGCAGCGCTGCCGGCTTGTCGGCGAGCTGTGCATTTGTACGAAAGCCACCGAGCACGCCGTACAGCACTGGGCCGAGCGTGAACGCGACCACGACGAGCGCGATCAGGTAGATGAGCGGGCTGCCGCCGCTGTAGCGCCGCCGGCGCCGCTCGGGGCGTGCCGTGGCCTGCCGCGTGAGGGTCAGGGTGCCCGCGCTCATCGCCGCGCCTTCTTCCGGGAGGTTCGGGGTTCGTCGTGCAGGTCACGCCGCAGGACGAAGAACTGGTAGAGCAGCGCGAGCACGAGGGCGACGACGAAGAGGATCACGGACGCGGCGGACGCGATGCCGTAGTTGGACCGCTTGGTGCCCTCGGTCACGAGGAAGGTCGCCATCGTGGTGGTCGCGTTGGCGGGGCCGCCGCCGGTGAGGATCCAGACCATGTCGAAGAGCTGCAGCGAGCCGATCATCGACAGGAACGCCCACGTGCGCATGGTCGGACCCAGCAGCGGGATCGTGATCTTGCGCTGCACCTGCCACCAGGTCGCGCCGTCGATCGAGGCCGCCTCGTACAGCTCGTCGGGAACACCCTGCAGGCCGGCGAGGAACAGGATCACCGCGAGGCCCAGGTACTTCCACGTGAGCACGAAGATCACGGTGTAGAGCGCGACCTCGGGCGTGCCGAGCCACCCTTGCTCGGGCCCCTGGATGCCGACCGCGCCGAGGATCGTGTCGATCACGCCGTACTGCGGCTGCAGGAGCTGGAACCAGACCACGCCCGCGATGACCTCGGCCAGCACGTACGGCACGAAGATGATCGTGCGGAGCATGCCCTGGCCCCACATCTTGCGGTTGAGCAGCAGGGCGATCGCGAGGCCCAGCGGGAGCTGGATGACGATCGAGAGCACCGCGATCGTGATGTTGTGCCGGAACGCGTCGGTGAAGACCTCGTTCTGGAGCACGCTCGCGTAGTTCTTCAGCCCGACGAAGTCGACGAGCGGGCCGTAGCCCTTCCACCGGTACACGGAGAACTGGACGGCCTTGACGACCGGCCACACCACGAAGAACAAGAACACCAGCAGCGCGGGAGAGACGAAGAACAAGATCTCCAGTCGCTGACGGGCCGAACCAGCGCGACGCCGGGGAGCCGGGGCGGGGGCCGCCGGCCGCGCCTGAGCGCGACCGGCGACCTCCTGGCTCGACGTCGCAGGCGAGACGGTGGCGCTTCGCGCACCCGTCGTGTCGTCTGCCACGATCCTCACTTCTCCGCGTCGGCTGCCTGCTGCGTCGCGTCGACGATGTCCTGCGGGCTCGCCTTGCCGGCGAACATCAGGGCGATCTCGTCGTTCATCGCACCGCCGACGGCGGCACCGAACGCGGTGTCGAAGTACAGCTGCACGTACGGGGCCGAGTCGCGGACCTTGAGCAGGCCGGCCAGAGCCGGGTCGGCGACGTACTGCGACGCCGTGGAGTTCGTCGGCAGGCCCATGGACTGCTCGGCGAAGCCCTTCTGCACCTCGTCGGACAGCAGGTACTTGGCGAAGTCGACGGCCTGGTCGGGCGCCTTCTGCGAGACGGCCCACGCGTCGCCGCCGCCGAGCTGAGCGGCCGGGTCACCCTGACCACCCGAGACGCTCGGGAACGAGAACCAGCCCGTGTCGTCGCCGAGGCCCTTCTTGTCCTCGGTGAGCCCCTGCATCACGCCGGGCTCCCAGTGGCCCTGCATCTCCATGGCGACCTTGCCGGTGGCGAGCAGGCCGGACGCGCTCGTCGGTCCCGTCTGGGCGGGCGTGGACAGGAAGCCCTTGTTGAACGGCTTGGCGGCGATGACCTTCTGGAGGTCCTCACCGGCCTTGACGAAGCACGGGTCGGAGAAGTCGAGCGACTTCACGGCGTCCGTCAGCACCTGCTGCGAGCACTCGCGCAGCGCGAAGTAGTACCAGTAGTGGGCGGCGGGCCACTTGTCACCGGCGCCGACCGAGATGGGCTCGATGCCCGCGGCCTTGATCTTGTCGATGTCCGTGTACAGGTCGTCCCACGAGGTGGGGGTGTCCGTGATGCCGGCCTTCTCGAACAGCGACTTGTTGTACCAGAAGCCGACGACGCCGACCGAGAACGGCAGCGCGTAGGTCTTGCCGTCCACCTGCCAACCGGCCACCGAACCGCCGATCTTGGCGATCTCGTCCTTGGCCGCGTCGGAGATGTCCTTGGTGAGGCCCGCCTCGACGTGGTCGGCGAGCTCGCCGCCGCCGCGCTCCATGTAGATGTCGGGGGCGTCGCCGCTCTGGAAGGCGGCGTCGAGCTTGGTGATCATGTCCTCGTGCTGCATCGCGCTGATCTCGATGGTCACGCCGGGGTGAGCGGTCTCGAAGTCCTTCGCGACCTTCTCGTAGTAGCTCTTGCCCGGGTCGGTGTTCGAGTTGTGCCACCAGGTGATGGTCACGGGCTTCGCGGCGTCGGCCGAGGCGGACGCGGAGCCAGAGGCCGACGCACTCGGCTCTGCAGCGTCGTCGCCGCCGGAGCTGCAGGCTGCGAGCAGTGCGAAACCCACGCCGACGGCCAGGGCACGCAGGACCGGGGTCCTCTTCATCTTTGAATCTCCTCGTCGTCACTGAGAGGGATGGACGACGCAACCGTCGCAGCCTCAGGGCTGCTCTGTCAATCGTTAGCGATAACGTTATCGCAACGGTGGGAGACCGCCTCAAGGGGGATGATCGGGACACTTGGGCACAGTTCGATAACGTTATGGGTAACGTTATCGAACACGGTCCGATTCGTGCGTAGCCTCCCGGTCGGGGTGGGACCCGCGTTGTGCGCAAAGGAGCGCTGATGAGACCGGTACGAACGCTCAGGAACATCGGGACGGCTGTCGTGGTGATGGCCGTCGCCATCGTGACCGGCGGTGCGACCGCGGTCCCCGCGGTGGCCGACGAGGCCGTCACCACCCTGCTGTCCAGCGACTTCGAGTCGGGCACGGCGACGCCGTGGGTCGGGCGGGGCGGGATGACGCTCGCCGTCACCACCGCCGACGCCCACGCGGGAACGCACGCCCTGCTCTCCACGGGCAGCACCGGCAGCTGGAACGGTCCGGCGACCGACATCAGCGCCCTCGCACCGGCGGGGCAACCCGTGA
>JBCECL010000092.1:6210-10878 GCA_039207135.1 Brevundimonas sp.
GACGTGCTCATCACGGGCCCGGCCGGCACCGGCGGCACGAGCCCCCTCTCGGCCGACTTCGAGGACGGGCTCGGCGTCTGGGGTGCCCGCGGGAACGGGACCGAGCCGGTCGTCGGGCTCAGCGACGTGGCGCACGGCGGGCAGCACTCGGCCAGCGTCACCGGCCGCACGCAGGGCTGGCACGGACTCGGCGCATCGGTCACCACGGCCTTCGTCAGCGGGCGCACGTACACCGTGTCCGCATGGGTCCGCCTCGGCGCGGGCGAGACCGCACCCGCAGACATCCGCGTCAGCGTGCAGCGCGACCACGACGGCACGTCGTCCTACGACACCGTGACCACGGCTACGGGCGTCACCGCCGACGCCTGGGTGCAGGTCACCGGCAGCTACACCATGACGTCGGCCGACTCCGCGCTCCTCTACTTCGAGACGGCCTCCGGCACGGCCTCGTTCCTCGTCGACGACGTGGTCGTCTCCGGCTCCACGGCACCGCCCGTGCAGCAGGACATCCCGTCGCTCAAGGACGTCCTCCCCTGGCCCGTGGGCGTCGCCATCGACGAGCGCGAGACCGCGGGTCCGGGCAAGGAGCTCGTGACCAAGCACTTCGACCAGATCACGGCCGAGAACGTCATGAAGCCGGAGGCGATCCAGCCAACCGAGGGCACGTTCACCTTCGACGCCGCCGACCAGCTCGTCGACTTCGCCGTCGCGAACCACCTGCGCGTCTGGGGGCACACGCTGGTGTGGCACAGCCAGACCCCGGCGTGGTTCTTCCAGCACGCCGACGGATCGCCCCTGACCGACAGCGCCGACGACAAGGCCCTGCTCCTGCAGCGCATGACGACGCACATCCAGACCGTCGCGGACCACTTCCGTGACAAGTACGGCGCGTACGGGACGGCCGGCAACCCGATCGTCGGGTTCGACGTGGTCAACGAGGCGATCGCCGAGAGCGAGAGCGACGGCCTGCGTCGCAGCCCTTGGTACACGACGCTCGGTGCGGGCTACATCAAGGACGCCTTCGAGATCGCGTCGGACGCGTTCAACGGCGGCGAGGCCGACGGCCCCGTCAAGCTGTTCATCAACGACTACAACACCGAGCTGCCCGCGAAGCGGCAGGCCATGTTCGACGTGCTGTCGGGCCTGCTGGCGAGCGGTGCCCCGATCGACGGCGTGGGCCACCAGTTCCACGTCAGCCTCTCGCAGCCGGTCGACCAGATGCGCGCGACCCTGCAGAAGTTCTCCGCGCTGGACGTCCTGCAGGACGTCTCCGAGCTGGACGCGCCCATCGACGGGACGGTCACGCCGGAGAAGCTCGTCGAGCAGGGCTACTACTTCGCCAACGTCTTCAGCATGCTGCGCGAGTTCCCCGCGCTGTTCTCGGTGACGGTGTGGGGGCCGTACGACAGCCGTAGCTGGCGCGCGGGCGACCCGCTCGTCTTCGACGACGACCTGCAGGCCAAGCCCGCCTACTGGGGCATCGTCGACCCGACGCAGCTCCCGACGCTGACCCGCCAGGCCAACGCACCGCAGACCGGGGCGAACGACAGCTGGGAGCTGCTGCCGAACACCACGATCACCGGCGACAGCGGGTTCCAGGTGCGGTGGTCGGGTGCTCAGCTGACCGCCCGTGTGCACGTGGCCGACGCCACGGACGACGGCGCCGACGACGCGGTGACGCTCTTCGGCACGGGCGACCCCGTGGTCCTCACGCGGGCGGCGGCCACCTCGTCGAACGCGACCGGGTACGACGTGGTGGCACAGCTGCCGCTGGCCGCGGCGGGGGCCGTCGGCGCGACGACACCGTTCGACGTGCGGGTGGCCGACGGCAGCGGCGACACCCACTCCTGGAACGACCTGTCGAACCACCAGGAGACCAGCGGAGCGCTCGGCGTCGTGACCCTCGTCGGGCCAGTCGCCTACGTCGCCGTCCCTCGTGCCACGACGGCACCGACGATCGACGGAACCGTCGACGCCGTGTGGGCATCCGCGCCGCAGGTGAGCACCGGCGTCCAGGTCGAGGGATCGGGCGGCGCCGTGGCGAACGTCAAGGTCCTGTGGCACGCCGACACGATCGACGTGCTGGCCCAGGTCGCCGATCCGCACCTGGACGCCACGTCGACCAACGCCTGGGAGCAGGACTCGGTCGAGATCTTCGTGGACCCGACCAACGCCAAGTCGGGCGCGTACAACCCGGCCGACGGGCAGTACCGGATCAGCTTCGAGGGCGCCGAGTCGGTCAGCGGCGACCTGTCCGTGATCGGCGACCGGCTCACGAGCGCGGCCAAGGTCGTCCCCGGCGGCTACGTCGTGGAGGCCTCGATCCGGCTGGGACACCCCGTCACCGTGGGCGATCTCGCCGGCCTGGACTTCCAGGTCAACGACGCGACCGCAGGGGTCCGGGACGCTGTGCGAACCTGGTCCGACCCGACCGGCCGTTCGTACCAGAACACCAGCCGCTGGGGTGTCGGCGAGCTCGTCGAGGCGGCGGGCCCGCTCCCGGCGGCTCCGGTCGTCACGCGGTCCCCGGTCTCGGTCTCCGGTGCCCTCGGCGCGAGCGTCACGCTGACGGCAGCGGCGACCGGCGTCCCCGCGCCGAGCGTGCGGTGGCAGCGGCTCGGGGCGACCTGGGTCGACGTGCCGGGTGCGACGAGCACCTCCCTGGTCGTCGCCCTCTCGGCGTCGACGGACGGGAGCAGGTACCGCGCCGTGTTCACCAACGCCTCTGGCACCGCGTGGACGTCCACCGCGGTGGTGACGGTCAAGGCCCAGGCGCCGAAGGTGACGAAGCAGCCGAGCTCGACGCAGGCGAAGGCGGGCCGGACGGTCACGCTCACGGCTGCGGCGAGCGGCTACCCGACGCCGACCGTCCGGTGGCAGAAGCGCTCGGCGGGCTCGTCGACGTGGCACTCGATCTCGGGCGCGACGCAGACGTCGCTCAAGGTCACGGTCGCCACGAAGTCGGTGGCGTACCGCGCGGTGTTCACCAACCGAGCGGGGACCGCGACCACGCACCAGGCGAGCGTGACGCCCACACCGGTTGCCCCGAAGATCACGAGCCAGCCGCGATCGGCCAACGTCGCGAGCGGTAGGTCCGTGCGGTTCAAGGTCTCGGTGACGGGCACGCCCGCCCCGGTGTTCCAGTGGTACCAGCGGGTTGCGGGAACGACGCGGTGGACGATCGTCAGGGGGGCCACCAGCAGCACCCTCGTCGTGAAGGCGAGCGCCGGGAAGAACGGCAACGCCTACCGCGTCGTCGTGAAGAACCGGGCCGGCTCGGTCACGTCCCACGCGGCGGTGCTGAAGGTGAAGCACCGCTGATCTGGTCCGCCGGGGGCACGGGGCGACTCCCACCCTGCTCCGTGCCCCCGGCTCCGATCAGCTCGGCGCCGGCGACTACCGGTGCACCCGCACCGAGCTCACCTTGCCCGCGCCGAAGACGTCGGACGAGAACCACAGCTTGCCCTTGGCCCACTCCACGCCCGCCGGCTGGGTCACCGTGAGCAGCTTGTGCACCTTGCCGTGGCGGTCGATCGAGGACACCTCGTTCGCGTTCATCTGCGCGACGTAGATCGTGCCCTTCGGTCCCACCGCGAGGCCGGTCGCACCGGCCAAGCCCTTGGCCACCGTGACGACCTTGCCCGTGCGGGGGTTGACCTTCACGACCTTGCCGTTGGCGCCGAGGCTGCCGTCCTCGGGTCCGCCGGGGAGCAGCGTCACGTAGAGCCAGCCGTCGCGCCCGCGCTCGACGTCCGTGGGCACCGGCTCGAACCCGTACTTGTGCCCGACGACGCAGTCCGGCAGCCCGAGCCCCGCCGCGGCCTCTGCGGTCGCGGCGACCGGGATCGGCTTGAACACGGCGACCGTGCTGACCTTCCCCGACTTGCTGACCTTGAGCAGAGCGTTGGCGCCCGCGTCAGCGACGTAGGTGCTGCGCCCGGCCGCGAGCGTGCCGTAGGCGTGCGAGTCGGCGACGCCCGTGTACGACTTGAACATCGCGGGCACGAGTGCCTCGCACTCCGGCGTGAGGTCGGTGAAGCCGTAGGTGTTCACCTGGTCGGGGTTGGCGGCCTTCTCGGCGGCGAGCAGGTCGACCGTCGTCACGCCGTCCCGCGTCTGGCGGTGCAGCAGCGACGCGGTGACCGCCGGTCCCTGGTCACCCGCGCGCTCGGTCCAGGTCAGAGCGCCGGGCGTCAGCTCGACGCCCGCCACGTCCGCCCCGGCCGCAGCGGTGCCGACGACCTTGGCGGCACCCTTGGCGGGGATCTTGGAGACGATGCCGGCGAACGCCTGACCGACGTAGAGGGCATTCGCGCCGACGGCGAAGGTCAGCGGGCCGGCGAGGTCGCTGGCGACCGTCTTGGGGGTGCCGGCCTGCGGCACGTGCTTGGACTTCACGGCGTGGCGGTGGGCGGGAAGCGTGAGCCCGTGCCCGTAGTGGGCGACGTGCGAGGTCGAGTGGCGTGCGGCATGTCCGGACGACGTGGCGTTGGCGGGTGCACCCGCGACGACCAGGCCAGCGACGGCGAGCGCCGCGACAGCACACGTACGAAGACGCATGGGATCCTCCTCGTCGAGGAAGCCCGGCCCGCGGCGCCGGGTCGGCACCCGTCCGGAACCGGACGTCTCGCCCTGATTCGGGCACGCCTACTGTGCCCCCGCTGTGAG
>JBCECL010000093.1:0-4735 GCA_039207135.1 Brevundimonas sp.
ACGGTGTCCGGGTCGAACGACTTCGACGCCGTGACGCTGTTGTTGGGCGGCGTGATGACGTACGTGTCGTCGGCCGTGGTGGGCGTCGACTCGTCGGTCCCGTGGGTGACGGAGGACGAGGCGTCGTTGCTCACGGTCGTCGCGTCGGTCAACGACGTGACGGCGTCGGTCTGCGCGACCTCGACCGGGACCGTCGCCGTCGCCCCCGGCTGGATGTCACCGCTGAAGGTGTACCGCACCCCGTGCACGTCGGCCGACGGCGTCGCGTCGGTCAACGGCTCCCACGAGTCGCCGTCCCAGTACTCCTGCGTGACCGTGTCGGCGTTCGGCGGGTAGTCGATCGTGCCCGTCCCGGTGAAGCCGAGCAGGTCGAACGGGTTCGGGACCGCCTCCGGGTCGACCGGGTCCTGGATGACGAGCGTGTCGACCGGGTCGTTGGAGGTGTTCGTCGAGCCGAGCGTGATCGTCGCTGGCGTCCCCGGAGCCGCGATCGCACCCGGCGGTTCGATCGACTTCGTGGTGTCCGAGTCGATCACGAGGGGCACCACGGGCGTGATGACGTCGGACGCGGGCACGTCGGTGGTGTTGTCGGCGGACACCGTCGCGGTGTTCGTGATGTCGACGCCGTCCTCGCTGAACGGCAGGTCCTCGTCGACGTGCGCGTTGACGAGGATCTCGGCCTGCGTGCCGTTGGGGACGCTCGGCCAGGTCACGGTCGCCGTGTTGCCGGGGATGTCGGCGTCGATGACGCCGCCCGCTGGCCCGCTCTGGATCGACACGCTGTCGAGGGTGACGCCGTCCGGCAGCGGGTCGACGATCTTGGCGTTCGTGCACGGGTTCGCGTTCGGGTCGGAGCAGGAGATCTCGATGCCCCACTGGACCGTGTCACCCGGCTCGTACGGCCCGGTGCTCAGCTCGACCTTCTGGATGCCCCACGAGGCAGCGAACGCGGGCGAAGCGGGGAGCACCGCCAGCGGGACGCCGACGAGCACGGCTCCGCCGATCCACGCAGCCCACCGCTGGTGGCGACGACGCCCAAGGCCAGCCCTCGCGCGACGTGCGCCCGACACCGACCTGCGCTCACGGCCCACGCTGACACCCTCCGCCGTACCACCGTCGCTGCGCATTCCAGGACACAGCCGACCCATCCCGACAAAGCGACCTTCTCACAGTCGTCCGACGGCGTCTCGTGCAGCGGCCCCCTGCGCAGCAACCCGCACGGCCCGCGGGCGATGTGCCGGGTCTGCGCAGGTCAGGGGATCAGGTCAGCCGGGCGAAGGGCACGGCTCTCGTCGAGGACGGTTCAGCGGGCAGGAACGGGACGCGATCGCGCACAGGTGCTGCCCGGAGATCGACCGGACAGGCGGGGCGACCAGCGGTCGTCCCGGGCTACACCAGGACGGTGGTGAGCGGCATCGAGGAGTCGACCGGGATGTCGAGCGACGACGGCGGCAGCCCGCGCCGGACCACGGCCGAGCCGAGCGCCGCGATCATCGCGCCGTTGTCCGTGCAGTAGCGGATGGGCGGGATGCGCAGGTCGATGCCGGCCTCCGCGCACCGCTTCGCCGCCAGGTCACGCAGCTGCGAGTTGGCCGAGAACCCGCCGCCCACCACGAGCGTCGTGACGCCCTGCGCCTGGCACGCGGCGATCGTCTTGGCGGTCAGGACGTCGGCCACGGCAGCGGCGAACGAGGCCGCGACGTCGGGCAGCGGGATCTCGAGCCCGGCGTCCTGGCGCGCCTCGACCCACCGCGCGACGGCGGTCTTGAGTCCCGAGAACGAGAAGTCGGTCGCGTGCTTGGCCTGGTCCTTGGGTGCCGTCAGCCCCCGCGGGAAGCGGATCGCCTCAGGGTTGCCCTCGCGCGCGAGCCGGTCGATGTGCGGGCCGCCGGGGTACGGCAGGCCGAGCAGGCGGCCGACCTTGTCGAACGCCTCGCCGGCGGCGTCGTCGAGCGTCGAGCCGAGCTCGGTGACGTTGACGGTGTCGTCGATGAGCAGCAGCGACGAGTGGCCGCCCGAGACGACGAGCGCCATCACGCGCTCAGGGAAGGGGCCGTCGACGAGCTCGTCGACGACCGCGTGCCCGATGACGTGGTTCACGCCGTACAGCGGCTTGTCGAGCGCGATCGCGAGCGCCTTCGCGGCCGACGCGCCGACCGTCAGCGGCCCGACGAGCCCGGGGCCGGCCGTCACGGCGATCGCGTCGACCTGGCCGAGCGTGACGTCGGCCGTCGCGAGCGCGCGCTCGATCGTCGGGACCATCGCCTCGAGGTGGGCGCGCGAGGCGATCTCGGGGATGATCCCGCCGAACCGCGCGTGCTCGTCGACCGACGAGGCGACGGCGTCCACGAGCAGGTCGTGGCCGCGGACGAGCGCGACGCCCGTCTCGTCGCACGACGTCTCGATGCCGAGGACGAGCGGTTCGGAAGCAAGCGCAGCCATGGCCACAGGATAGGCGGCGCGACGAGGTGACCAGCGTCACGTATCAGGATGGAACACCGGGGCAACATTTGAAAGTTGAACGATTCATGACCACTGACACCACCGTCCTGGACAGCCTCGACTTCCCGACCCCCGCGCTCGCCGTCGCCGACGACGTCGCCGACCTCCTGTTCCGGCAGGCGCGCACCATCGCGGCCTTCACGGACCAGCCCGTGACGGACGAGGAGCTCGCCGCCGTCTACGACCTCGTGAAGTGGGGCCCGACCGCGATCAACACCACGCCGCTGCGCCTCCTGGTGGTCCGTACCCCCGAGGCGCGCGAGCGGCTGGCGAAGCACGTCAACGACGGCAACCGCGACCGCGTGCTCGCCGCCCCGATCACGCTCATCGTGGCCTCGGACCCCGGCTTCCACGAGCACTTCGGCACGCTCGCACCGCACGCGGCCGCGATCGGCGAGTCGCTCGCCGGCCAGGTCGAGGTGCGCGAGCAGATGGCGCTGACGAACACGCTCATCCAGTTCGGCTACCTCATCGTCGGCCTGCGTGCAGCGGGCCTGGACGCCGGGCCGATGGCCGGGCTCGACACCGCCGGCGTCGACGCGGAGTTCTTCGCGGAGAACGGCTGGAAGTCGCAGCTGATCATCAACGTGGGCCACCGCGACGGCGAGGGCACGACCCGCCCGCGCGCCCAGCGCCTCGGCTACGACCAGATCTCGCTCACGGTCTGACGCACGACGACAGCACGAGAGCCCCGATCCGAATGGATCGGGGCTCTCGTCGTCCTCAGGAGCCCGTGGCCACCGGGCGCGACGGGTCGTTCGACCACTGCGACCACGAACCCGGGTACAGCGCGGCGTCGATGCCGATGCTCGCGAGCGCGGCGACCTCGTGGGCTGCCGTGACGCCAGAGCCGCAGTAGACCGCGACCGGCGCACCGGCCGCGGCACCCAGGGCGCGGAAGCGGTCTCGCAGGGCGTCCGCGGCGAGGAAGGTGCCGTCGGCGTCCAGGTTCTCCCCCGTCGGCGCGGAGACCGCCCCGGGGATGTGCCCGGCCTGCGGGTCCACGGGCTCGACCAGGCCGGCGTAGCGCTCGGCCGCGCGCGCGTCGAGCAGCGGGCCGTCCCACGTCGCCGCGCCGTCCGCGTCGATCGTGCCCATCCCGCCGGGGCGCACGACGAGGTCGCCGGGCTCGGGCACGACCGCGCCCGCCTCGAGGCTCAGCCCCGCCGCGGTCCACGCGGCCAGACCGCCGTCGAGCAGCCGCACCTGCGGGTGTCCCGCCCAGCGCAGCAGCCACCACGCGCGGGCCGCGGACGTGCCGCCGACCGCGTCGTACGCGACGACCCGGCGGTCCTCGCGCACGCCCCAGCGGCGCGCGGCCGCCTCGAGGTCGTCCACGTCGGGCAGCGGGTGGCGCCCGTCGGCGGCGCTCGGCGAGGCAGCGAGCTCGGCGTCGAGGTCGACGAAGACCGCGCCGGGCACGTGCGCGTCGAGGTACTGCTCGTGGCCGTCGGTGAGCCCGAGCGCCCAGCGGACGTCGAGCAGCACGGGCGGCTCGTCGCCGGCGAGCTCGGCTGCCAGGGCCACGGCGTCGACCAGCACGTCGTCACGGGTGCTCATGCAGTACCTCCCTGCTCGGGTGCTGCGGCCAGGTCCAGCCGCATCGTCCACGCGTCCTTGTTCTCCGGCTGGTAGTAGCCGCGCCGCCTGCCGAGCCGCACGAACCCGCCGCGCTCGTACAGCCGGAGTGCGGGATCGTTGTCGACCCGCACCTCGAGCAGCACCGACGCGGCGCCCAGCTCTCGTGCCCGGGACACGAGCGCGTCCAGCATGACCCTGCCGAGCCCGCGGCCCTGCTGGGCCGTCGTGGTCCCGATGGTCATCACCTGCGCATCGTGCCCGTCGAACCACAACCCCGCGTACCCAGCCAGGATTCCGTCCACGTCCACGCCCACGTACCAGCGGCCCGGACCGACGAGCTCCTCGGCGAGCATCGCGGCCGACCAGGCCCCGGCGCCGAAGAGCTCGCGCTCGAGCAGCTCGAGCGCGGGGAGGTCGGCCGCCGTCAGCGGGCGGACGCTCATCCCCCGACGCGCTTGCTGCCCGCCGACGGGACCGCGTCCGGACGGCGCAGGTACAGGGGCTCGGTGGGCAGCGCTCGGCCGTCGGCACGGCGCGCCAGCGCGAGGCGGGCCAGCTCGGCCGGGTCCGGGTCGAGCAGGCCGTCCGGCACCTCGAGTGTGCCGAGGTCGTCGGGGTAGAGGCTCACGCCTCGCCCGACGACGAGCGCGCC
>JBCECL010000093.1:4835-10737 GCA_039207135.1 Brevundimonas sp.
GTGTGCCGAGGTCGTCGGGGTAGAGGCTCACGCCTCGCCCGACGACGAGCGCGCCCGGCTCGACGACGACCGACGAGGCCGCACCGACCGCTGGCTCGGCGAGCACGTGCACGAGTCCTGGACCGTCGGCCCGGTACGTCGAGGAATAGACCTCGCGCCGGCGCGCGTCGGTGGCGACGACGATCGTGGTGCCCGCCGCGACGGTCCGCGACGCGGCGGCGGCGATCGCGTCGAGCGACGGGACTCCGAGGGCAGGGATGCCCAGCCCGAGGGCGAGCGTGCGGGCGGTCACAAGGCCGACGCGCAGTCCCGTGAAAGGTGCGGGGCCGGTCCCGACGACGATCGAGGTGAGCTCGGTCCGCTCGAGCCCCGCCTCGGCCAGGACCGCGGCGATCATGGGAGCCAGGAGCTCGGCGTGGTGGCGTTGCTGACCTTCCGCGCGCGCGGCGAGCACGTCGCCGGTGTCGGTGGTCAGCGCGACGGCGACCGCGCCGGAGGTGTCGAGGGCGAGAACAGGCACGGGTTCAGCCTGCCACGCCGTCGGGCAGGACCACGTCCGCCCAGCGGGCCCCGATGCCGCGCACGGTGGCCACGCGCTCGCCGGCGCCGCCGTCGTCGTCGGCATCGGCCGGCTCGTCCGCCACGCCACTGGCCGCGATCGTGCCGCCCCGCGGACGCTGCAGCGCGACCTCGAGCCGGTCCTCGGCCAGCCCTTCGACCCAGCCGGCACCCCACTCGACGACCGTCACCGACTCGTCGAGGCCCGCGTCGAGGTCGAGCGCGTCGACCTCGTCGAGCGAGCCGAGCCGGTAGGCGTCCACGTGGACCAGGGCCGGGCCGAGCGTGCCGTCGGCGCGCGGCAGCGGCGGGTGCTCGCGCGCGATGACGAACGTGGGCGACGCGACCTGACCCCGGACGCCCAGGCCCGCACCGAGCCCCTGGGTCAGCGTCGTCTTGCCGGCGCCGAGGTCACCCGTGAGCACCAGCAGGTCCCCGGCGCGCAGAAGCCGTGCCAGGGCGCGGCCGTAGTCGCGCGTCGCCTCGGCGTCGGGAAGTCGGACGACGACCTCGCTCACTGCTCCACCTCGCTGTCGATGTGCACCCGCGGAACCCGCGGGCCGATCCGTGTGACGATCTCGTACGAGATCGTGCCCGCCGCGCGGGCCCAGTCCTCTGCCGTGGGGCCACCGCCCGCGCCCGTGCCGAACAGCTCGACCCGATCTCCTGCGCTGTCCGCGGCACCCGGTCCGAGGTCGACGACCACCTGGTCCATGCACACGCGGCCGGCGACACCCAGCACGCGCTCGCCGACGAGGAGGGGTCCGCCGGCCGACGTCTGCGTGCCCGACGCGTGCCGCGGGATCCCGTCGGCATACCCCAGCGGGACGACGCCGAGGACGGTGTCGCGATCGGTCACGTACTGGTGCGCGTAGGAGAACCCGGCCCCCGCCGGCCACGGCTTGACGTTGACCAGCGGCGCCTCGAGGGTCATCGCGGGAACCAGGCCGAAGTCGTCGGGGCCGCCCAGCTGCGGCACGGGCGACAGGCCGAACACGGCGAGGCCGGGCCGGACGAGGTCGTAGTGGATCGACGGGTTCGTCAGCGTCGCGGCCGAGTTGGCCAGGTGACGCACCTCGAGCCGCGCGCCGGCGGACTCGGCGAGCCCGACCGCCTCGGCGAAGGTCACCGCCTGCGCGCGGACGACGTCGTGCCCGGGCTCGTCGGCGAAGGCGAGGTGCGACCACACGCCCACCAGGCTCACGACCCCCTCGGCCTCGGCGCGCAGCACCGCGGGCAGCAGGTCGACGAAGTCGCCCATCGCCAGCCCGTTGCGACCCAGACCGGTGTCGACCTTGAGGTGCACGCGCGCCGCACGCCCCGCGGCGCGGGCAGCGGCGACGACCTCGTCGAGCGCCCACGGCGCCGAGACCGACAGGTCGATGTCCGCCTCGACGGCCTCCCGCAGCGGGGCACCGGGTGCGTACAGCCAGGTCAGGATGCGCGGGCCGACGAGCCCACCGGCGCGCAGCGCGAGCGCCTCGGGCAGCTGGGCCGCGCCCAGCCAGGTCGCTCCCCCGGCGACGGCCGCCGTCGCCGACGGGATCAGGCCGTGCCCGTACGCGTCGGCCTTGACCACGGCCATCACCTGCGCGGTCGGCGCGTGGGCGGCCAGGCTGCGCACGTTGCTCCGGATCGCGGCGAGGTCGACGACGGCGCGCGCGGGGTAGGAGCTCACGGCGACAAGTCTCGCACTGCGCGTGGGTGCGAGGCTCACGGCGTCCGCACGACGAGGTCCGCGCGGACTGCGGTCGCCGCGACCAGCACCGCGTTGCGCTCGTCGGGCCCGTGCGACCACGCGTGCGCGTCCTGGGCGGACTTGCCGAAGGCGACGTGCCGCGCGACGAGCCGCTGCAGCCGGACCTCGTCGTCCGGCGCGACGAACCACGACTCGTCGAGCAGCCCGGCGACGGGGGCGAAGCCGTGCTCGTCGAGGAGCAGGTAGTTCCCCTCGACCACGACGAGCGGCACCGACGCGGGTACCGCGATCGCACCCGCGACCGGGTTGCGCAGGTCGCGCCGGTACTCCGGCGCGTAGACGGTCCCAGTGCCGTCACGCAGCCTGCGCAGGAGCGCGACGAAGCCGTCGGCGTCGAACGTGTCGGGCGCGCCCTTGCGGTCGGCGCGGCCGATCCGCTCGAGCTCGGACTGGGCGAGGTGGAAGCCGTCCATCGGCACGACGACGGCGCGCGACCCCAGGGCGGCGGCGACGGCAGCAGCCATCGTGGACTTGCCCGAGCCCGGCGCCCCGGCGATCCCGAGAATGGTCCGACGACCGGAGCCCGCCAGCGCGAGCGCGCGCTCCGCGAGCGCCGGGTCCAGGCTCACCGGAGGGCCAGCAGCGCGGCAACGGTCTCGGGCAGCGCCGTGGCGACGGCACGGGCGGACAGCGGTCCGCCGGGGTTCGCGCGGTGCGCGGCGCGCCCGTGCACGAGCGCGGCCGCCGCGGCGAGCGCCGCGGCGAGCGACGGGTCCTCCTGCACGTCCTCGGACCGGCCCGCCAGCAGCGCGCCCAGGAGGCCCGCGAGCACGTCGCCCGCGCCCGCGGTCGCGAGCCACGCCGGCGCCTCGGCCTGGCTGTAGGTCGCGCCGTGCGCGCCGACCACGACGGTCACGGCACCCTTGAGCAGCACGGTGGCCCCGGTCAGCTCGTGCGCCAGCCGGGCCCACCGCAGCGGCTCGGCCTCGACGGTCGCACGGTCGACGCGCTCGCCCCGGGCGCTCAGCAGCCGCGCGAGCTCGCCCGCGTGCGGCGTCAGCACGACGTGCGGGCCCACGCGTTCGGGCAGGAGCTCGAGCGCGCCCGCGTCGCACACAGCCGACTCGCCCCGCTCCCGCACCCCCTCGAACGCGTGCTCGATGCGGCGGCGCTGCGACGCGTCGTCGGGCGACACCCCGGGACCGAACACCCACGCCTGCACGCGACCGACACCGATGACCACCTCGGGGCGCCGCGCGACGACCAGGTCGCCCACGTCGCCGAGGTAGCGGACCATCCCGACGCCGGCGAGGACCGCGGCGGTCGTCGAGAGCACGGCGGCACCCGGGTACCGGCGGGCTCCGGCGATCACGCCGAGAACGCCGCGCGTGTACTTGTGCGCGTCCGACGACGGCACGGGCCACAGCTCGGCGACGTCGGCGTCGTCCAGCCGTGCCAGGGCCGGCGGCCCAGAGAGGTCGAGCCCGAGATCGACGACCTCGACGCTCCCGGCCCTCGCGGCGGCCGGCGGCAGCAGCAGGCCGGGCTTCGCCGCGCCGAACGTCATCGTCATGTCCGCGGGCAGCACCACCCCGGGCAGCGAGCCGTCGTCGACCCCGATCCCCGACGGGGCGTCGACCGCGACCACGAGCGTGCTGGACGTGCGACCGGCCGCGACCGCCGCGACGGCCTCGGCCGCGACGCCGCGCAGACCGCCCGACGCACCGATGCCGAGCAGACCGTCGAGCACGACGTCCGCTCCTTGAGCCCCGAGCGCCGCCTCGGGACCGGACCGGACAGCCGTGACGCGTCCGCCCGCCGCGAGCAGGGCCGCTGAGCCCCCGGCGTGCACGCGGTCGTCGACCGTGAGCGCCACGACCGAGCACCCGCGGCGCGCCAGGTACGCGCCCGCGTGCAGCGCGTCGCCGCCGTTGTTCCCCGGGCCGACCAGGAGCACGACGCGCGCCCCGACGACCCGGCCGCGGCGCCCCGCCAGCAACGACGCCACCCGCGTCGCCAGCGCGAACGCCGCGCGGTCCATGAGCGGGACACCGGCCGTGAGCAAGGGCTCCTCGGCGGCCCGGACCTGCGACGACGTCCACGAGAGCAGCACGGGACCATCCTGGCGCGCGTGCCCGCGAGAGGCCAGGCGGGGGTAGCGTGCTGGGCATGCGCTTCGGAATGTTCGTCCCTCAGGGCTGGCGTCAGGACCTCACGGGCATCGAGGCCCGCGACCACTGGCAGGTGATGAGCGGTCTCGCCAAGCACGCCGACGACGGCGACGCGTGGGAGTCCATCTGGGTCTACGACCACTTCCACGCGGTCCCCGAGCCCAACGGCGAGGCGGTGCACGAGGCGTGGAGCCTGATCAACGCGTTCGCCGCGTCGACGAGCCGCGTGCGGCTCGGCCAGATGTGCACCTGCATGGCGTACCGCAACCCCGCCTACCTGGCCAAGGTCGCCGCGACCGCCGACGTGATCTCAGGCGGCCGCGTCGAGATGGGCATCGGTGCCGGCTGGTACGAGCACGAGTGGCGGGCCTACGGCTACGGGTTCCCGAGCGCGGGCGAGCGGATCGCGATGCTCGACGAGGGCGTGCAGATCTTCAAGCAGCTGTGGACCAACGGCACGGCGACGCTCGACGGGCGGCACTACCAGGTCGACGGCGCGCAGCTCGCGCCGCTGCCGCTGCAGGTGGACGGCCCGCCGCTGTGGATCGCGGGCGGCGGCGAGCGCAAGACGCTGCGGATCGCCGCCGAGCACGCGCAGTACACGAACTTCGACGGCACCCCCGAGGTCTTCGCGCACAAGTCCGAGGTGCTGCGCGGCCACTGCGCCGACATCGGGCGGAACTTCGACGAGATCGTCCGCTCGTCCAACTTCAACGTCGTGATCGGCGAGACCGAGGCCGAGGTCGACGATCGCTTCGCCTGGATCGAGGAGCACCTGTCCAACACGGTGCCCGACAAGGCCGCCGAGCAGGCGGAGAACCTGCGCAACGGTCCGCTGGTCGGCACGCCGGAGCAGATCGTCGAGAAGCTGACGGAGCTCGCGGGCCTCGGCCTGGAGTACGCCATCGCGTACTTCGCGGACGCCGCCTACGACCGCACGAGCATCGAGCTGTTCGAGTCGCAGGTCATCCCCGCGCTGCGCTGACGGGCCTCAGTCCCGCTCGGCGATCACGACGGCGGAGGCGATCCCGGCGTCGTGCGAGATCGACAGGTGGAAGCGCGAGATGCCGAGCTCGGCGGCACGCGCGGCCACGGTCCCGATCACCTCGACCACGGGCTGGGCCCCTTCGACCCGGCGCACGGTCGCGTCCTGCCAGCTCATCCCGGGCGGCGCGCCGAGCGCCTTGGCGATCGCCTCCTTCGCGGCGAACCGCGCGGCCAGCGAGGTCTCGGGCATCTCCCGCTCCTCGGGCGTGAACAGCCTGTCCCGCAACGACGGCACGCGGTGCAGGGTCGCGACGAACCGCGCGACGTCGACGACGTCGATGCCGACCCCGACGATCACGTCCGGTCCTTCTCGGTGCTCAGGTCCTTCTCGGTGCTCAGGTCCTTCTCGGTGCTCTGGTCCTTCTCGGTGACCAGGTCCTCCGCGGTGACCAGGTGCCGGTAGCGGAACCACTTGTCCTCGAGCGCC
>JBCECL010000094.1:0-10586 GCA_039207135.1 Brevundimonas sp.
CGCGCCCCGGCAGCGGGAGGGCGTACCGCGGCGCGGCGACGGCCGGAGCCGCTGCGCGCCCCGGGTCCGCGCCGGCGAGGGCCGGGACCGCGATCGCCGAGCCGAGAGCGACGAGCGCGGCGACGTGTGCTGCGATGCGGGCCCACGCGTAGCGCCCTGAGGGAGAGCTTGCGGGCGTGTGGTGCCCCGATGGCTTCTGGACCGATACGGCTAGGTGCATCGCGCCAGCGTCGGGCCGTCGAGTGCAAGGTGTACGCGCGTTGGCCGGATCTGTGAACCGGGCGCGCTCGCGCCGGGGCTGTGGTCGCGACGGCGGGGCACGGGCCGTTCGGCTGGGCGCCCTGTGTGCGCGGCCTGCGGTGGTGGCGCCGGGGGGCAGGGTGGGGCGGTCATCGCCCGGTCGGTGGATCGGCTAGACTTTCGCATGCGACCGGTCCGTGCCGGTCGACTTCGCGCGTCATCTTCCGGCCGCATCCCGCTCAGGCGGGCGTGGCCGGAGTCTCCAACGCAACGGTCCGGGCCACAGTGTCCGGCGCTGAACGAGACATGACGCCAGGGGCACCGACGAACGTCGGGGCCAACAACCGAGAATGCGGACCTCCGGGTCCGCCATGACGCGCGTGCCGTCAGGCGCGCGCCGGAAGGACGTGCCATGGCCGTCGTGACCATGCGCCAGCTGCTCGAGAGCGGTGTCCACTTCGGGCACCAGACCCGCCGCTGGAACCCCAAGATGAAGCGCTTCATCTTCACCGAGCGCAACGGCATCTACATCGTCGACCTGCAGCAGTCGCTGTCGTACATCGACCGCGCCTACGACTTCGTGAGCCAGACCGTCGCGCACGGTGGCTCGATCCTGTTCGTCGGCACCAAGAAGCAGGCCCAGGAGCCCGTCGCCGAGCAGGCCGCGCGCGTGGGCATGCCCTACGTGAACCAGCGTTGGCTCGGCGGCATGCTGACCAACTTCGGCACGGTGCACAAGCGTCTGCAGCGCCTCAAGGAGCTCGAGCAGATCGACTTCGACGACGTGGCGTCCTCGCCGCTGACGAAGAAGGAGCTGCTCGTCCTGCGTCGCGAGAAGGACAAGCTCGCCAAGACGCTCGGCGGCATCCGCGACATGGCCAAGGTTCCCTCGGCCGTGTGGATCGTCGACACGAACAAGGAGCACCTGGCCGTCAACGAGGCGCGCAAGCTCGGCATCCCCGTCGTCGCGATCCTGGACACCAACTGCGACCCCGACGTCGTCGACTACCCGATCCCGGGCAACGACGACGCGATCCGCGCCGTCCAGCTGCTCACCCGCGTGATCGCCGACGCTGCCGCCGACGGCCTGCTCAAGCGCCACTCGGGCCGCAACGCCGCCGCCGAGGGCACGGCCGCCGAGGCCGAGCCGCTGGCCGAGTGGGAGCGCGAGCTCCTCGCCGGCGCCGAGGCCGACCTGGCCGAGGCCGCTGTCGTCGAGGCCGTCGTCGCCGAGGCAGTCGTCGAGGCCGTTGCCGAGGAGATCGCCGAGGAGATCGTCGCCGAGGCCGTTGCCGAGGAGATCGTCGCCGAGGCCGTTGCCGAGGTCGTCGCCGAGGAGACCGCTGCCGACGAGGCCGCCGCCGAGGGCGACGCCGACTCCAAGTGACCACGGGTGCCGGCCGATCCGCACGGATCGGCCGGCCCCGGCACGTCACCGACCCGCAGGGTCTCGTCGTCCGGGCCGCACGGCCGGCGGACGCGGACTCTCGCGGGTTCCGCACCACACGTCACGACTCACCAGAACGGACTCCACTGATGGCGAACTACTCGCTCGCAGACATCAAGGCGCTGCGCGAGAAGACCGGCGCAGGCATGCTCGACGTCAAGAAGGCGCTCGAGGAGGCGGAGGGCGACGCCGACAAGGCGCTCGAGATCATCCGCGTCAAGGGCCTCAAGGGCGTTGGCAAGCGTGAGGGCCGCTCGGCCTCGGACGGCCTCGTCGCCGCCCACGTCGGCCCGACCGCGGACGGCGAGGGCCAGTCCGGCGTGCTCGTCGAGGTCAACTCGGAGACGGACTTCGTCGCCAAGAGCGAGAACTTCATCTCGCTCGCGCAGCGCGTCCTGGACGCGGCCGTCGAGACCGGCGCCCGTGACGCCGACGCGCTCGTCGGCGCCGACTACCAGGGCACGACCGTGCAGAACATCGTCGACGAGACGGCCGCCACCCTCGGTGAGCGCGTCGTCGTGCGTCGCCTGGCCCGCGTGGCCGGCGAGCACGTCGAGGTCTACCTGCACAAGGTCAACAAGGACCTGCCCCCGCAGGTCGGCGTCCTCGTGGCGACCGACGCGGCCGGTGCTTCGGTCGCCCGCGACATCGCGACGCACATCGCCGCGTACTCGCCGACGTACCTGACGCGCGACGAGGTCTCGGCCGAGACGGTCGAGAACGAGCGCAAGATCGCCGAGGAGACCGCGCGCAACGAGGGCAAGCCCGAGGCCGCGCTCCCGAAGATCGTCGAGGGTCGCCTCAACGGCTTCTTCAAGGAGAACGTCCTGCTCGACCAGGCGTTCGCCAAGGACCCGAAGAAGTCGGTCGCCCAGGTGCTCACCGAGGCCGGCGGCACCCTGACGGGCTTCGTGCGCTACCGCGTGGGAGCCTGACACCTGACGCATCCCGGTGGCCCCGTCCCAGCAGGGTCGGGGCCACCGGTGCACGCAGTGCCAGCGACACGCAGTGCCAGAAACACCCAGCAGCCGACCACCCCAGGAGGAACGCGTGAGCCAGCAGCCCACCGGCACAGCACCGCAGAAGCCTGAGCGGCGCGTTCTGCTCAAGCTTTCCGGGGAGACGTTCGGGGGTGGTGACGTCGGCCTCGCTGTCGACGTCGTCCGGCGGGTCGCAGCCGAGATCGCCGTCGCGGTGCGTGAGGGCGTGCAGGTCGCGATCGTCGTCGGCGGCGGCAACTTCTTCCGCGGCTCGCAGCTCTCGCAGAGCGGCCTCGACCGGGCACGTGCCGACTACATGGGCATGCTCGGCACGGTGATGAACTGCCTCGCTCTGCAGGACTTCCTCGAGCAGGCCGGCGTCAGCACGCGCGTCCAGACCGCGATCGCGATGGGCCAGGTCGCAGAGCCCTACATCCCGCTGCGCGCCATCCGGCACCTGGAGAAGGGCCGCGTCGTGATCTTCGGCGCAGGCGCGGGCATGCCCTACTTCTCGACTGACACCGTCAGCGTGCAGCGCGCCCTCGAGACGCACTGCGACGAGGTGCTCATGGGCAAGAACGGCGTGGACGGCGTCTACACCGCGGACCCGCGCAAGGACCCCGGCGCGGTCAAGCTGGACCACCTGACCTACACCGACGCTCTCGTCGGCGACCTCGCCGTGATGGACGCGACGGCGCTGTCCCTCTGCCGCGACAACGACGTGCAGATGCGCGTCTTCGGACTCGAGGACGAGGGCAACGTCACGCGTGCCCTACGGGGTGAGAAGATCGGGACGCTGGTCACCGCGAGCTGACCGGACCCACGGCAAGGCGTGACAGCCACGGACACGACAAGACTGCTGGAAGAGACGGAGCACCTGGTGATCGACGACACCCTCCTCGAGGCCGAGGAGAAGATGGACAAGGCCGTCGAGGTCGCGAAGGACGACTTCGCGACCATCCGGACCGGCCGTGCGAACGCGGCGATGTTCTCCAAGATCTTCGTCGACTACTACGGCAGCCCGACGCCGCTGCAGCAGCTCGCGTCGTTCAACGTGACCGAGGCGCGGACCATCCTCATCTCGCCGTTCGACAAGTCCGCGAGCGTCGGCATCGAGAAGGCGCTGCGTGACTCCGACCTGGGCGTGAACCCGACGAACGACGGCAACGTCATCCGCGTCGTGCTCCCGGCGCTCACGCAGGACCGCCGCAAGGACTTCGTCAAGCTCGCCAAGAACAAGGCCGAGGACGCCCGCATCTCGGTGCGCAGCGTGCGCCGCCGCGCCAAGGAGGAGCTGGACCGCATCGTCAAGGACGGCGAGGCCGGCGAGGACGAGGTGGCGCGTGCCGAGAAGGAGCTCGAGGCGCTGACCAAGAAGCACGTGGACCTCATCGACCACCTGCTGGCGTCCAAGGAGAACGAGCTGCTCGAGGTCTGATGACGGAGCTCGCCGCACCCAACCCGTCCCGCACGGGTCGTGACCTGCCGGTCGCGACCGTGGTGGGGCTCGGCATCCTCGCCGTCGTCGTCGCCTCCTTGTTCATCAAGAAGGAGGTCTTCGCGGGCCTCGCCGTGCTCGTCGTGTGCGCGGCGCTCTGGGAGCTCGCGCAGGCCTTCACGCGCCGCGGCATCCACCTGCCGCTGCTCCCGCTGCTGGTGGGCGCGGTCGGCATCCTGGTCTCGGCGTACACGGCCGGGCCCGAGGCGCTGTTCGTCGCGTTCATGCTCACGGTCGGCGGCGTCGTCATCTGGCGCGTGCTGGACGGGAGCGGACCGGCTGCCCTGCGTGACGCGACAGCGGGGACGTTCGCGGCCGCGTACCTGCCGTTCATGGCCGGCTTCGTCATGCTCATGCTCGCGGAGCCCGACGGGCCGTCCCGCGTGATCGTGTTCATCCTGCTCTGCGTCGCGAGCGACACCGGCGGCTACACCGTCGGCGTGCTCGTCGGCCGTCACCCGCTCGCTCCCTCGGTCAGCCCGAAGAAGTCCTGGGAAGGGCTCATCGGCTCGGTCGTCCTCGCGTGCGTGGTCGGCGTCGTCTCGATGCAGATCGCGTTCGACGGGAACGCGCTCGTCGGCGTCTTCCTGGGGCTGACGACGGTCGTGACGGCCACGCTCGGCGACCTGTGCGAGTCCATGCTCAAGCGGGACCTCGAGCTCAAGGACATGGGTTCGCTCGTTCCCGGGCACGGCGGCATCCTCGACCGGCTCGACTCGCTGCTGCTCACGGCGCCTGCCGTCTACCTGATCCTCTCGGTCCTGCAGCCCGCATGAGCTGCCCGACGTACCGCGGTCTTTCGAAGACCTCAGCTTCCAGAAGGGGGTGCCCATGACTGGGACACCCGTCCGCCTCGATCTCTCGTCGCCGTCGCGGGGCCCGCGCGGCAAGCCGCCGCAGCACTTCGTCGACCTCACGCCCGACGAGCGCGTCGCCGCCGTCACGGGCCTGGGGGAGAAGGCGTTCCGCACCAAGCAGCTCGCGACGCACTACTTCACGCACCTGAGCTCGGACCCGTCCACGATGACGGACCTGCCCGCTGCGTCCCGCGAGCGGCTCACGGAGAGCCTGTTCCCGCCGCTGCTCACCAACGCACGCGTGCTCACGGCGGACGGCGGGACGACGGTCAAGACGCTGTGGCACCTGTTCGACGGCGCCAAGGTCGAGTCGGTGCTCATGCGGTACAAGAACCGCTCGACGCTGTGCATCTCGAGCCAGGTCGGCTGCGGCCTGGCGTGCGGGTTCTGCGCGACCGGGCAGATGGGTCTGACCCGGAACATGTCGACCGCGGAGATCGTCGAGCAGGTCCGCGAGGCGGCTCGTGCACTGGCCGCCGGTGAGATCCCGGGCGGCCCGGCGCGTCTGACGAACGTCGTGTTCATGGGCATGGGCGAGCCCCTGGCCAACTACAAGGCGATCATGGGCACCGTGCGTGCGCTGGTCGCGCCCACGCCCGACGGGTTCGGGATGTCCGCGCGCAACATCACCGTGTCGACGGTCGGGATGGTCCCGGCGATGCTCAAGCTCGCCGACGAGGGCATCCCCGTGACCCTCGCGCTGTCGCTGCACGCGCCCGACGACGAGCTGCGCAGCGAGCTCGTGCCCGTCAACACGCGCTGGGACGTGGACGAGGCGATCGACGCCGCGTACCACTACTTCGAGGTGACCGGGCGGCGCGTGTCCATCGAGTACGCGCTGATCCGCGACATCAACGACCACGCCTGGCGCGCCGACCTGCTGGGCGAGAAGCTCAACGCCCGCGGCAAGGGCTGGGTGCACTGCAACCCGATCCCGCTCAACCCGGTGCCGGGCTCGAAGTGGACGGCGAGCGATCCCCGGGTCGAGGACGAGTTCGTGGCACGCTTGCGGGCGCACGGTATCCCGACCACGATCCGGGACACGCGCGGAAGTGAGATCGACGGAGCCTGCGGCCAGCTCGCGGCAGAGGAGGACGTGTGAGCGACGGGATGTTCCGGACGGCATCGGGGCTGCGCAGCGGCTACGACCCGGACGAGGTCGACGACTTCTTCGAGCACGCGCGCTCGATGTACGAGCAGGGCCCGGCGGGTTCGCTCGCTGCCAAGGACGTGCGCGCGGTCGCGTTCGACGTGGTGCGCGGCGGGTACGTCACCTCCGCGGTCGACGCGGCGCTCGACCGGCTCGAGGCGGCGTTCGTCGCGCGTGCGCGGGCCGAGTTCGTGGCCGAGCACGGGCAGCAGGCGTGGCTCGCGCGGCTCGGCGAGCAGGCGCGCACGCTGTACGGCCGGCTGGGACGCCCCGACGGGGACCGGTTCGCGCCGCCCGAGGGACGGCACCAGGGCTACGAGCCGGCGGACGTCGACGCGATGTGCCACCGCCTCGTGGCCTACTTCGACAAGGGCGCCCCGCTGACCGCAGGCGAGCTCCGTGCGGCGACGTTCCGGTCCCGCAAGGGCCGCAACGCCTACGGCGAGCCCGCGGTCGACGCGTTCTTCGCCCGCGCCGTCGAGGTGCTCCTCGGCGTCGAGTGACGCGCCCGTGACCTCGGTGGACGCGGCCGTGAGCCGTCGCACGGTGACCCTGCTCGGTTCGACGGGGTCGATCGGCACGCAGGCCATCGACGTGATCCGGCGCAACCCCGAGCGGTTCGACGTGGTCGGGCTCAGCGCCGGCGGCGGTGACCTCGCGCTGCTGGCCCGTCAGGCGATCGAGCTCGGCGTCGAGACGGTCGCGGTCGCGGACCCGGCAGCGCAGGCGCCGCTGCGCGACCTGCTCGACGGGCACGTCGACGGGCACGGCATCGAGCTCCTCGTCGGTGCGGACGCGTCCGCGGAGCTCGCGGGCAGGGGAGCGGACGTCGTGCTCAACGGCGTCACGGGCTCCGTGGGTCTGGGGCCGACGCTCGCGGCGTTGCGTGGGGGCAGCATGCTCGCGCTCGCCAACAAGGAGTCGTTGGTCGTGGGTGGCGCGCTCGTGAAGGCCGCCCGCACGCGCCCCGACCAGATCGTGCCCGTCGACTCAGAGCACTCCGCGATCGCCCAGTCGCTGCGCGGCGGAGCGCGTCACGAGGTGCGCAGGCTGATCCTGACCGCGTCGGGAGGACCGTTCCGCGGCCGGTCGCTCGACGAGGTCAAGGCGGTCACGCCCGAGCAGGCCCTGGCGCACCCGACGTGGTCGATGGGTCCCGTGGTGACGATCAACTCCGCCACGCTCATGAACAAGGGCCTCGAGCTCATCGAGGCGCACCTGCTGTTCGACGTCCCGACCGACGACATCACGGTCGTCGTCCACCCGCAGTCCGTCGTGCACTCGATGGTCGAGTTCGTCGACGGCTCGACGATCGCGCAGGCCTCGCCGCCGGACATGCGGCTGCCGATCGCGCTCGGCCTGTCCTGGCCCGAACGCGTCGCCGAGGTGTCCCCGCCGTGCGACTGGACCACCGCGTCGACGTGGACGTTCGAGCCGCTCGACGAGGAGGTCTTCGCGGCCGTGCGGCTCGCGCGGCAGGCCGTGGCGGCGTCGGCGACGCACCCCGCGGTCTACAACGCGGCGAACGAGGAGTGCGTGGCCGCGTTCCTCGATGGTCGGATCGGGTTCCTCGACATCGTCGCGACGGTCGATCGGGTACTCGACGAGCACGACGGGACGTCCGCGGCGGATCTCTCGCTGCCCGCGGTGCTCGCCGCGGAGTCCTGGGCGCGCGCTCGCGCGCACGAGGTGCTCGCGCGCCGCTGAGCCTCAGCCGATCTGGACTCGGTCGAGAACGGCGGCCGCCGCGCGGCTGGTCCGCCCCTCGGCCTCGGCGTCGTCGGCGCGTGCGGCCGCGCGCAGGGCGAGGCTCACGGCGACGCCGCCGAGCGGCGGCCAGTCCGGCGAGCGGTGCCCCACCCACGGCAGTGTGGTCAGCGGGGACTCGATCCCGCAGACGAGGTCCGCGAGCGTGCGCCCGGCGATGTTCGCCCCGGCGATCCCCGCGCCCCCGAAGCCCCCGGCCCCGCCGACGCCGTCGGCGTCGAGGTGGACCGACGGCAGCCCGTCGCGCGGGACACCGAGCGTGCCGTCCCACCGCACGGCGCCGGCGGTCGAGACGGCCGGGAACAGCTCGGCCACCGCGCGGTCCAGGCGTTCGGCGGTACCGGGACCGGTCACGACGAGCCGGTCGTCGGCCGTGCGGCGCGCCTGCACCGGCACGTGGGAGGCCTCTCGCACCACGACGCCCGGATCCAGCCCGAGCTGTGCCCACGTCGCCGAGCCGAGCCGAGTCGTCGCGAGCCCGTGCGCCGGCACGGCGGCCAGCGAGCGGCCGGTGGCGAGCCCGGGCGACGTCGCCTCGACGGCCGTCAGCACGTGGTGGGCCCGCACGGTGCCGCGGTCGGTGACCACCGCACGCGGCGAGACCCTGACCGCGGTCGTGTGCTCCGCGAACCGCACGCCGCGCGAGAGGAGGACGTCGAGCAGGCCGCGCACGAGCCGCGCAGGGTCGAGCACGGCGCAGTCGGGCGTCCACGCGCCGGCCAGCGCGTCCGGGACGCGCACGTGCTGCTCGACCTCGAGCGGCGTCAGGTACGTCCACTCGTCGCCCCAGCCCCCGGCGGTCGCGACGAGCTCGCCGACGCGCTCGGCCTGCGCCTCGTTGCGCGCGACCCGCACGGCCCCGCCGAACGAGAACCCGCACTCGACCTGCTCGAGCGCGAGCGCACCGCCGACCTCGACGACGGCGTCCCGCATCGCCTCGCGCACGGATGCGGCGGCCTCGCGTCCGAAGGCCAGCGCGATCCGCTCGGCGCTGATCGACAGGTCGGCCGAGCACGCACCGAGGCCGCGCGCGCTCGCGCCGCCCCCGACAGCGCCCGCGTCGACGACCAGGACGTCGAGCGCCGCGTCGCCGTCGAGCAGGTAGTACGCGGTCCACAGCCCGACGAGACCCGCTCCCACGACCACGACGTCGGCCGTCGTGTCGCCGTCGAGCGGCTCGGTGGGGCGGCGATCGGGCAGGAGCTGCGACCACACGGACGTCATGGGGCGACGCTAGCCGGTGTCCACGGAGCGCAGCCGGACGCGCGGCCGGATGCCGTGCCGGGCTTGGCGTCGGGTCCTCGGCTGCGTGTCAGCGGATTCCCAGCATTCCGAGGCAAGATGTCCCCCTGACGCGCAGCGCAGGCGCGTCCCGAACCCGTGGAGTTGTGTCGATGGCCTACCTGGTCGGCGTCCTGATCGTCGTCGTGGTGCTGCTCCTGTCCATCGGGCTGCACGAGGTCGGGCACATGGTTCCCGCCAAGCGGTTCGGCGTGCGGGTGAGCCAGTACATGGTCGGCTTCGGTCCCACGCTGTGGTCGCGCACGAAGGGCGAGACCGAGTACGGACTCAAGGCGATCCCGCTCGGCGGCTACGTGCGGCTGGTCGGCATGTACGCGCCCGGCGACGCGGTGGGCAACCCGCCGGCGAACAACTGGTTCCGACGCCTGTCGCGCGATGCCCGCCAGGCCAGCGCCGAGGAGATCCACCCCGGCGAGGACGCGAGGGCGTTCTACCACCTGTCGACGCCGAAGAAGCTCGTCGTGATGCTCGGCGGACCGGTGATGAACCTGCTGATCGCGTTCGTGCTGCTCGGGATCGTGGCGGTCGGGTTCGGCACGCCGACGCAGACGCTGACCCTGTCCACCGTCTCGCAGTGCGTGATCCCCGCGGACGCCCCGGCGGACCGTGACTGCCTGCCCACGGACGTCGCGGCGCCGGGCGCCGCGGCCGGGCTCAAGCCGGGCGACACGGTCGTCAGCTACGACGGCGTCGCGATCCACTCCTGGGACCAGCTGACCACCGCGATCCGCGCGACGGGCGACGAGGCGACGCCCATCGTCGTCGAGCGCGACGGGACGCAGGTCGAGCTGACGGTGACGCCGGTCGTCGCGCAGCGGCCCGTGTACGACAAGAACGGGGTGCCCGTCACGGACGCCTCCGGGAAGCCGAAGACGACATCGGTCGGGTTCCTCGGCATCTCGCCGACCGAGGTGATGGAGCGGCAGTCGCCGCTCGCGGTGCCGGGCATCGTCGCGAACACGACGTGGCAGACCGTCTCGGTCGTCGGCACCTTGCCCGGTCGCGTGATCGATCTTGCGCAGACCACCTTCGGCAACGAGAAGCGCGACGTGAACAGCCTCGTCGGCGTGGTGGGGATCGGCAGGTTCGCCGGAGAGATCGCCTCGGCGAACGACGTGAGCGAAGGGATCAAGGCGCAGTCGCTGCTCACGATCCTCGCCGCCCTGAACATCGCGCTCTTCGTGTTCAACCTGATCCCGCTGCCGCCGCTCGACGGTGGCCATGTGGCCGCCGCGCTGTGGGAGGGCGGTCGTCGTCAGCTCGCGCGCCTGCGCGGACTGCCGCGGCCGGGACCGTTCGACTCGGCCAAGCTCGTGCCGCTCGCGTACTGCGTGTTCGTCGTCCT
>JBCECL010000095.1:0-10312 GCA_039207135.1 Brevundimonas sp.
CCGAGGAACGTCACCCCGGCGGTCGCCTCGAGCCGGCGCCGAGCCTTGCGCGAGCTGAGCACCCGCCGCGCCGCACCGGCCGCACCGACGACCGCCAGCAGCACGAGCATCCCGACCCCGGTCGCCGTCAGGGCGTAGGCCAGCAGCTGCGGCAGCCCCGCGTCGTGCGAGACGAACTGCGGGAGCACCGAGAGGTTGAACGCGAGCACCTTGGGGTTGGTGATGTTGCACAAGAACCCCTGCCGCAGCGCCGTGCGCGGGCGCACGACGCGCTCGTCGACCACCACGGTCCCCGCCTGGCGACCGGCGAGCGCCGCCTGCAGCGCGCGGGCACCGAGGTAGAGCAGGTAGACGACGCCGGCCCAGCGGATCGCCTCGAACGCCGGCCGCGACGCGGCGATGACGGCACCCAGGCCCGACGCCGCGAGCACGCCCTGCACCGCGCCCGCGACGGTCACGCCCGCGAGCGTCCAGATGCCGATGCGTCGGCCCCGGGCCACCGTGCTGCTCGTCGTGAGCAGCATGTCCGGCCCCGGGATGAGCGCGAGCACCAGCGCGAACGCGAGGAACGACAGGTAGTGCGCCACGAGCGCGATCCTAGCCAGCCGTCAGATCCACTTGCGCGCCTTGAAGACCGAGTACAGCACGAGGCTCACGGCGGCCATCGCGCCGACCGCGAACAGGTACCCGTAGCGCCAGTGCAGCTCGGGCATCGCGTCGAAGTTCATGCCGTAGACCGTCCCGACGAGAGTCGGCGCGAAGAGGATGGCGGCCCACGCGGAGATCTTCTTGACCTCCTCGTTCTGCGCGTTGCTGCGCTCGGAGAGGGTCTTCAT
The DNA here is from genome assembly GCA_039207135.1 of Brevundimonas sp. Lineage (GTDB taxonomy): Bacteria > Actinomycetota > Actinomycetes > Actinomycetales > Cellulomonadaceae > Cellulomonas. The sequence continues at coordinate 837 of JBCECL010000095.1, forward strand.
CTCCTCGTTCTGGCGCTGCGCGACGAGCGTGGAGTTGACCGTGAGGATGTCGCGCAGCGCGACGCGGAAGCCGTCGGCTCGCTCGACGGCCTCCGTCACGTGGTCGGCGACGTCGCGCAGGAGGCGCTGCAGCTCGAGGTCGACCGCGTACTTGTCGAAACCGCCGGCGAGCGCGCCCAGCATCTGCTGCAGGGGTCGGGCCGAGCGCAGGAACTCGACGACCTCACGGGACAGGTCGTAGATGCGCCGGGAGACCTCGAGCCCGCCGCCGAACACCTGCTCCTCGATCTCGTCGATGTCGTTCTCGAGGCCCGCGATCACCGGCGCGTACTGGTCGACGACGGCGTCGAGGATCGCGTAGAGCACCGCCTCCGGCCCGAGCGCGAGGACGTCCGTCTGCGACTCGAGGCGCCGGCGCACCGCGGCCAGGTCCGGGGAGTCGCTGTGCCGGACGGTCGCGACGAAGTCGGGGCCGACGAAGACGTGCAGCTCGCCGAACTCGACCTCCTCGGCTGCGTCGAGGTAGCGCGCCGGGCGCAGCACGACGAACAGGGTGTCGCCGTACCGCTCGAGCTTCGGTCGCTGGTGGGCGACGATCGCGTCCTCGACGGCGAGCTCGTGCAGGTCGAACTCGTCGGCCAGCCGTGCGAGCTCGGTGGGCTCGGGTCGCTCCAGGCCGATCCACGCCATGCCGCCGGGCCGCGAGCGCAGCGCGCGGAACGTCTCGGCGAGCGAGTCGAACGTCGCCGTGCGACGACCGTCGTCGTAGATCGCGGCGGCGACGAGGCTCGAGCGCTCCGAGGCGGGCGCGATCTTGTCGGCAGGGATCGTGTCGAGTCGCCCGTCGGTGGGACGACGGGTCAGCGCGGACAGCGGACGCGTCAGGCGCGTTCCGGGCAGCAGGTAGTGACGGGCCATGGCCATGGCGGTGCTCCAGCGGTCGAGGGGACCCGGCCGACCAGGAGCCGTCGGCGGCGCGCGATGGCGCAGCCCGACGAGCGAGGGTGAGAGTCAGCCGGTGCAGGATCGGTGCGTGGGACTACTGGGAGGCTCGCTGCGAGTCACGACACACACCTCCCTGGTCCGGCGGCCGGCGCCGCGTCTCGGTGCCCGCTCGGGCGACCGGGAGTCACCGTACTCCCGATGCCGCCATCGGCCGAGCCCGCCCGCTTGTCTCGTCGCTCACAGGGACGACCGGGCGAGCCGGCAGCACCGGGACCGCCGCAGAGTCGTGCTTGCGGCGGTCCCGGTGCTGCGCTCATCGCGCTGATCTCAACCGGTGACGGTGAACGACTTCGTCAGGCTGGCTGCCGACGAGTCCCCTCCGAACACCTGGATCTCCCCCGGCTCCACGACAAACTTGCCGCGGTTGTCGTAGAAGCCGAAGTCGCTCTTGTCGAGCGTGAAGCTCACCTTCTTCGACTCCCCCGGCTCGAGCGTCACGCGCTCGAAGCCGCGCAGCCGACGAACCGGCTGGGACATGCTCGCCACGGGGTCGTGGATGTACACCTGCGCGACGTCGTCACCCGTGCGGTCGCCGGTGTTCTTGACGACCATCGAGACGGTGACGCTGCCGTTGCGGCCCACCTTCGAGCTGCTCAGGCTCAGCTTCGAGACGTCGAACGTCGTGTAGCTGAGGCCGTAGCCGAACGCGAAGACCGGGTCGCACGTCGGCAGGTCGCGGTAGCGGGCGTTCCACTTGAACGTCGCGTCGCACGGCCGTCCGGCGGGCTCGTGGTTGTAGTACGTCGGCACCGTGCCGACCCCACGCGGGAACGTCACGGGCAGCTTGCCGCCCGGGTTGACCTTCCCGTAGAGCACGTCGGCGACCGCGTTGCCGCCCTCGGTGCCCGGGAACCAGGCCTCGAGGATCGCCGCGGGCTTGTCGACCACGGCCGTCAGGTCGAGCGGGTGCCCGTTGAGCAGCACGACGACCACCGGCTTGCCGGTCGCGACGACCGCGTTGAGCAGGTCCTCCTGGTGACCCGGGAGGTCCAGCTGGCTGCGGCTGTTGGACTCGCCGCTCATGAACCCGCTCTCGCCGAGGGCGAGAACCACCTGGTCGGCGTTCTTCGCCGCCGCGACGGCATCGTCGATGTCCGTCCCGTCGGTCCCCGGTCCCGCGCACACCTCGTCGTCCGCGGTGATGGGCGGGACGGCGTTGTTGGGCGGGTCGAAGTTGTGCGCCAGGTTGCACGCCGCGGTGTAGGTCACCGTGCCCGTGCTGGCGGCCTTGAGGCCGTCGAAGAGGCTCACGAACTTCGGCGCGAGCTCGTCGGAGCCGCGCCCCGACCACGGGCCGAGCATCTCGTCGACCGTCTGGCCGAACGGACCGATCAGCGCGGTGGACTTGCTCGCGTCGAGCGGCAGCGCCTCGTCCTCGTTCTTGAGCAGCACCATCGAGCGGGCTGCGGCCCAGCGGCTCTTGGTCAGGTCCGCCGGCTTGCCGTAGCTCGCCGCGTCGCTGGCCTTCGCGACGTCGACGTACGGGTTGTCGAACAGCCCGGCGCGGAACTTGACCCGCAGGATCCGCTTGACCGCGTCGTTGAGGCGGGAGATCGAGATCTTCCCGTCGCTGAGCAGCTGCGAGCCGTAGTCACGCAGGTACGTGCTGACCATCTCCGAGTCGGTGCCGGCCATCAGCGCCGCGGCACCCGCGTCGGGACCGTCGGCGGCGATGCCGTGCCCGCACGGACCGTCGTCAGGCTTCACCGGCGGGCAGGCCCGCAGCTCCGCGACGGCGGTGTAGTCGCTCTCGATGAACCCGTCGAAGCCCCACTCCTTCTTCAGGATGTCGGTCTCGGTGTACTTGTTCGCGCACCCCGGAACCCCGTTGAGCGCGTTGAACGAGCACATCACCGTGTCCGCGCCCGCGTCGATCGCGGCCTTGAACGGCGGCAGGTACGTGTTGCGCAGGACGGACTCCGACATGTCGGTGGTGTTGTAGTCACGGCCACCTTCGGCCGCGCCGTAGCCGACGTAGTGCTTGACGCTCGCGACGACCTTGTTGGGAGCGCTGTAGTCCGTGCCCTGGGTCCCCTTCACGCGCGCGGCGGCCATCACCGACCCGAGGTACGGGTCCTCGCCCGCGCCCTCGACGATGCGGCCCCACCGAGGCTCGTGCGACACGTCGACCATCGGGCTGTACACCTGCTTGAGGCCCTGGATCGCGGACTCCTTCGCGCCGACGGAGGCGTCAGCCCGCGCGACGGCGGGGTCGAAGGAGCTCGCCGCACCGAGCGGCACAGGGAAGATCGTGCGGTAGCCGTGGATCGTGTCGTAGGCGAACAGGATCGGGATGTGCAGTCGCGACTGGTCGACCGCGATGTGCTGGAAGTGGTTGATCTTCTCGGCGTCGACGAGGCTGAACACCGATCCCACGCCCGCTTTGGCGTCGGCGTCGGTGATCTGGCCGTCGGAGAGCAGCTGGACCTGCTGCAGCTTTTCCTTCGTCGTCATGCGGGCGAGCAGGCTGTTGACCTTCTGCTCGACCGACTTCGCGGCTGGTTGCCGCGTTGGAGCTAACGCTTGATCCTCGCTCGGAATGTTGGCCGCTATCGCGCTTCCCCCCGCTGCCAGCACGAGTGCGAACGCCGTGCCGACCGCAGCCGTCCGCCGTCCGATTCTTGCCATGGGGAACACCTCCTTGTGTGCCTGCTGTGAACCCCCCTGCGATTCCACCTTCACCCGCTCGGGTGAAACGCGCATGCCCGTCGGGCGCCCACCGGGCCGACCGACGCTCCGATTCGACGTGCTGACCAGTGCCATCGCGACAATGTGCAGATTTCGTCGCGCACCCTCGGTCCGCATCGCCGGCGGCGAGGTGACATCGCGTCACGTTCCTCAAGACGCCGTGCCCTGGCGCCGATACCCAGACGGCCTTCGGGACGCGTTTCCGCAGGCCAGGCCGCATTCGAGCGACGACAAAAGGGTTTCCGATGGGCAAGTACGGCAAAGCATCGACCACCAGCGCCCGCATCTCGATGGCGCTCGGCCTCACGCTGGTCGCCACGACCCTGCAGGTCGCCGCACCGATGCTGGCCTCGGCCAACCCTGCTGGGACCCACCTCGTCATCAACGAGTTCTCGGGCGGCAACGGGGCGGGAACCGCGGCGACGGACGAGTACGTCGAGCTCTACAACCCCACCTCGCAGACCATCACGTTCACCGGCACGATCCAGTACAAGTCCGCCACCGGTTCGACCTACACGGCCGTCAGCCCCGTCACCACCTTCGTGGTCGCCCCTCACGGCTACTGGCTGGCCGCCGGCGTCAACTACTCCGGACCGGGCACGCCCGACTCGCGCTACAGCTTCGATGCCTCGGCCTCCACGACGGCCGGCGGTCACATCGCGCTGACCGGTGCCACCACAGGGGTCACGACGCCCGCCAACGACCCGCTCCGGGTCGACCTGCTCGGGTACGGCACCGCCAACAGCCCAGAGACCAGCGCCGCACCCTCGCACCCCGCTGTCGGCGGGGCGCTGCGCCGGACCAACGGCCGCGACACCGACAACAACAGCGTCGACTTCGTGCAGGCGCCGCGCGCCCCGCGCACCTCGGCACAGAACGGCACAGCGACCCTCGCCAACCCCGGCAACCAGAGCTTCACGGTCGACGAGGCGATCACCCCGATCGCGCTGACCGCCGCGGGCGGCGTCCCTCCGTACACGTACGCCGTCTCCGCCGGCTCGCTCCCGGCCGGGATCGCGCTCAACGCGACGACCGGGCAGATCACGGGAACACCGACCACGGCCGCGCCAGCCACGGACGTCACCGTGCGCGCGACGGACAAGAACGGCGACCCCGTCTTCGCGACGTTCACGATCACGGTCGCCTCGGCCACCAGCGCGCTCACCCTGACCGCGCCCGACGACCAGAGCCTGACCGTCGGGACCGCAGCGTCGCCGTTCTCGTTCGCGGCCACGGGCGGGACCGCGCCCTACAGCTACGCCGTCACCGCGGGCGGCCTGCCGTCCGGGCTGGCCCTCGGCGCGAACACCGGCACGATCAGCGGCACGCCGGCCGAGGTCTGGGCGAGCTCCGCCGTGACGGTGACCGCCACGGACGCCGGAGGTCGGACCGCGGAAGCGACGTTCTCGCTCTCGGTCGCCCCGGGCACGATCGATTCGGCCACGCCGAGCGTCGACGACACCAAGCCCGTCGTCGGCGACGTCCTGACCGCGACCCCCGGCGCCTGGTCCCCCGCGTCTGCGACGCTGGCCTACCAGTGGCTCGCGGACGGCCGGGCGATCGAGGACGCGACCGGCGCCTCGCTCACCGTGACCGACGACCTGGTCGGGGCCGTGCTGAGCGTCCGCGTGACCGGCACCAAGGCCGGGTACACGCCGGCATCCGCGACGTCGTCGGGCACCACGGCCGTCGTCGCCGCGGTGACCGTGACCAGTCCCGGCACCCAGAGCCTCACCGTCGGCGAGGCGGTCACGCCGTTCTCGTTCGCCACCTCCGGTGGTGTCGCGCCCTACACCTACGCCGTCACGTCGGGCACCCTCCCGTCCGGGCTGACCCTCGACACCGACACCGGCGAGGTCAGCGGGACGCCCAGCGCGGCCACGGCCGCGTCGGACGTGACGGTCACCGCTACCGACGCCGACGGCAGCACGGGATCGGCGCTGTTCTCCGTCGGGGTCGGCCTCGGTTCGCTCACGTGGTCGACGCCGACGATCGACGACCGCACTCCCGTCGTCGGCGAGTACGTGAGCGTGGACCCGGGCACCTGGGGACCCGCGCCCGTCGCGCTGACCTACGAGTGGTTCGCCGACGACGACCTCCTCGCGACCGAGGTCGACACGCACCTCTTGCTCACCGCCAACATGGTCGGCAAGGCGATCTCCGTCCGAGTCACCGGGACGAAGGCTGAGCACCGCTCGGCCGCCGCCCGCTCGCTCGCCACCGCCCCCGTGGTGGCCCCCGTGATGCTGGCCAACCCCGGTGCGGTGATCCTCAAGGTCGGGACCCCGATCACGCCTGTCCGGGTCGCGGCGCGCGGTGGAGTCGCTCCGTACACCTACGCCGTGACCGCAGGGACCCTGCCGGCCGGCCTCGAGCTCGACACCGCGACCGGCGAGATCAGCGGCACTCCCACGGCCGTCGTAGCGGGCTCGGGCGTGACCGTGACGGCCGCCGCGGCCGACGGCCACTTCGGGAGCACGTCGTTCTACATCGAGGCCCGCCCCGGCACTCTCACCGCGGCGACGCCGGTCATCGAGGACACCACCCCCGTCGTGGGCGACGTCCTCACCGCCGACGCCGGCGTGTGGGGGCCCGAGCCCGTGGCCCTGTCCTACCAGTGGCTCGCCGACGGCGAGGAGCTCGAGCTCGCGACCTCCGCGACCCTCGAGGTCACCCCCGATCTCGCCGGCTCGGTCCTGTCGGTCCGGGTCACCGGCACGAAGGCCGAGTACGCGACGGCGTCCCGGACCTCGGCGGGCACGAGCGCGGTGCTCCCCGCCGTGACGGTGACTGCCCCCGGCACCACGCACCTGACCGTCGACACCGCGGTCCAGGATGCGATCTCCTTCAGCGCGACGGGCGGCGTGGCGCCGTACGCGTACGCCGTCACCTCCGGCGCGCTGCCCGACGGCCTCGCGCTCGACCCCGACACCGGCACGATCAGCGGCACCCCGACCACGGCAAGCGACGCGTCGAGCGTGACGGTCACGGTCGAGGACGCCGACGGCCACACCCGGTCCGCGTCGTTCACCGTCGACGTCGCCCCCGGCACCCTCAACTCGGACAGCCCGACGATCGACGACACCACCCCCGTCGTCGGCGACGTCCTGACCGCCGACCCGGGCGTCTGGGGCCCCGCTCCCGTGACCCTCGCCTACCAGTGGCTCGCGGGCGGCCAGCCGATCGACGGCGAGGACGCGACCACGCTCGCGGTGACCAGCGACCTGGTCGGTGCTGTGCTCGCGGTGCGCGTCTCCGCCAGCAAGGCGCAGTACTGGCCCGCGACCGCCACCTCGTCGGCCACGGCCGCCGTGACCGCTCCGCCGCTGCCGCCGCAGCCCCAGAGCCTCACGCTGCGGGCACCCGCGCGCGCCCTGGTCGGTGCCGACGTGCCCGTCACCGCGGCCGCCAGCTCTGGCCTGCCCGCGACGCTCTCGCTCGCGAGCGGCGCCTGCACGCTGAACCCCAGCGGCCGGCTGACGGCCGCCTCCCCGACCACCTGCGTGGTCCGGGCCGGTCAGGACGGCGACCTGCTGTGGCTGCCCGCCACTCCGGCGCAGCACGCGGTCGTGTTCGTCGCGCCGGCCGGCGACTCCTTCACCGTCGACGGGGCCTCGGCCTCCGGTCCGCGCCCGCTGCTGGACGTGCTGCGCAACGACCCGTCCGCCCTGACGCTGACCGCTGCGGCCGGCGCCGCGCATGGAAGCGTCACCGTCGCCGGCACCCAGGTGCGCTACCTGCCCGCCAGCGGCTACCGCGGGACGGACTCGTTCACCTACACGGTCCGGGACGAGAACGGCTTCACCGCTCACGCCACGGTGAGCCTGACGGTGCGCAACGCCGCACCGATGTTGGCCACCACCCGCACCGCCCAGACGGCCGGCACGTCCCGCACGGTGACCCCGTCGGCCCTCGACCCGAACCACGACGCGCTTGCCCTGACCGTCACGTCCCGCCCGGCGCACGTCGGTGCTCGCGTCGTCGGCGGAACGGTCGTGCTCACGCCGGACCGGACGGTGTCCGGGCGGGTCAGCGTCGGGCTGCGGGTCACGGACGGGGCGGGCGGCTCGGCCACCGCGACCGTGCAGTCCCTCGTCACGCCCGTCGCCGTCGCATCTGCCACCCGCGAGCTGATCAAGCGCGGTACTCGCGTGAGGTGGGCCAAGGCCGCGACCGCCGACGCTCGGTACGAGGTTCGCGTCGACGGCAAGCGCGTGTGCATCACGGCCAAGCGGCGCTGCATCATCACGAAGCGGCTCGGGCCGGACCAGGTCGTGACGGTGCGGGTCCTCGGACGCGACCGCACGGTCTCGGCTGCGACCACGGCGGGGCAGACCTGGCGTCACTCGTTGCAGATCGCGACCGCGCGCTTCCGCGCGTACTAGCCCGAGCCGCCGCTCGTCCTCAGTGGTCAATCGCCACGAGGTTCGGGCAAGTCATCAGGTGAAGTGAAGGAGGACTGCTGCGACATTCCGACGTCGGTTACGGCGAGTGGTCCATAATCGGCTGGCTCGAGCGACAAGGCATGGCGCACCCAGCCCGAGGAGACGACCAGTGACGCAGCTCCTTCAAAGACTCGCGACTGATGTGCTCGAACTCATGCGTGCCGAGCCCCCTTATCCGGAGTTCGTCGTACCAGGTTCGACCCCGGTGATCGCATTCGGAAGCGCGCTTACCGCGCGTGTCGCGACTCTCGGGATCAACCCGAGTGGCGCTGAGTTCGTCGGTAAGGGCGGCGCACTCCTCGAACCGCGGCGCCTCGCGACGACCGAATCCCTGGGCATCGGCCAGGGCGTCCGAGCAAACGAGCGACACGCCGCGCAGGTGGTCCACGAGTGCCTTTCGTACTTCGAAAACTCGCCGTACTGGAAGTGGTTCGGCCCTCTAGACAAGCTGCTCGAATCAGCAACCAACACGTCATATACCCGCGGAACCGCGTGTCATCTCGACCTGGTGCCGTGGGCGACGGTGCCGGTGTGGAGCGGGATCCAGCCGAAGACGGTGCGCGAGGCCTACCTGAGTGCTGGGGTCCCGTACCTCCGCGATCTACTGCGCCACCTCGACGTGAATCTCGTGCTGCTGAACGGGCGGCAGGTCGTTAACCAGGTGCAAGCCACCGGTCTAGCAGCACTTGAGCCCGCCGGTACCGCACCGCTCGACCCGAAGCGGACGACGATGCTCTACGAGGGCGTCGGGCACGGCGTTCAGTTCCTTGGCTGGTCCGCGAACATCGGTGGAACTCCAGGAGCCAATTCAGTTGTCTTTCGCACGACGCTTGCCGCGTGGATCAGCGAACGGCGCAGCGCATTCGAGGCTGCAGTCGGCACACCGCGTCCGGATGGCCTAGAGCTGTTGTCCGCCGAAGCACTCGTCGCGCACTTCGAGCGTTGGCTCGAGGATTCGGATGACCTGACGATCGCTGCCATCGGCTCGTTCGGCGGCCGCTCTGCCCTCAAGGCACGGATCGGTCGGACCGACGTTGTCGTCAACGCAGACACGAAGCGGGCTGCTGTCATCGAGTTGATCGAACTAGCCCGCGCAGGGAGCTGCGCGTGGCAGGTCGTGACGAACATGTCGGGAAAGTCCAACAAGGTCGTGTTTCGGCCTGACGGCTCCTCAACGCCGGGGTGGTACTGCTACACGACGTCGCCGACCACCGTCGGAGCACTAACGCCCTAGTCACCTCACGGCGCACACGCTTGCCCGTCGTCACACCCCGGCGCGTCGTACGAGCTCCGCCGCGTGCTTCAGCACCGGTCCGTCCACCAGTCGCCCGTCCCAGC
>JBCECL010000096.1:0-1654 GCA_039207135.1 Brevundimonas sp.
GCCGCGGTACTCGAGCACGTAGCCCTGCCCGCCGCCGGTGCCGATCTTGGCGATGATCGCGAGGATGATGTCCTTGCTCGTCGCGCCCTCGGGCAGCTGGCCGTTGACGGTGATCGCCATCGTCTTGAACGGCGCGAGCGGCAGCGTCTGCGTCGCGAGCACGTGCTCGACCTCGCTCGTGCCGATGCCGAACGCGAGCGCCCCGAAGGCGCCGTGGGTCGAGGTGTGCGAGTCGCCGCAGACGACCGTCAGGCCCGGCTGCGTCAGACCGAGCTGCGGGCCGACCTGGTGCACGATCCCCTGGTCCGCGTCGCCGAGCGAGTGGATGCGCACGCCGAACTCCTTGGCGTTGTTGCGCAGCGTCTCGATCTGCGTCCGGCTCGTCGCGTCGGCGATGGGCCGGTCGATGTCGAGCGTCGGGGTGTTGTGGTCCTCGGTCGCGAGCGTCAGGTCGGGGCGCCGCACCGGACGTCCCGCCAGCCGCAGACCCTCGAAGGCCTGCGGGCTCGTGACCTCGTGCACGAGGTGCAGGTCGATGTAGAGGAGGTCCGGCGCTCCGTCCGCGCCACGGCGCACGACGTGTGCGTCCCAGACCTTCTCTGCCAACGTGCCGGCCATGTTCTCGGTCCTGTCTCTAGTCCAGCTGGGGGGTGTCGCTTGCATCTCAGTCTACGAGACGGCAATATCGACCTATGGACAACTCTAGCGGAGTCGGCGTTCTGGACAAGGCCGCGTCCGTTCTCAGCGCTCTCGAGGCTGGACCGGCCACGCTCGCCCAGCTCGTCACCGCCACCCATCTTGCCCGCCCGACGGCCCACCGGCTTGCCGTTGCGCTCGAGCACCACCGCCTCGTCGCGCGCGACATGCAGGGCCGGTTCGTGCTCGGACCGCGCCTGTCCGAGCTCGCGACGGCAGCCGGCGAGGACCGGCTGCTCGCCGCGGCCGGGCCCGTGCTCGCCGCCGTGCGCGACCACACCGGCGAGAGCGCGCAGCTCTACCGCCGGCAGGGTGACCAGCGCATCTGCGTCGCCGCCGCCGAGCGCCCGATCGGTCTGCGCGACTCGATCCCCGTAGGCGCGACGCTGACGATGCAGGCCGGCTCCGCCGCCCAGGTGCTGCTCGCCTGGGAGGAGCCGGACCGCCTGCACCGCGGCCTGCAGGGCTCGAAGTTCACCGCGACGATCCTGTCCGGCGTCCGGCGCCGCGGCTGGGCCCAGTCGGTGTCCGAGCGCGAGGTCGGCGTCGCGTCGGTCTCGGCGCCCGTGCGCGGGCCGTCCGGGCGCGTCGTCGCCGCCGTCTCGGTCTCCGGACCGCTCGAGCGCCTGTCGCGCCAGCCCGGCCGGCTGCACGCCGCGGCGGTCGTCTCGGCGGCCAACCGGCTGACCGAGGTCCTGCGCCGCACCGCCGACTGATGGCTACTCGCGGGCCCGGCGTCGCGCGTCGGCGCCGCGCCCGGCGCATCGCCCTCGTGTGCTTCGTCGTCGGCCTGGTCGCCGGCGTGGTGGTCGTGCTCGCGAGCGGCGGCGGCGCCCTCGGGGCGGTCCTCTTCGGGCTGTTCCTCGGCGCCGTCGTCGCCGCCATCGGCGTGCTCGTCGCGAGCCTGCAGCAGGCGAGCCAGCACGGCCCACCCGGCCAGCACTGACCTCCCCGACCG
>JBCECL010000096.1:1754-3636 GCA_039207135.1 Brevundimonas sp.
TCCTGCACGACGGGGGGTCGCGTCGGGTGGCCCGGGATGCCACGACGGGCGCGGCGAAGCGCGAGGGTGGGCGGCCGAAGGCGGGCGCGCGACGGCCGGAGCGACCTGGGCCGGGAACGCAGAAGGCCCGGTCACCGTGGTGACCGGGCCTTCTCGTGCGTACCCCCGACCGGATTCGAACCGGCGCTACCGCCGTGAGAGGGCGGCGTGCTAGGCCGCTACACAACGGGGGCCTATCAGCTGCTCGACCCGTAGGTCTCGCTTACCGAGTGAACACTTTACCCGATGTTCCGAGGGACTCGGAACCATGCGGATCAGCGGTGCTCGCGCTGGGGTACCAGGACTCGAACCTAGACTAACTGAACCAGAATCAGTCGTGCTGCCAATTACACCATACCCCATGGGGGTATAACCCCCGGTGATTCCACCGACCCCGAAGGGCTGGTGAGATCGTCCACCGGACGTCGTACCGGCGGTGAACACTACCTGGTCCCTGGCACCACGGTCCAACTGGCCCCACGCTGCGGCACGTTCCTGGCGCCGTTCGTGACGAAGGCCACGTCCGCCGCCCGCGGGAACCGCAGCCCGAGGACCTCAGCGCGGGATCTGCGCGAGCTCGGTCGCGTCGTACCAGAGCAGGTCAGCGTCGTCGAGACGCTCCCCCGCCGCCTCGTCGCCCGCGAGCGCGGCCTCGACGTCGGCCCGCGCGCCGGGCTCGTCGACGTGGGCGCACACGATCGCGGCCACCTTCAGCGGCCCCGCGAGCTCGACGAGGGTTGGCGCACCGTCGTCCTCGTCGACGACCAGCTCGACGTCCGCCTCGGCGACGTCGACCGAGACGACGAGGCGAAGCCGCGGAGCGCCCGGAGCGGCCCGCAGCAGCTCGAAGCTGTCGTCGGCGGCCATGAGCTGCGCAGCGAACTCCAGGCCCTCCTCGTCCTCGTCGGGCAGCGCGGCGCGCAGCTCCGAGGTGACGGCGTGCCCACGCCTGGCGGGCAGGTCGGTCGCGTCGAGCTCGTCGAGGGTTGCCGGCAGGTAGATGCGCACGGTGCAAGTGTGCCCCTCGACAGGCACATCAGCCGCGAGCGACGCTCGCAGCTGCGACGGGCCGGCGCTCGACCGGGCGCACGGACGCGTCGATCCGCGCAGCCGCCTCCGCGATCGCTCGACGCGCGGGCGAGCCGGGTGCGACCTCACGCAACGTCTGCGCCTCGAGGAGCGCGGTGTCGGTCGCTGCGCGGTCTTCGGGAACGAGGACCGCATCGGAGACGCCCGCGTAGCGCGCGAGCGCCTGCAGCACCGCCTCGGCGGGGCGCGGACCTGCGACCGACGACCGCACGCGGTTGACCAGCACGAGCCTGGTGCTCGCGAGCCCGAGCTCGGTCAGCTCGGTGAGCCCGCGCACGAGCCGCTGGATGCCGACCGGGTCGCCCGCGCCGACGACGACCACCAGGTCTGCCGCCTCGAGCGTCCGCAGGGTCGCTGCGTTGCGCTGCGGCGCGCGCGTGTCGTAGCTCAGCATCTCGTCCTGCTCGAGGCAGAACCCGACGTCGACCACGGTCCACCGAGCGAGCTCACGCGCGACGCTCCAGACGGACTCGATCGCCGACGACGACAGCTCGGGCCAGCGATCGGCGCGCGACGTGCCCGACAGCACCCGCAGGTCCGGCGCGACCACGGGCGACAGCCGCGCGAGGGTGGTCACGTCGAGCATGCCCTGGCCGGCCTGACGGACCGCGGCGGCGAGCCCGGGCGCCTCGTCGAGCAGCCCGATCACCTGCGCCACGCTCCCGCCGTACGTGTCGGCGTCGGCGAGCAGCACCGAGCCGCCGCGGGCCGCGAGCTCCGCGGCGAGATTGACCGCGACGGTCGTCCGGCCCGG
>JBCECL010000096.1:3736-6249 GCA_039207135.1 Brevundimonas sp.
CCGACGACCCGCACGCCCGCGGCGTGCAGCGCGTCGACGGTCTCGCGGTCGACGTGGTCGAGACCACCGGACACGACCGCGACGCGCCCGAGCCCGGCCTCGGCGGCGGCCAAGAGCTCCGTCACGTCGGCGCACCGCCTGGTGACCTGCAGCTGCGCACTCGCGTCGAGCGCCTGGACCACGACCGACTCCGCGTCGCCGTGAACGGCGCACAGCACACCGTGGGCCACGTCAGCCTCCCGTTCCCGGGACGGGGGTGACCTCGAACTCGCCGTCGGCGGCGAGTGCTGCCAGCACCTGTGGCAGCTGGCCCTTGGGCACCAGCACGTGCACCGACGAGCCGTCGACTCCCCCGAGCGAGTGCTGCGGGCGCGCGACCTCGGCGACCGGGAGCGCCGCCGAGAGCTCACGTGGTGCGGACTCGCCGCCGCCGTCGGGTGGCGCCGGGATGAACCACACGTCGACCAGCGCGCCGACGACGACGTCGCGGGAGGGTGCACGCTCGAGCGGGATCGCGACCGACCGCACGTCCAGATCTGCGGCGGAGCCGACGGCGTCCGCAGGCACGAGCTCCGAGTCCCCCACGACACGCACCACGACCGCGTCGCCGGGCAGCGCATCCTTCGCGCCGAGGTAGTGCTCGAGCTCGCCCGGCGCCAGCTGGACGTCGGCAACCACCAGGTCGTCGGCACCGAGCACCTGACCGGGGACGAGTGCGTGGCGCGCCATGTAGACGGGCACGGTGCTGTGGGCCGACTGGACCGCCCACGATCCCAGCGCGACGGATCCGGCCACCATCAGGACCCCCACGAGGAGCCTTGGATCGCGCCAGCCCGGGCGCCGCAGGCGTGCGGCCACGGGGGCAGGCAGATCGAGCGTGGCGGTGTCCATCGGCTCTCCGTCGGTGAAGTCCAGGTTCGGTCAGGCGTCGGTGCGCCATCCTGCCCGAACACGCGGAGCCGGTGGGGCAAAACGTGCGATTGTGGACAACCCGTTCTTGACCTGGGCACGTGCCAGACTTCGGTACATGCCACCGCGGTTCCTCACGCTCGCCGACGTCAGCGAGGTTCTCAACATCTCCGCGCAGCAGACGTACCAGCTGCTGCACTCCGGCGACCTGCGGGGCATCCAGATCGGGCCGAAGAAGGTGTGGCGCATCGAGGCGGTCGAGCTCGAGAGCTACATCGCGCGCATGTACGAGCAGGCCGCGCCTCGCAAGGCTGAAGCGGACGCACCGGAGACGACGACCCGCTGACGTCCGCGCGGCACTGAACCCGCCGCAGCGTCGGTCCCGGCGCACCGCGGCACGATGCCGGTCGCGCGCCTCAGCCTGAGCGAACCCAGGACAAGGCCCCGAACGGCACGGCCCACGTCACCCCCGCGCCTTCCACCACGACGTCGACGTGGTCCGCACCCACGGCGCCCAGCCGTCCCACGAGCTCGACGTCGGCCGCACGCACCACCACGGCCGCGCGGTCCCTTGCGAGCACCCGGAGCGCGTGCCCGAGACCGAGACGCCGCTCGACCCGACCCGGATCCGGCGCGACGTGCGCCCCGACGCCCGCGATCGCGGCGATGGCCCCGATCGGGACCAGGACGCGGCGCTCGGCACCCTGCGCGAGCAGCACCCACTGCTCGGCGACATCGACGAGATCGCCCTCGATCGGCTCGGCACCCGCGATCCGCACACGCTGCTGCCGCCCGACCGACCCGCGGAGCCGGTCTGCCAGGTGGACGGTCGCGCGCTCGGCACGCACGAGCTCGGCCACGTCGGCCCGAACCCCGGCCCGATCCGCCGCCGCGAGCTGCGCCTCCATGTCCGCGAACAAGGTCTCCCATCGCATCACCACAACGTAGGGGTCGAGCGGCGCGCACGAGCCCGGTTCGAGGTCCGTCGGCCCGTGGCAAGCGCCCACAGAGCGTGGACATCGCTGGACACGAAACGGACATTCGGGTACATCTACTGACACCAAAAGAGATCAACGCACATCAAACGTCATCTAAGGGGCAGAAGATGATCCAGAGACATGCATCCGGTCGAGGCGTCGCCGTCGGAGCTCTGCTGCTCAGCTCAGGCTGCGTCGCCGCCGCCATCACCGCGGCCCTCGCGGTCCGGATCAGCACGCCGCTGCCGCCCGCGCCGCGGGTCGACGAGATCGTCGCGCGGGGGATCGTGGGTGTGGGGATCGCTGCGGGAGCCTGGATCACGCTCTGCTGCCTCGTCGCTGCGCTCTGCCTCGGCGTCCGGGGCTTCGGGCTGACGTGGCGGGCAGGCGAACGGGCCGTGCACCGCTTCGCACCCGGCGCGGTCCGGCGCGCGCTCGGCGTAGGTGTGGCCGCGA
Organism: Brevundimonas sp.; assembly: GCA_039207135.1. Lineage (GTDB taxonomy): Bacteria > Actinomycetota > Actinomycetes > Actinomycetales > Cellulomonadaceae > Cellulomonas. The sequence continues at coordinate 6,079 of JBCECL010000096.1, forward strand.
CGATCGCGGTCGGACTGGCGACGAGCGCCGGTGCGGCCGAGCCCGTGAACGGGGTGCCGCCCGCCGGAACGATGTCGGTCGCCGTCTCGGACGCCGTGCCTGCGCTCGGCTGGGAGGCGACGGCCCGCCTCACGACTCCTTCCGACGATCTCGGCTGGGGCGCCGCTGCCG
>JBCECL010000096.1:6349-9686 GCA_039207135.1 Brevundimonas sp.
GGCGGAGGCTCAGGGCGCGCCACACCGGGCCCGCGCGCGTGCGCAAGCCTCGGTCGTCGTCCAGCGCGGCGACTCGCTGTGGAGCATCGCCGCGGCGCACCTGCCCGCGGACGCCACAGCGAGCGACGTCGCAGCGGCATGGCCGACGTGGTACCAGGCGAACGCCGACGTGATCGGGGTCGATCCCGACGAGATCCGGCCCGGCCAGCGACTCGTGGTCCCGGACGCGCCCGCGGTCGACGCGACCAGGCACGACGCGGCCGCTGGCGGCTCGCGATGAGCGCGCTGACCGTCGAGCGGGCTGACTCACTCGTCGAGGAGCTGTTCGCGGCGCCCGCGCGCGAGCGCCAGCACCTGGCCCCGCGCCCTGCGGACGACGACGGCGACGGCGGCGGCGGCGGCAACGCTGCACCCAGATCAGCCGACCCGCCGGCACCGATCGCCCGCGTGCGCCTCCTGCCCACGCTGCCGCCCGCACCGCTCCCGACGGCCACGGAGCCAGCGGCACCGGTCCCGCCCACGATCGCCCACCGGATCGCCATCCTGCGCTCCACGGACCGCTCCCCCGTGCTGGAAGCGGACGACGAGGACCGCGGCCCGGGGCCCGTCGCTGACCCGGCCACGGTCGGCCGCGCGATCGCGCACGCCGTGGTCGAGGTCCTGCTCGGCAGGCGACCGGTCGCCCAGCTCGCCCGCTGGATGACGCCTGGGGTGTTCGAGACGGTCCAGGCGCGCGCCGCGCTGACCGCCCGCGTGCTGGGGCGCCGCGCGCCCGTCGCGGGCAGGAGCGCGACGGTGCGTCGGGTGCGGGTCTGCGTGGTCGACGAGCACGCGTGCGAGATCGGCGCCGTCGTGGACGACGGGACACGTGTCCGCGCGGTTGCCCTGCGCCTCGAGTCGCATCGCGGCTCCTGGCGCACGACGTCGCTCGAGGTCGGCTGACCCCGGGGGCACGACAGGGCCGCACCGAGATGGTGCGGCCCTGTCGTCTGCGCCGTCAGATCGCTGCTGGTTCGGCCGTCGGCGGTCGAACCACCGGCGGCCGAGCTCGCTCAGCGGCGCTTGGTCTGCTTGGCGGCCTTGCGGCGGGCCTCGCGGTTCTCTCCGTCGGCGCTCACGGGCCGGGCGACGTCGCCGGGGGCGTCACCCTTCGTGACGACCGCGCCGTCGCCGTCGGCCGACGGCGCCGTGTACTGCAGCGGCACACGCTGGGTCGGGCCGTCGATGCCCTTGGCCACGAGGCGCTGGGCAGCGGCACCCGCAGCCGCGGTCGCGGCGGCGGACTCGGCCGTGACGGGAGCCTCCTCGGCCTCCTCGACCTTGACCTCGAGGTTGAAGAGGTAGCCGATCGTCTCTTCCTTGATCGCGTCGGTCATCGCGTTGAACAGCTGGTAGCCCTCGCGCTGGTACTCCACGAGCGGGTCACGCTGGGCCATCGCGCGCAGGCCGATGCCCTCCTTGAGGTAGTCCATCTCGTAGAGGTGCTCGCGCCACTTGCGGTCCAGCACGGACAGGGTCACGCGACGCTCGAGCTGGCGCATGTTGTCCGAGCCGATCTGCTCCTCGCGGTCCGCGTAGGCGTGCTCGGCGTCCGAGAGGACCTCACGCTCGAGCAGCTCGCTCGTGATGCGCGTCGGGCCGCCCGCCTGCTCGACGACCTCGTCGGACGTCAGGCTCACGGGGTAGACGGCACGCAGCGCGGTCCACAGCGCCTCGAGGTCCCACTCCTCCGGGCGCCCCTCGGCCGTCGCGGCCTGGATGTACGCGGAGAGCACGTCCGAACGGAAGTGGCCGACCTGCTCGTGCAGGTCCTCGCCCTCGAGCACGCGGCGGCGCTGCTCGTAGATGACGACGCGCTGCCGGGACATCACGTCGTCGTACTTGAGGACGTTCTTGCGGATCTCGAAGTTGCGCGCCTCGACCTGCGACTGCGCGGACTGGATGCCGCGCGTGACGATCTTCGACTCGAGCGGCATGTCCTCGGGGAACCCGGCGCGCGTCATCATCGTCTCGGCCAGGCCGGAGTTGAACAGGCGCATGAGGTCGTCCTGCATCGACAGGTAGAACCGCGACTCGCCCGGGTCTCCCTGACGGCCCGAACGGCCGCGCAGCTGGTTGTCGATCCGTCGCGACTCGTGGCGCTCGGTCCCGAGCACGTAGAGCCCGCCGAGCTCGACGACCTCGTCGTGCTCGGCCGCGACGGCCTCCTTGGCCTTCTCGAGCGCGGCGGGCCAGGCTGCCTCGTACTCGTCCGGCTGCTCGGCGGGGTCGAGCCCGCGAGCGGCGAGGTCGGCGACGGCCATGAACTCGGCGTTGCCGCCGAGCATGATGTCCGTGCCACGGCCGGCCATGTTGGTGGCAACCGTCACGGCGCCCTTGCGGCCTGCCTGCGCGACGACCGCGGCCTCGCGCTGGTGCTGCTTGGCGTTGAGGACCTCGTGCGGGACGCCCTGCTTCTTGAGCTTGGACGAGAGCAGCTCGCTCTTCTCGACGCTCGTCGTGCCGACGAGGACCGGCTGGCCCTTGGCGTGGCGCTCGACGATGTCCGCGACGACGGCGTCGAACTTGCCGTCCTCGCTCTTGTAGACGTAGTCCTTCTGGTCGATGCGCTGCATCCCGCGGTTCGTCGGGATGGGCACGACGCCCAGCTCGTACGTGCCCTGGAACTCCGCGGCCTCGGTCTCGGCCGTACCGGTCATGCCCGAGAGCTTGGAGTACAGGCGGAAGTAGTTCTGCAGCGTGATCGTGGCGAGCGTCTGGTTCTCGGCCTTGATGGCCACGCCCTCCTTGGCCTCGATCGCCTGGTGCATGCCCTCGTTGTAGCGACGGCCGGGCAGGATGCGGCCCGTGTGCTCGTCGACGATGAGCACCTCGCCGTTCATCACGACGTAGTCCTTGTCGCGCTTGAACAGCTCCTGCGCCTTGATGGCGTTGTTCAGGAAGCCGATCAGCGGCGTGTTGAGGGACTCGTAGAGGTTGTCGATGCCGAGGTAGTCCTCGACGCGCTCGATGCCGGGCTCGAGGACGCCGACGGTGCGCTTCTTCTCGTCGACCTCGTAGTCCTGCTCGGCCTTGAGGCGGCGGACCACCTTGGCGAACTCGGCGTACCAGCGGTTCGCGTCGCCCGATGCGGGGCCCGAGATGATGAGCGGCGTACGGGCCTCGTCGATGAGGATCGAGTCGACCTCGTCGACGATCGCGAAGTTGTGGCCGCGCTGCACGAGCTCGTCGGTGCTCCACGCCATGTTGTCGCGCAGGTAGTCGAAGCCGAACTCGTTGTTGGTGCCGTACGTGATGTCGGCGGCGTACTGCTCGCGGCGCTCGGCCGGCGTCTGGC
>JBCECL010000097.1:0-9562 GCA_039207135.1 Brevundimonas sp.
CGCGGGGCGAATCAGCGGTCGCGCTTCTCCCGCATCGCCTTGACCGCCTCCATGTTGTCCTGCCGCTCGCGCAGCGCCTGGCGCTTGTCGTACTCACGCTTGCCTCGCGCGAGCGCGATCTCGATCTTGGCGCGGCCGTCCAGGAAGTACAGGGACAGCGGGACGATCGTCTGACCCTTCTCCCGCGTCTTGGCCTCGAGCCGGTCGATCTCCTCGCGGTGCAGCAGCAGCTTGCGCTTGCGGCGCGGCCCGTGGTTGGTCCAGCTGCCCTGGCTGTACTCGGGGATGTGGACGCCGTGCAGCCAGATCTCGTGGCCGTCGATCTCGCAGAAGCCGTCGATCAGCGACGCGCGACCCATCCGCAGCGCCTTGACCTCGGTCCCGGACAGCACGATGCCCGCCTCGAACACGTCCTCGATGGTGTAGTCGTGCCGAGCCTTGCGGTTGGAGGCAATGAGCTTGCGCCCTGTCTCCTTGGCCATGATCGTCGTCCCTTGCTCTGTTGCGACGCGCGTGCGGCGCGCTACGACGCGAAAATGCGCCAGCGGACGAGCCTACCTTCGAGCCAGGCCGACCACGCGAACGAAAATCACAGCCCCAGGTACGGACGGGGGTTCGTGGTCGCGCCGTTGATGTACACCTCGAAGTGCAGGTGGCACGCCGCCGAGGTCCCGGTGTTGCCGGAGTAGCCGATGAGCTGGCCGCGGTCGACGTACTCCCCCGACTTCACCACGCCGCGCGTCAGGTGGTTGTAGCTCGAGCTGAGCTGGACACCGTGGACCGTGCCGTGGTCGATCATCACCTGGTTGCCGTAGCCGTTGCGGTACCGGTCCCAGAGCACGATGCCGTCGCGGCCCGCGTACACCTTGGTGTTGCAGTAGGTGCGCAGGTCGATCCCGGCGTGCAGGCGCACGTAGTGCAGGATCGGGTGGAACCGCATCCCGTACTCGGACGTCACGTGGATCGGGTTGACGCTCGTCGGGTTGCTGAACCACGCGCCCGACGGCGGCTCGTGGGACTGAGTCGGCGGCTTGGTGTGGTGCTTCTTCGCCTCCTCGGCCGCCTTGCGCGCGGCCTCGGCGCGCTTGCGCGCGATCTCCGCGTCGCGCGCCTTGGCCTGCGCCTTGAGGGACTTGAGCTCCTTCTCGATCTTGGCCGACTCGGCATCGGCGGCCTTGATCTGCGCCATCACCTCGGCGCGCTTGGACTCCAGCGACGCCTTCTTGGCGGTCTGCTCCGCGAGCAGGGCGTCGAGCGCCTTGCGCGCGTCGGCCGCCTTGGCCGCCGCGGTCTTCGCGGTCGCGAGCTTGTCCTGCGCCTCGTCGTTCAGCTCGTTGATGCGGACCTCGACGGCACCGAGCCGCACGTGCGCGCTCTTGTTCGTCGACTCCGAGGTCTTGAGCTCGTCGAGAACCTGGGCCTGCGCGCGCAGCGCGGTCGTCATCTGGCCGTAGCGCTCGACGAAGTCGTCGGTGCTGGTGGAGTCGAGGATGACCTCGACGCCCGAGACCGCGCCTCCGGTGCGGTACGCCTCGCGGGCCATCTGGCCGATCGCGGCGCGCATCTTGGTGGCGTTGGTCGTGTCCTTCTCGATGGAGTCCGCGAGGCTGACCTTCTGGTCCTTCGCGTCCTGCAGGCGCTGCCCGACGATCTTCGCCTCGCGCTGCGCGGTGTCGCGCTTCGCGTTCGCCGCGTCGAGCTTGTCCTGCGCGGGGCGGATCTGCCCCTGGATCTCCAGCAGCCGGTCGGAGGTCGCCTGGAGGTCGGCCTTGACGCCCTCCATCGCGTCCTCGGCGTCGGCGCGCTCCTGCTCGTTCTGCTTCTTCTCCTTCTCGGCCGCCGCGCGCTTGTCGTCGATCGAGTCACCCGCTGCCGGTGCCGCGACGGCCCCGAACATGAGCGTGGCGGAGACGGCGGCGACGGCGAGGCCGGCGACGATGCGGAGCTGGGACCGACGCATGCTCACACCTTCGTGTAGCGACTGAGGGTGACCAGGGAGGAGATCGCGGCCAGCAGGATGGCGGCCGCGATCAGGAACGGCGCGACCGTCATGACGTCGGCCGTCGTGACGTACGGGATCCAGCCGACGGACGACCCGAGCCAGTCGGTGATGAGGTACTCGACCCCCAGCCACAGCCCGCCGACCGCCAGCAGCGAGCCGATCGTCGCCGCGATCGCGCCCTCGAGCATGAACGGCAGCTGGATGAACATCGTGGACGCGCCGACGAGACGCATGATGCCGGTCTCGCGGCGGCGCGAGAGAGCGGAGAGGCGGATCGTCGTCGTGATGAGCAGCACCGCCGCGACGAGCATGACCGCCGCGAGGCCACCCGCGAGCAGCGTCGCGCGGTCGAGCACGAGGAACAGGCGGTCGAACAGGCGGCGCTGGTCCTCGACCGCCTCGACGCCCTGCCGGCCCGAGACGACCTCGGCGACCACCTGGTACTGCTCGGGGTCGGTCAGCTTGATGCGGAACGAGGAGTTCATATCGTCGGCCGTCGTCGCCGACGCCCAGAACTGGTCCTTGAACTGACGCTGGAACGACTTGAACGCCTGTTCCTTGGTCTCGAAGTAGATCTTCTCGATGTACGGCTTCACCTCGGGCGCGTCGAGCGCGTCGCGGATCTCCTGCTTCTGCTCAGCGGTGACCTCACCGCCGGCGCACGTCTTCTCCGACGAGTTCGCGGGGCACAGGAAGACGGAGACCTCGACCTTGTCGTACCAGTCGTCCTTCATCTTGCCGATCTGCATCTGCAGCAGGGCGGCGCTCCCGACGAAGGTGAGGGAGACGAACGTGACGAGGATGACCGAGATGGTCATCGACAGGTTGCGACGAAGACCGATCCCGATCTCGGACAGGATGAACTGAAGGCGCACCGCTCCCCCTCAGCGATCCGAGCCGTACACGCCGCGCGACTGGTCGCGCACCATGGTTCCGGTGCTCAGCTCGACGACCCGCTTGCGCATCTGGTCGACGATCTCGTCGTCGTGCGTGGCCATGACCACGGTGGTGCCCGTGCGGTTGATCCGGTCGAGCAGGCGCATGATCCCCAGGGAGGTCGTCGGGTCGAGGTTTCCCGTGGGCTCGTCGCACAGCAGGATGGCGGGACGGTTGACGAACGCGCGCGCGATGGCGACGCGCTGCTGCTCGCCACCGGACAGCTCGTGGGGGCGGCGCTTCTCCTTGCCGGCCAGGCCCACCATCTCGAGCGTGTCGGGAACCGTCGTCAGGATGTGGTGCCGCGGCTTGCCGATCACCTGCAGCGCGAACGCGACGTTCTCGAAGACCGTCTTGTTGGGCAGCAGGCGGAAGTCCTGGAACACCGCGCCGATCTGCCGACGCAGGTGCGGCACCTTCCAGCTCGAGAGCGTGCCGAGCTCCTTGCCCGCGACGAAGACCTTGCCGGCCGACGCCCGCTCCTCGCGCAGCACGAGCCGCAGGAAGGTCGACTTGCCCGAGCCCGACGAGCCGACGAGGAACACGAACTCCCCGCGCTCGACGTCGAGGGACACACGGTCCAGCGCCGGTCGTGCGCCGCGCGCGTAGACCTTGGTGACATTCTCGAAACGGATCACAGTGCTCGGCTCGCTCGGAGGCAACAGGACAGGCGGCCGGAGCCACGCCCAGCCGAATCGAGGGTAGGCACAGGCATCTGGCTGACCCCCCGATGACACGCCGCACACCACCTGTGAGTGCGGCCACCGCTGTGTGCACGTTCCGTACGCAATTGGGGGTTTAGCGTTCAAGGCTTGACGACAGCGAACTGGCAGCGTAGACATCTCCCCATGCCTGAGACATCGGGCGGCATCGTCGCCGCCTCGCGTGACACGGGCTCGCAGAAGGCCCTTCGCGAGCGCAACACGCAGCTCGTCATCTCCACTCTCGGGGTCGACGGCCCGCAGACGCAGGCGGCGCTCGCCCGTCGGACCGGCCTGTCCACCGGCACGGTCTCCAACATCGTGCGCGAGCTCGCCTCTCGAGGCCGGATCACGACCGACCGCGTCATCAGCGCAGGTCGGCGATCGGTCGAGGTGACGCTGGTCCCCGACGGCCGCGTCGTGGTGGGTGTCGACGTCGGCCGATCCCACCTGCGCGTCATGGGGATGAACACGGCGCGAACGCCTTTCGGCATGCGCAGCGTCGCACTGCCCGACTCGCACCGGCCTGCGGACACCCTGCCCCTGGCCCGCCGGATGATCGACGAGATGCTCGACGAGTTCGGTTGCGAGCGCTCCAAGGTCACCCTCTGCGGGCTCGCCTTCCCTGCCTCGCTCGACCCGGTCACGGGTGCCGTGGTGCAGGCGAGCGTGCTCGCCGAATGGGCCGGTCTGAACCTCATCGAGGCCACGACCAGCGCATTTGCCCTCCCGGTGATCCTGGAGAACGACGCGAACCTGGGCGCCCTGGCGCATGCCGGCAGCGGCCGGTTCGCCGACGCGCACTGCCTGGTCTACCTCAAGGTGGGCACCGGTATCGGCGCCGGCCTGGCCCTCGACGGGCGGCTGTACGAGTCGATCTCAGGCATCTCTGGTGAGATCGGCCACAGCCAGGTCGTCGACGGTGGGGACGTCTGCACGTGCGGCAACCGGGGGTGCCTGGAGACCGTCGCGTCGACCCGTCGGATCGTCGCCGACCTGGCCTACATCCGCCCCGGAAGGCACGTCGACCTGGCCGAGGTGATCGCCGCGGCACGGGCGTCCGAGCCCGCCGTCCTGCGCCTCCTGCACGACGCCGGAGTGGTCATCGGACGCGCCCTGGCGCCCATCTGCAACCTGCTCAGCCCCGACGTCGTGGTCCTCGGGGGCGCGCTCGCGCCGGTAGGTGCACCCTTGCTGGAGGGCCTCGTGCAATCGGCCCGCCAACGGTCTCTCGCGACGGCGACTGCCCACACGCAGTTCGCCCTTTCCGACCTCGCAGACGATGCCGAGGTCCACGGCGCATGTCTCCTCGCGCTCCGTCGAGTCCTTACCGAAGGTGACGATTTGGTCTCAAACAGATGAGGGTATGGACACGGTCGTGTGTTCATAGGTTGACCGCAAGCGCCACCGTGTCTAGTGTCTGTCCGGGCCCGAAGATGGGCTTCCGTATGCAGCGTCGCGTCAGGAGTAGGTAGATGACGTCAGGACCAGTCATCCTCGAGATGAGGTCTATTACCAAGCTGTTCCCCGGCGTGCGAGCGCTCGATGAGGTCAGCATGACCGTTCGAGCAGGTGAGATCCACGCAATCTGCGGAGAGAACGGCGCCGGCAAGTCCACGCTGATGAAGGTGCTCTCGGGTGTCTACCCGTACGGCACGTACTCCGGCGACATCGTGTACCAGGGTGAAGAGGTCCGCTTCAAGGACATCAACGCCTCCGAGGATGCAGGCATCGCGATCATCCACCAGGAGCTCGCACTCATCCCGGAGCTCTCCATCGCGGAGAACATCTTCCTCGGCAACGAGGTCAAGGGCCGGTTGGGCATCGACTGGTCGACGGCCCGCCTGCGCGCCACCGAGCTGCTCGCTCGGGTCGGTCTGCGCGAGTCGCCCGACGAGATCATCAAGAACATCGGCGTCGGCAAGCAGCAGCTCGTCGAGATCGCCAAGGCACTGTCCAAGGACGTCAAGCTCCTCATCCTCGACGAGCCCACCGCGGCCCTGAACGAGGACGACTCGCAGCACCTGCTCGACCTGCTGCGCGGCCTGCGCTCCAAGGGCATGACCTGCATCATGATCAGCCACAAGCTCAACGAGATCGAGTCGATCTCCGACTCCATCACGATCATCCGTGACGGCAAGTCGGTCGAGACGCTCGACGTCGCCGGCGGTGACGTCGACGAGGACCGCATCATCCGCGGCATGGTCGGGCGCTCGCTCGAGTCCCGCTTCCCGGAGCACACGCCGAACATCGGCGAGACGTTCTTCCACGTGCGTGACTGGACCGTCGAGCACCCGCTCGTGCCGGGCCGCCTCGTGTGCAAGCAGTCCGAGTTCTTCGTGCGCCGCGGTGAGATCGTCGGCTTCGCGGGAATCATGGGCGCCGGCCGCACCGAGCTCGCTCGTTCGCTGTTCGGTCGGTCGTACGGCCGATACCTGAGCGGCACCATCGAGATCAACGGCGAAGAGGTCTCGCTGCACACGGTCCAGTCGGCCATCGACCACAAGGTCGCGTACGTGCCCGAGGACCGCAAGGCGCTGGGGCTGAACCTGCTCGACACGATCGAGGACACGGTCGTCGCCGCCGGGCTGAAGAAGATCTCGCGCCGCGGCGTCATCGAGCCGTCCGCCGCCCACATCGCAGCCGAGGGCTACCGCAAGTCGCTCAACATCCGCACGCCCAGCGTGACGCAGGGTGTCGCCAAGCTGTCCGGCGGTAACCAGCAGAAGGTGCTGCTCGGCAAGTGGATGTTCCCCGAGCCTGACCTGCTGATCCTCGACGAGCCCACCCGTGGCATCGACGTCGGCGCCAAGTACGAGATCTACGGACTCATCCAGCGGCTCGCCGACGAAGGCAAGGGCGTCATCGTCATCTCCTCGGAGCTGCCCGAGCTCCTCGGCCTCGCGGATCGGATCTACACGATCTTCGAGGGCGCGATCACGGGCGTCGTCGAGCGAGCCGACGCCAACCAGGAAAACCTCATGCGACTCATGACCGGCACGCCGTCGGCCAAGGCCAGCTGACCAACGCCGACAGGACAAGGAAAGAACTCCGATGAAGGAAGCTCTCAAGCAGCTAGTCTCCGGCGGTATCCGTCAGTTCGGCATGGTCATCGCCCTCGTCGTACTGATCGCGTACTTCCAGTTCTCGACCGGCGGCAAGGTTCTGACCCCGAGCAACGCTCAGAACATCATCAACGGCAACTCGTACATCCTGATCCTCGCGGTCGGCATGGTGCTCGTCATCATCGCCGGGCACATCGACCTGTCGGTCGGGTCGGTCGCCGCGGTCGTCGGAATCACGGTGGCCATCACCATCCGCGACTGGCATCTCGAGTGGTGGGTCGGCGTTCTGCTCGGCCTCGCGGTCGGCCTCGCGATCGGCGCCTGGCAAGGCGCCTGGGTGGCGTACGTCGGAATCCCAGGCTTCATCACAACCCTGGCCGGCATGCTCATCTTCCGTGGCATGAACCAGTACATCGGGAAGAACAACACCATCCCGGTGCCCGAGGAGATCCAGAAGATGGGCTCCGGCTACCTCCCCTCGTGGGGTCCGGACACCGGCCTGAACAACTCCACGCTGCTCCTCGGCATCATCGGCATCGCCTTCGTCCTCTGGTCGGCCGTCCGCACCAACACCCGGGCCAAGAAGCTCGGCCTCGAGGCTCAGCTGCCGCTGACCGTGATCCTGCGTGCCGTGCTGCTCTGCCTCGTGATCGCGTACCTGACCTTCCTGTTCGGCTCCGGCCGTGAGGGCACGTCGTTCCCGATCTCCGGGTGCATCCTGCTCTTCCTCGTGATCGTCTACAGCTTCATCGCCAACCGCACGATCACCGGTCGCCACGTGTACGCAGTCGGTGGCAACCGCTCCGCCGCCGCCCTCTCCGGTGTCAACATCAAGCGGGTCAACTTCGTCGTCATGGCGAACATGTCCCTGCTGGCCGCCCTTGCCGGCATCGTCTTCACCGGCCGTTCCACCGCCTCCGGCCCCGGAGACGGCACGGGCTGGGAGCTCGACGCGATCGCAGCCGTGTTCATCGGTGGCGCCGCTGTCTCCGGTGGTGTCGGCACCGTCGTCGGGTCCGTCATCGGTGGTCTCGTGATGGCGGTGCTCAACAACGGCCTGGCCCTCAAGGGCATCGGCTCCGACCTGACCCAGATGATCAAGGGCATGGTCCTGCTGCTGGCCGTCGCGTTCGACGTCTACAACAAGGTCCAGGGACGTCCCTCGATCTTTGGACTGATATTCAAGGGCAAGGGCAAGCGGGCCGATGAGCTCGTCGCCGAAGCCAGTGCCGAAGACTCCGCTGCCGTCCCCGTGGACGCCGGCGAGACAGCCGCTCGCGGCTGACCAAGAACGGTCCCACCCCTGCACCCAGCGACGGGTGCACCAACAGAAAGTGGATCCCCATGAAGAAGTTCGCCACGGCGTTCATCGCCCTGGGCGCCGTCGGAGCGCTCGCGCTGAGCGGTTGCTCGTCGGACGACAACAGCGACAACGAGACGCCCGCCGCGTCGGCCTCGGCGTCGGGTGACGCCTCGGCCCCCGCCGCGGCCGGTTTCGCTGCCGACGCGACGATCGGTGTCGCGCTGCCGCAGAAGACGTCGGAGAACTGGGTCCTCGCCGAGAGCCTGTTCAACGACGGCCTCAAGGCTGCCGGCTTCAAGCCGATCGTCCAGTTCGCCAACTCCGGTGTGCCGGAGCAGCAGAACCAGATCTCGGCCATGACCGAGCAGGGCGCGAAGGTCATCGTCGTCGGTGCCATCGACGGTTCGCAGCTGGGCACCCAGCTCGACGCCGCCAAGCAGTCCGGCGCGACGGTCATCGCCTACGACCGCCTCCTCAAGAACACGGCGTCGGTCGACCAGTACATCGCGTTCGACAACTTCAAGGTCGGCGTGCTCCAGGGCCAGGCGCTCCTCGAGGGCCTCGGCAAGCTCAAGGGCGCTGCTCCCTACAACATCGAGCTCGTCGCCGGTTCGCCCGACGACGCCAACGCCACGCCGTTCTTCAACGGTGCGATGAGCATCCTGCAGCCGAAGATCGACGACGGCACGCTGAAGGTCGTCTCCGGTCAGACGAAGTTCGAGCAGGTCGCGACGCAGGGCTGGAAGGCCGAGAACGTCCAGAAGCGCTTCGACACGATCATGTCGGCGAACTACTCGGGCGGCACGGAGCTCCAGGGCGTCCTGTCCCCGAACGACACGCTGGCCCGTGGCGTGCTGACCTCGGTCAAGCAGGCTGGCCAGACGGCTGTCCCGGTCATCACCGGCCAGGACTCCGAGGTCGAGTCGGTCAAGCTCATCATGCAGGGCATCCAGTACTCGACCATCTACAAGGACACGCGTGAGCTCGTCGCCGAGACGATCAAGGCGATCCAGGCGTACCAGAAGGGCGAGCAGCCGGAGATCAACGACACCAAGTCGTACGACAACGGTGTGAAGATCGTCCCGTCCTACCTGCTCGACCCGAAGATCGTGACCAAGGAGAACGCTGCCGAGGTCTACGCGGGTGACCCGACGCTGGAGCCCCTCACCAAGTGAGCATCCAGTAGCACGTAGTAGTGCCCCCGGCGCCTCGGCGCCGGGGGCATTACTCATTTCTGGGCCGGATTCGCCGGCTGACCCCGGCCCTCGCGGGCTCCCACTCCACCGGCCTCGGCTCCCCGGCCCTCCCGGCAGCGAACCCGACGTTGTGCGCGCCAACTAGCTGCCAACCGCGGCCAACCTCGGGCTAGGCGCGCGGCGGGCCGGCACGGAGAGCACGCGGTCGGCGGCGAACCCGAGGTTGTTCGCGCCAGCGGGCGGCCTACCGCGGCCAACCTCGGGCTCGGCGGGCGGCGGGCCGGCACGGAGAGCAGGCGCTCGGCGGCGAACCCGACGTTGTTCGCGCCAGCGGGCGGCATGCCGCGACCAACCTCGGG
>JBCECL010000098.1:0-8742 GCA_039207135.1 Brevundimonas sp.
GCGGGTGGTCACCAGATGCGGACGCGCTCGTCCGGTGCGAGGTACAGCGCGTCGCCGGGCTGCACGTCGAACGCCTCGTAGAACTCGTCGATGTTGCGGACCACGCCGTTGCAGCGGAACTCGTTGGGGGAGTGCGGGTCGGTCGCGAGCCGGCGCACGACCTCCTCGTCGCGACCCTTCGCGTTCCACACCTGGCTCCAGCCGAGCATCACGCGCTGCACGCCCGTGAGCCCGTCGACGACGGGCGCCTCGGCGAGCGGGCGACCGAGCGCGATCCGGTACGCCTTGAGCGCGATCGACAGTCCGCCCAGGTCGCCGATGTTCTCGCCGATGGTCAACGCGCCGTTGACGTGCTGACCGTCGGTGAGCTGGGCCGGGGAGAACGCGTCGTACTGCGCGATGAGCGCCTTGGTGCGCGTCTCGAACTCCGCACGGTCCTCGGCGGTCCACCAGTCCTCGAGCCGGCCGGCCCCGTCGAACTTGCTGCCCTGGTCGTCGAACCCGTGGCCGATCTCGTGCCCGATCACGGCACCGATGCCGCCGTAGTTCACGGCGTCGTCGGCGTCGGCGTCGAAGAACGGCGGCTGCAGGATCGCAGCCGGGAAGACGATCTCGTTCATGCCGGGGTTGTAGTAGGCGTTCACGGTCTGCGGCGTCATGAACCACTCGTCGCGGTCCAGGGGCTTGCCGATCTTGCCCAGGTCCCGGTCCTGCTCGAAGGCCGAGGCGCGGCGCACGTTGCCGACCAGGTCGTCGGCGGCGAGCTCGAGCGCGTCGTAGCTGCGCCAGCGCACCGGGTAGCCGATCTTCGGCGTGAACGCGTCGAGCTTGGCGAGGGCCTTCTCGCGGGTCTCGGCGCCCATCCACTCGAGGCCGGTGATGGACTCGCGGTAGGCCTCGACGAGGTTCGCGACGAGCTCGTCCATCCGTGCCTTGTGCGTGGGCGGGAAGTGCCGCTCGACGTACACCTCGCCGACCGCCTCGCCGAGCACGCCCTGCACGAGCGAGACGCCGCGCTTCCAGCGGTCACGCAGCTCCTGCGCGCCGGTCAGCGTGCGCCCGTAGAAGTCGAAGTTGGCCTCGACGATCTCGGCAGACAGGTACGGGGCCCGGTCGCTGACGACGTGGTACGAGAGCCACGCCTTCCAGTCCTCGAGCGGCTCGGACTGCCAGAGCTCGGCGAACCCGGTCGCGAACGAGGGCTCACGCACGACCACCTGGTCGAGCGAGCCCGCCGGCGCGCCGAGAGCGAGCACCCACGCGTGCCAGTCGAAGCCGGGCGCCGACTCGGCGAGCTCGGCCAGCGTCATCGGGTTGTACGTCAGGTCCGCGTCACGGTCCTTGACGACGTCCCAGTGCACGGCCGCGATCTTGGTCTCGAGCGCGAGGACGCGGGCGGCAGCGCCCTGCGCGTCGGCGACGCCCGCGAGCGTGAGCATGCGCGCGACGTGGGGCTCGTACGCCGCGAGGATCGGCGCGTACTGCTCGTCGCGGTAGTAGGACTCGTCCGGCAGGCCCAGGCCGGCCTGGTTGAGGTAGACGACGTACCGCTCGGGGTCCTTGGCGTCGTTGTCGACCCAGAAGCCGATCGCGCCACCGGCACCCGTGCGCTGCAGCGCACCCAGCGCGCCCGTGAGCTCGGCCTGCGTGCTCGCGCTCTCGACGAGGCCGAGGTCGAGCCGCAGCGGCGTGGTCCCCGCCGCCTCGACGGCGTCGGTGTCCATGAACGACGCGTAGACCGCGCCGATCTTCGCCTCGACGCTGGCGCCGCCGGCCGCGTCCGAGCTGGCCGCCGCGTCGGTGATGATGTCCCGCACCTGCTCCTCCGCCTGGTCGTGCAGAGCGCGGAACGAGCCGTCCATCGCCCTGTCGGCGGGGATCTCGTAGGAGTCGATCCACCGGCCGTTGACGTGGCGGTACAGGTCGTCCTGGGGGCGGATGTCGGGGTCGAGTGCGTTGAGGTCGATGCCGCTTCGGGTCATGGCCACAGACTACGTACGCGCGCCGACACCGGGGCGCGAACGGGCACGGACGCACGCCGACGCCGCGGTGCGACCTGCGGCAAGATGTGCACATGCGCATCCACATCGGTTCCGACCACGCCGGCTTCGAGCTGAAGTCCGCCCTCGTCGAGCACCTGCGAGCAGCCGGTCACGACGTCGTCGACCACGGCGCCCACACGTACGAGAAGCTGGACGACTACCCGCCCTTCTGCCTCGAGACGGGAGAGGCCGTCGTCGCCGACCCGGGGTCGCTCGGAGTCGTCATCGGCGGGTCCGGCAACGGCGAGCAGATCGCCGCCAACAAGGTGGACGGCGTGCGCGCGGCGCTGGCCTGGAACCTGGACACGGCCCAGCTGGCTCGCCAGCACAACAACGCCAACGTCGTCTCGATCGGTGCTCGCCAGCACTCGGTCGACGAGGCCACCGAGCTCGTCGACGCGTTCGTCGCCGAGCCCTTCAGCGGCGACCCGCGCCACCAGCGCCGCATCGACCTGCTGACGGCGTACGAAGAGTCGCGCTAGAACACCCAGCTGCACACGGGCGCGAGCGGCCAGCCGAAGGCCGCTCCCGCCGCCAGCGCGGCACCAGGGCGGTGCTCGACGACGAGCCCGGCCGCGGCCAGCGAGGTCAGCGAACGGCCCCCGAGGTAGGCGCTGCCGAGCTCGCGCACGTCGAGCGACAGGTCGGCCGGGGCGTCGGTCGGCTCGACCGTCGCGGCGTAGGTGCCGTCGGCGCCGAGCTCCCCAGCGACCAGCCGCCAGGACCACGCGTTGGCGGGCAGCCGCGCGTCGGTGACGGCGAGCACGGTGTCGAGCGGGGCCTGGTAGCGCCGGCCGGCAAGCGCGGCCGGGACGTCGAGCAGGCGCACCCACAGGTTGTCCACGAGGTGCGGCAGCGCACCACGCAGGTCGACCAGCAGGTGCAGCAGCGGATCGTCGGCGGGCAGCATCCCGGTCGCGATCTCGCTGGTCAGGTCCATGTCGAGCACGAACGACCACAGGCGGTGCGCGGCAGCGGCGTCGACGGCCGCCGACTCGCGGATCGTGACGGGGTAGCGCGGGCCGGGCTCGCTCCAGACCTCCTTGCGCCGCAGGAGCGCGTACGCGCGCGGGTCGCCCGCAGCGTCGCGCACGACGACGATGCGCAGCGGCTCACCGCCGTCCCTCCACGCGGGAGGGTCGACGAGCGGGCGCGCCCGCAGGGCATCGGTCTTGCGCGGCATCCAGCCAGGGCGCCCGGCCCCGGCCCGCCGGTGCACGTCCTGCACGAGGTCGGTGTGCCGCTCGCGGTCCACCGTGTCGAACGTGACGGTGAGCTCGTCGGAGCCCGGCACGTCGCGCAGAGCGGCGCTGCGGGGGACCTTGAGGCGCACGTCGTCGGCCGCGAGCCCGAAGCCGAATCGCCCGTAGATGGCACTCTCCGCGGCGAACAGCGCCGAGACAGGTTCGCCCCGGCCGAGCGCACGCTCGAAGTGGGTCGCGATCATCGCGCTCAGCAGCCCGCGCCGCCGCTCGTCGGGACGCACGCCCACGCACGTCAGCCCCGCGCACGGAACCGCTCCTCCGGGCACGGGCAGGTCGAAGTCGTACGACGAGTGGACCGCCGCGAGCGACCCGTCCGGCCGCTCGACGCCCATCGTGCGGTCCCACTCCAAGGTGGTGGGGACCGCGGCGACCGTCTCCGGCGTCGGCTCAGAGCCGAAGGCGAAATGGTCGACGGCACGGAACTCGTCCTCGCGCGACTCCGGCACGGACACGATCCGGTAACCGGCAGGCAGGGGGCTCATGGCTGCCATCGTGCCGTCCGCCGCGGTGGCGCTCTACTCGAATTCGTCCGGGAACCAGATCGCCTGCCGCAGCCGCACGCGACGACCGTCGGCGCTGCGCGGCGTCGCCTCCGCGACGAGGTGCTCGAGCGCTCGCGCCAGGTGCCGTTCGGGTGGCGCTCCGGACGCGTTCACCACCCGCCACCACGGCACGCCGCTGCCCGCCAGCGCCATGACCTGCCCGACCTGTCGCGGCCCGCCGCGCCGCGGCTCGCCGGCTGCCTCGAACCGGTCCGCGACGACCTCGGCGACCAGCCCGTAGGTCATCGCACGGCCCGGTGGGATCGTCTCGACGAGGTCGAGCACGGCCTCCACGTACTCGTCGTCCACGTCACCCCTCGCGCGTCTCGGCCCCGTCCTTCGCGGCAACGTCCGTGAGCCCGCCCAGCAGTCCCGCGATCGTCGCGAGGCTGCGGGGGTCGCCCTGCACGAGCATGGTGGTCACGGCCGTCTCGCGCCAAGCCGGCACCTGGGCGCGGATGTCGTCTGGCGTGCCGACGAGGGCGACGTCGCGGATCAGCTCGATCGGCACCGCCGCTGCCGCGCGCGCCTTGTCGCCCGCGAGGTAGTGCGCCTGGATCTCGTCGCACGCGCTGGCGTAGCCCAGCCGGTCGAGGACGTTGCGGTGGAAGTTCGCGCCCTTGGCGCCCATGCCTCCGGCGTACAGCGCGACGAACGGACGGATGGTGTCGGCCGCCGACTCGAGGTCGTCGCCCACGACGACCGGGACGGGCGAGACGACCTCGAACGCCTCGGGGTCGCGCAGGCCGGCCTGCCGGATCTTGAACCCGTCCGCGAGCAGCTGGCGGTACTCATCGTCCATGCGGGGGGAGTAGAACATCGGCAGCCAGCCGTCCGCGATCTCGGCCGACATCGCGATGTTCTTGGGCCCTTCGGCCGCGAGGTGGATCGGCAGGTCCGCCCGCAGCGGGTGGACGGTGGATCGCAGGGGCTTGCCCAGGTGCATGCCGCCGTCGAGCGGCAGCTGGAAGAACTCGCCCTCGAAGCTCACGGGCGCCTCGCGGGCCAGCACCTGCCGGACCACCGCGACGTACTCGCGCGTGCGGGCGAGCGGCTTGGGGTACGGCTGCCCGTACCAGCCCTCGACCACCTGCGGCCCGGACGCGCCCAGGCCCAGCACGAACCGGCCGCCGGAGAGGTGGTCGAGCGTGAGCGCGGCCATGGCGGCTGCCGTGGGGGTCCGGGCGGACAGCTGCGCGATGGCCGTGCCGAGCCTGATGGTCGACGTGCGCGCGCCCCACCACGCGAGCGGCGTGAGCGCGTCCGAGCCGTAGGCCTCGGCGGTCCAGATCGAGTCGTACCCGAGCTTCTCGGCGGCGAGCACGGTCTCCTGCGCCCCCGGCGGCGGCCCCGCGGACCAGTACCCCATGTAGTAGCCCAGGCGCACGACGACCTCCCGTTCGACGCGTCCGCGGTGACGCGAACGGTCAGGCTATCGGGTGTTACTCGCGAGTAGCTATGCCTGACGCGCGCGGTCCGCGAGCGTGTTGAGCAGCGCCGCACCCGTCTGCGCGTCGTCGACCGTCACGACGACGACGCGACCGCCGGTGCGCTCGACCTCCAGCGCCTCGCCCGTGCGCAGCACGATGCCCGTGCGGCCGCCGCGGCCGAGCCGGTAGCCCCAGCCGCCGAAGTCCTTAAGGGGCCGGACGCTCGTCACGCGGGCGCCGACGACCTCGTCGAGCGGCACCCGCACGGCCGGCCAGCCGAGCGTGCTGCGAGCCACGAGCCCGCGCTCGTCGACGGTCGCGTCGAAGCTGGCCATCGTGCCGAGCAGGGCCGCGATGAGGACCGCGAGCAGCGCGAGGGGCCAGACGCGCGTGACGACGGTCAGCACGAGGATCACGAGCACCGCGCCGATCCCGACGACGATCGTGCTGCGCGAGAACACGCTGCGGCGCCAGACCGCGCGCTCGGACGCCCCGAGCTCGATCCGCGGTGCGCTGGCGTCGACCGGGACGGTCGCCGGCTGGTCCTCGTCGGCCGGGGTGAGCCAGGCGGCGAGTGCGCCGACGGCGATCCCCCCGAGGGCCCCCACGAGGAGCGGCGTCGACACGTCTGGCGCGTTCGTCGCGTCGGTCAGGCCGCGCTGCGCGTGCAGCGAGCCGAGCATCAGCGCGCTCAGGAAGAACGCCATGCCCAGGCTCGACCCCGCGGCGATCCGGCGCGTCGACGACGACCAGCCCGCGTAGAACGCGAGCGCCCACGCGCCGCACGCCAGCAGCGCGCCCGTCACGAGCATCGGGACGATCGCCGCGGCGAGCGACCCGAAGCCGTCGGGGCCGTGCGTGCCCCAGTGCACCGCGACGGGGTCCGGCAGGTCGTCGGCCCAGCTCACGGCGACGGCCACCGCGATCCCGAGGAGCACCAGCGGTGCCACGAGGGTCAGCAGCGTCGTCGCGACGCGGTGGGGGACGGGGGTGCGGGCGGTCATCGCAGTGCCTCCTTGAGCAGGGCCACCGCGGTGGCCGGTGGGATGTCGAGCTGCCGGGCGACCGCGGCGACGGCCGCTATCGCCTCGTGCAGCGGTCCGTGGTCGGGCGTGCTCGCGACGACCGCGCCGCGGCCGCGCCGCAGCTCGATCACGCCGTCGTCGCGCAGGTCCTGGTACGCGCGCAGCACGGTGTGCAGGTTGACGTCGAGGGACGACGCCAGGTCGCGCGCTGACGGCAGCCGGGTCCCGGCGGTCAGCTCGCCGCGGGCGACGAGTGCACGCACCTGGCCGTCGATCTGCTCGAAGAGCGGCTCGGCGGACGAGGTGTCGATCCGTAGCAGCATGTCGCCACTCTAGTTGTTCGCATCCAACTAGAACAAGTTGCCTGCGAACGTGCAGCGACCCCGAGGTTGTCCACGCTCGAGTGGCTCGAGCCGGGAACAACCTCGGGGTCGGGCGCAGCGTCCCGGACGGGGTCCGGAGAGCTGGGTCAGATGTAGATGGCCGGGTCGTCGATCTCGGCGTCGAAGGGCGCAGCCGTGGGGCGCAACCGGATCTTCGCGGGAACGCCCACGGCGATCGCGCCGGGCGGGACGTCGTGGATGACGACCGCGTTGGCGCCGATCTGCGCGCCGTCGCCGATCCACACCGGCCCGAGGATCTTCGCGCCCGCGCCGACCACGACGTTGTCGCCCAGCGTGGGGTGGCGCTTGCCGTGCCGCATGGTCTTGCCGCCGAGCGTGGAGCCGTGGAAGAGCACCACGTCGTCCCCGACCTCGGCGGTCTCGCCGATGACGACGCCCATCCCGTGGTCGATGAACAGCCGGCGGCCCAGGCGCGCGCCGGGGTGGATCTCGATCCCGGTCAGCGCGCGGACGAACTGGGAGAACAGCCGTGCGGGCAGCCGGAGTGACGGGACGCGCCACATGCGGTGCGCCAGCCGGTACGTCCACACGGCGTGCACCCCCGGGTACGCCAGGGCCACCTCGAGGAGCGAGCGCGCCGCGGGGTCGCGGCGGCGGGCTGCGTCGAGGTCCTCCCGGAGCGTGGCCAGGAAGTGCAACGGGTCGGACATCGGCATCTCGGTTCTCTGTGGTGCGAGTTGGGGGACGTGCTGCTCCCGGGCCCGCGCGTGTGCGCGGGCCCGGGAGGGCGATCAGTCGAGCAGGTCGGCGTAGAGGATCGTCGACAGGTAGCGCTCGCCGAACGACGGGATGATCGCGACGATGAGCTTGCCCGCGTTCTCGGGACGCTCGGCCAGCTGCTTGGCCGCGTACAGGGCGGCGCCCGACGAGATGCCGACGAGCAGGCCCTCCTCGGCGGCGGCGCGACGCGCGTACGTCACGGCCGTCTCGGCGTCCACGTCGATGACCTCGTCGTACACCGTGGTGTCGAGGATCTCGGGCACGAAGTTGGCGCCGATGCCCTGGATCTTGTGCGGGCCGGGCGCGCCACCGTTGAGGATGGGCGACTCGGCGGGCTCGACGGCGACGATCTTGACGCCCGGCTTGCGCTCCTTGAGCACCTGGCC
This sequence comes from Brevundimonas sp., assembly GCA_039207135.1. GTDB lineage: Bacteria > Actinomycetota > Actinomycetes > Actinomycetales > Cellulomonadaceae > Cellulomonas. The sequence continues at coordinate 7,815 of JBCECL010000098.1, forward strand.
GACGCCGGTGATGGTGCCACCCGTGCCGATGCCGGCGACGAGGATGTCGATCTCGCCGTCCGTGTCGGCCCAGATCTCCTCGGCCGTGGTCTTGCGGTGGATGGCCGGGTTGGCCTCGTTGGCGAACTGGCGGGCGAGGATCGCACCCGGGCGCTCAGCCACGATCTCGTCGGCCTTGTTGACCGCACCCTTCATGCCCTCGGAGCCCGGCGTGAGGATGAGCTCGGCGCCGAACGCGCGCAGCAGCGCGCGGCGCTCCTTCGACATCGTCTCGGGCATCGTCAGGACGACCTTGTAGCCGCGGGCCGCACCGACGAACGCGAGCGCGATGCCCGTGTTGCCGGAGGTCGCCTCGACGATCGTGCCGCCCGGCTTGAGGTCACCGGACGCCTCGGCGGCGTCGATGATCGCCACGCCGATGCGGTCCTTGACGGAGTTGGCGGGGTTGTAGAACTCGAGCTTGCCGACCACGGTGGCCGGGGCGCCGTCGGTGATCTTGTTGATGCGGACGAGGGGGGTGTTGCCGACCAGCGCCGTCGCGTCGTCGTAGATGCGTGCCATGGTTCCTCTTCGGTCGTGCCGTCGTCCGGGGACGACGTGCGGGGGACTGCCTGACGGGTGCCGCGGTCCCGGGGCGGGGGCGGCGCGGGGTGTGGCCCTCGCGGCGCGAGAGCGGGGCGAGCGCTGGCGAGGGCGCCGGACCCCAAGCGGGGGCCCGTGCGTAGGGGAGCGGCCAGCGCTCTACCGACAACGACAACAGGGCGCCACGAGGGCGCGCGGGGAGACGGCGGGAGCGGCAACCTGCACGCGCATCGCTTCGTCCTCCGAGACCTGTGTCTCATGCGGTCCCGAGGGACGAGACCGCGATCGAACCTGACGGTAGTGGCAACGTCCGGACCTGCGCAAAGCATCCCCACCTGTCGGACGT
>JBCECL010000099.1:0-8577 GCA_039207135.1 Brevundimonas sp.
GCCGGAGCCGGTGCCGGAGCAGCCGGACGGGCTGCCGGTGCGGGCGCGGCGGGCGCAGGTGCTGCCGCCGGAGCCGGAGCCGCAGGAGCGGCGGGCGCGGCGGGAGCAGGCGCCGGACGCGCAGCTGCCTTCGGGGCCGGCGCGGGGGCTCCGCTGCCGGCGGGGAACGTGTCGCGGAGCTTGCGCACCACGGGGGGCTCGATCGTCGAGGACGCCGAGCGGACGAACTCACCCATCTCGGTGAGGGTCGTCATGATCTTCTTGCTGTCAACACCGAGCTCTTTGGCGAGCTCGTAGACGCGGACCTTAGCCACATCTCTCCCTGTCTCGGTCCGCCCGGACAGGGTCGGACCGTCGTTAGTGCGAGGTACTCATCGCTGGGTACTCATCGGTGCGTGCTCATCGGGTAGCCATCGGCTTCCAACCCGCTTCCCATTCGACGGTCGACGTCGGGCCTCACCCGGCGTCGTTGTGCACCTGGACATGGTTCGCGATCGCCACGGCGACAGGCGCGGTGTCGAGCGGACCTGCATGACGCAGGGCACGCCCGAACGCACGCCGACGCGTCGCGAGCTCGAGACATCCAGGGTCGGGGTGCAGCCACGCACCCCTGCCCGGCATCGAGCGTCCCTCGTCCACGACCAGCAGGTCATGTGCGACGACCACCCTCAGCAGGGCCGATCGGGAACCAGGAGCGCGGCACCCCACGCACGTGCGAACGGGACCGCTGTGCGGTCGTTGTTCGTTCGAGGGGAGCCGGGCCTGGTGCCCAGCCTCGAAGAGTCTACCGCTTCGGGTCACCCGGCGTGACCCTCGCCCTCCGCGGCTCGAGCTGCGCCGGACGCGTCGACCTCGGCATCGGACCGGATGTCGATGCGCCAACCGGTCAGCTTGGCGGCCAGGCGGGCGTTCTGCCCCTCCTTGCCGATCGCGAGCGAGAGCTGGTAGTCCGGCACGATCACCCGCGCGGCCCGCGCCTCGGGGTCGACGACCGTCACCGAGACCACACGGGCCGGGGACAGGGCGTGCGCGATCATCTCGGCCGGGTCGTCGGAGTAGTCGACGATGTCGATCTTCTCGCCGTGCAGCTCGGCCATGACGGCCCGCACGCGCCCGCCCATCGGGCCGATGCAGGCGCCCTTGGCGTTGACGCCCGGAACCGTCGAGCGCACCGACATCTTGGTGCGGTGGCCCGCCTCGCGCGCCATCGCCGTGATCTCGACGGTGCCGTCGGCGACCTCGGGGACCTCGAGCGAGAAGAGCTTGCGCACGAGCCCGGGGTGCGACCGGGACAGCGTCACCTGCGGGCCTCGCTGGCCACGCGCGACCTCGAGCACGTAGCCGCGGATGCGCTCCCCGTGCACGTACTCCTCGCCGGGCACCTGCTCGTGCGCGGGAAGGACTGCCTCGACGCCGCCGATGTCGATGAGCACCGTGCGAGGGTCGCGGCCCTGCTGGATGACACCACCCAGCACCTCGCCCTCCTTGCCGCGGAAGTTGCCGAGCACCTGGTCGTCCTCGGCGTCACGCAGGCGCTGCACGATGACCTGACGAGCCGTCGCGGTGGCGATGCGGCCGAAGCCGTCCGGGGTGTCGTCGAACTCGGGCTCCTCCACGCCGGTGGCGATGCCGTCCTCGTCGACCGCGAGCGGCTCGCGAGCCCACACGGTCACGTGCCCGGTCTTGCGGTCGACCTCGACGCGCGCACGCTGGTGGGCGTACGGCGTGCGGTGGTAGGCGGACAGCAACGCCTGCTCGATCGCGGAGACCAGCACGTCGAGGCTGATCTCCCGCTCGCGCTCGAGCGAGCGCAGTGCAGTCATGTCGATGTCCATGTCAGCTCTCCTGTCCGGCGTCTGCGCCGGCCTCGTCGTCGACGGGGCCGAGCCCCGTCAGGTCCACCTCGACGTGGGCGTCGCGCACGTCGGACAGCGCCACGCGCACGGGCTCGCCCAGCGTGGGGCGTCGTCCCTTGAGTCCTGGCTTCACGGGGACGACGACGATCGCCTCGTCGTCCCTGTCCACGTCGACGAGCCGGCCCGCGAGCGTGCTCGCGTCGGCCAGGCGCACCGTCACGGAGCGGCCGATGGCCCGCACGAAGTGGCGCCGCTCGGTCAACGGCCGCGACAGGCCGCGGCTGCCGACCTCGAGCGTGTAGTGACCCGCGATCACGTCCGCCGCATCGAGCGCGTCAGACACGGCGTGCGTGGCGTCGGCGACCCGGTCGAGGTCCAGCTCGCCCTCGTCGTCCTCGGGGACATCCAGCGAGACGATGACCGTCGAACGCGCACCGGCCCGGTGGATCTCGACGCCGTCCAGCACCAGACCCTGCGCGACGACCACGGGCTCGAGGACCTCCCGGACCCGTCCTGCGTCAGCGGCTGCGGCCATGACCGGCCTCCGTTCGGGTCCCGCGGGTCGCTCGACCCTGTGATGTTGTCGGTCCAGCCTAACGAGTCCGCGCGCGCCCGCCTGGCAGCGGCCCGCTCGCATGGGAGGATCACCGGCGATGAGGACGACCCGCACAGGCCCCCGCCCGCACGACGACCGCCCTCGGCGGACCGTTCAGGCCGCCGCGCACGTGGCGAGGATCACGGCCGCGCTCGCTCTGGTCGGGGTGCTCGGGGCCTGCTCCGTCCGGCTCGAGACGCCACCGCAGGCCGAGCCGTCGCCGGGTCCCGTCGAGCAGGTCCGGGCACGGACGCTCGAGGACGCGACCGAGCTGACCGCCGCGGCGAACGCAGCGCTGGCCACGCACCCGGACAAGGCGATCGCCGCTGTGCTCGCCGACGTGGCCGAGTTCTCCACCGAGCACGCCGCGCAGCTCGGCCCGAAGTACGACTCGGGCCTGACACCGTCCCCGACCACGACGCCCACCCCGCTCACCGCGCAGCCGGCCGACGTCCTCGACGACCTGGGTGCCGCGACCCGCACAGCGCTGACCGACGCCGACGCCGTGGACGACCCGGGCATGGCTCGCCTGGTCGCCTCCATCGCGACGGCTCGCGACCAGCTCACGCGCAGGCTCGCCCGCGCCGCGGACGCCAAGACGCCCGACCTGACGATCGAGACGCCGGCGCCGGCACCCGCGCAGCCCACGTCGACGGCGAGTGCCACCCCTGGGCCCGGCGCAGCAGCCGACGGCCTCGCAGCCCTCGTCCTCGCGCACGACCAGGCCGGTTACGCGTTCGAGGTGATCGCCGCACAGCAGTCGGGCGACCTGCGCGACCGCGCGGTCGCGGCGGCCGCCGACCACCGCGCCGAGGCGCAGCGCTGGGCGACCACCGCGGGACTCGCGGACACCAAGGACGACCCTCGGCGCGCCGCGTACGCGGTGCCCGACGGGCTGTCCAAGGCGACCACCGCGCGCAAGCTGGCCGTCTCGCTCGAGTCGGCCGTCACCGAGGCGAACGCGGCCCTCGTGGCAGCCGTGAGCCCCGGCGAGCGTGCGCAGTACCTCGACGGCATGCGCCGCTCGAACGCCGCCGCGCGCTCGTGGGGCGGGACGCCGGTCGCGTTCCCCGGCCTGCCCGAGCGCGCCGAGGGCTGACGCCGGCCCGCAGGCGCGGCGTCAGCCGGTCGGGACGACCAGTCAGCGCAGCGAGTCGACGAGCTCCGCGACGCGGTCGGCGGCCTCGGCCACGGCGACCTGCTCGGCCGTGCCACCGACGCGTGGCCGCACCTCGACGACGCCATCGGCCAGCCCGCGGCCCACGACGACCACGAGCGGCACGCCGAGCAGCTCAGCGTCGGCGAACTTCACGCCGGGCGAGACCTTGAACCGGTCGTCGTAGATGACCTCGATGCCGCGCGCGTGCAGCGTCTGGGCGATCGACTCGGCGGCGTCGAACACGGCCTCGTCCTTGCCCGTCGCGACGACGTGCACGTGGGCGGGCGCGACGTGCGCGGGCCACGCCAGTCCCCGGTCGTCGTGGTTGGCCTCGGCCAGCGCGGCGAGCACGCGCGTGACGCCGATGCCGTAGGAGCCCATCGTCACGACCTGCGCCTTGCCGTTCTGGTCGAGCACCGTCAGGCCGAGGGCCGACGCGTACTTGCGACCGAGCGCGAAGATGTGGCCGATCTCGATGCCGCGCGCGAGCTCGAGCGGGCCCGAGCCGTCCGGAGCGGGGTCGCCCGCGCGGACCTCGGCCGCCTCGATCGTGCCGTCGGCGACGAAGTCGCGGCCGGCGACGAGGTCGAAGACGTGCTTGCCCGCCTCGTTGGCGCCCGTGATCCACCGGGTGCCGGTCACGACGCGCGGGTCGAGCAGGTACCGGACCGAGCCCTCGGGGCCGTTGGGGCCGAGCACCGAGGGGCCGATGTAGCCGCGGACGAGCTCGGGCCGGGCCGCGAAGTCGGCCTCGCCGGCCGTCTCGACCTCGGCGGGGGCGACCGACGCCTCGAGGCGCTTGAGGTCGACCTCGCGGTCGCCGGGCAGGCCGACGACGAGGAGCTCGCGCTCCCCCGTCGGCGAGACGAGCGTGACGACGACGTTCTTGAGCGTGTCGGCGGCGGTCCAGGCCCGGTCCGGGCGCGGGAACCGCTCGTTGGCGAGCGCGACGAGGGAGTCGATCGTGGGCGTGTCGGGGGTGTCCTCGACGTGCGCGGCCGGCGCGTCGTCGAACGGCAGGGCGTCGGGGACGATCGTCGTGACCGCCTCGACGTTGGCCGCGTAGCCGCCCGCGGAGCGGACGAACGTGTCCTCGCCGATGGCCGTCGGGGTCAGGAACTCCTCGGAGCGCGAGCCGCCCATGGCGCCGGACGTCGCCGCGACGATGACGTACTCGAGCCCGAGCCGGTCGAAGATGCGCCGGTAGGCGTCGCGCTGCACCTGGTAGCTCGCCTCGAGGCCCGCGTCGTCGATGTCGAACGAGTACGCGTCCTTCATGACGAACTCGCGGCCCCGGATGAGCCCGGCGCGGGGGCGGGCCTCGTCGCGGTACTTGGTCTGGATCTGGAACAGCGTGAGCGGCAGGTCCTTGTACGACGAGTACAGGTCCTTGACCAGGAGCGTGAAGAGCTCCTCGTGCGTGGGCGCGAGCAGGTAGTCGCCGCCCTTGCGGTCCTTGAGCCGGAAGATGTTGGGGCCGTACTCGTTCCACCGGCCGGTCGCCTCGTAGGGCTCCTTGGGCAGCAGCGCCGGGAAGTGCACCTCCTGCGCGCCCGCGGCCTCCATCTCCTCGCGCACCACGGCCTCGACCTTGGCGAGCACCTTGAGCCCCAGCGGCAGCCAGGTGTAGATCCCGGGGGCGGCGCGGCGGATGTAGCCCGCCCGGACGAGCAGCCGGTGGCTGGCGACCTCGGCGTCGGCGGGGTCCTCACGCAGGGTGCGGACGAAGAGCGTGGACAGGCGCAGGAGCATGGGCGAAAGCCTAGTTGTTGCGCGACGTGCGCACGTCAGCCGGCGGTCAGGCGCAGCTCCACGTCGGTCGGGCCGACGACGCTCGCCTCCAGCCAGTACTTCCCGCGGTGCCACCGATCCCCGTACCCGGCGCGCCAGCCCGCGCCCTCCAGGAGATCGGTGAGCGTCTGCTGCGTCGCGGACGACGGCAGCCGGTACACCCGGACCACCGTCGTGCACGTGTCGAAGCACAGGTTGTCGCCGTAGGTGTCGGAGCTGACGAGCTCGACGTCGGCGGATCCCAGCGCGCCGTCGCCGACGCGCGCCAGACGGTCCGCCTCGGGCGGCGCGACGAGCGGCAGCACGAGCGCGAGGCCGACGACGAGGGCCGTGGCCACGCCCGCCCCGAGCAGCCGGCCACGCCTGTTCCTCGAACCGAGCCACGCGGTCAGGCCGATCAGCGGGGCCAGCAGCGCGGCGAAGTACCAGAAGCCGCTCAGCGACCCCGCGAGCGAGAAGAGCACGAGCAGGGCGAAGACGGTCGGCACGGCGAAGACCCAGCCGAGCACGAGAACCAGGCGGCGCCCCATCGACCCGCGCGGACCCTGCGCCGGCGCGTCGAGCTGCATAGCTAGATCCTGGCACGCGGGCTTCCCGCTCGAGCCAGGTGCATCTGTGGGCGGCGTGCGACACGATGTCGACGTGCCCGAGCTTCCCGAGGTCGAGGCGCTGGCGCAGTTCCTGCGCGAGCGCGCCGGCGACCATGTCGTCACTGCCGTCGGCGTGGGCGCGATCAGCGCGCTCAAGACCTTCCGTCCCGCGCCCGACGACCTCGTCGGCGCGAGCGTCGTCGACGTGACGAGGCACGGCAAGTGGCTCGACCTCATGGTCGCCACGCCGACCGGCGAGCCACTGCACCTGATCTGGCACCTGTCCCGCGCAGGCTGGGTGCGCTGGTCGGAGAAGCTGCCGGCCACGCCCGTGCGTCCCGGCAAGTCGCCGATCGCGTTCCGGCTACGGCTCGACGACGACTCGGGCTTCGACCTCACCGAGGCGGGCACCCGCAAGCGGCTCGCCGTGCACGTCGTCACCGACCCGCAGGAGGTCCCGCAGATCGCGACGCTCGGCGTCGAGCCGCTGTCCGACGAGTTCACGCAGCAGCGCCTCGGCGAGCTGCTCGCGGCGAAGAACCAGCAGATCAAGGGCCTGCTGCGCGACCAGTGGACGATCGCGGGCATCGGCAACGCCTACTCCGACGAGATCCTGCACGCCGCCCGCATGTCGCCGTTCGCGATGACGAAGTCCTTCGACGAGGCGCGCACGGCGACGCTCTACGCCGCGATCCGCGAGGTGCTCACCGGGGCGGTCGCAGCCGCGGCCGGCAGGCCGGCCGCCGAGCTCAAGGACACCAAGCGGCGCAGCATGCGCGTGCACGGCCGCACGGGACTGCCGTGCCCCGGCTGGGACGGCACGCCGTGCGGGGACACCGTGCACGAGGTGTCTTTCGCCGACTCGTCGCTGCAGTACTGCCCGACCTGCCAGACCGGCGGCAAGCCGCTCGCGGACCGCCGGATGTCGCGGCTGCTGCGGTAGCTGCGCTCAGAACAGCACGGTCGCGTACGAGCCGACCTGCCGGAAGCCCACGCGCCGGTACGCCGCGAGCGCCCGCGCGTTGTACGAGTTCACGTAGAGCGACACGACCGGCGCGACGTCGGCGAGCGCCGTCTCGACGACCGCTGCCATCCCGCTCTCCGACAGGCCCTTGCCCCGCTGGTCGGGGGCCACCCACACGCCCTGCACCTGCGCGACGCCGCCTGCCACGGCCCCGAGCTCAGCCTTGAACACGACCCGCGGGTGGCCGGTCTCGGACATGCGGACGAACGAGCGTCCGTTCGTGACCAGGCCTCGCACGCGCGTCTCGTACGGACCACCGGGTCCGCTGGCGGGCGAGTAGCCGACCTCCTCGGTGAACATCCGCACGCACGCGGGCAGCACCTCGCCGAGCTCGTCGATGCTCGAGCGGCGCACGAGCGGATCGGGCGCCACCGCGGGGCGGGAGTCGATGACCATCGAGGGCTGGTCGTCGCGCACCTCACGGGCGCCGGGCCACGCCGGGCGCAGCCTCGTCCACAGCCCCATGACCGCGTACGCGGGTCCGACGAGCGACGAGCATCGCCGGCCCTGGCGACGCGCCATCGTCGCGAACGCCTCGATCGCCCGGTCCGGGTCGACGTCGGGCGCCTCGGGCACGACGGGAACCATGTTCGCGCCCGCCCAGCAGATGCCCTCGAGCCGACCGTCGCGCTCGTAGCCCCACAGGTCACCGCCCGCGCGCCGGATGCCGACCTCGAGGGCCTGCTCGAGCCTCGCGGTCGCCAGCACCGACCCGACCGGGTCCTTCGCGCACACGTCGAGAGCGGCCGCGAGATCGCCGTCGTCGAGGACGCGCCCCCCGGTCCGTTCGTCGAGCGCCGTCGCGCGACGTAGTGCCATGGCCTGATTGTGCACCACGTCACACCCGTCCCGCGTCACTGACACGGAGGACGGACGTCAGCCGACCGTCACGACCGGAGCACCGTCACCCGACTCGACGGGGTCCATCGACTCGGCGAGCCGCATGGCCTCCTCGATGAGCGTCTCGACGATCAGCGCCTCGGGAACGGTCTTGATGACCTCGCCGCGCACGAAGATCTGGCCCTTGCCGTTGCCCGACGCAACGCCGAGGTCGGCCTCGCGAGCCTCACCGGGTCCGTTGACGACGCACCCCATGACGGCGACGCGCAGCGGCACCTCCATGCCCTCGAGCCCGGCGGTGACCTTCTCGGCGAGCGTGTAGACGTCGACCTGAGCGCGACCGCACGACGGGCACGACACGATCTCGAGCTTGCGCGGCCGCAGGTTGAGCGACTGGAGGATCTGGATGCCGACCTTGACCTCCTCGACGGGAGGCGCCGACAGCGAGACGCGGATGGTGTCGCCGATGCCCTTGCTCAGCAGCGCACCGAACGCCGTCGCCGACTTGATCGTGCCCTGGAACGCCGGACCCGCCTCGGTGACACCGAGGTGCAGCGGCCAGTCCCCGCGCTCGGAGAGCAGCTCGTAGGCGCGCACCATGACGACCGGGTCGTTGTGCTTGACCGAGATCTTGAAGTCGTGGAAGTCGTGCTCCTCGAACAGCGAGGCCTCCCACACGGCCGACTCGACGAGCGCCTCGGGCGTCGCCTTGCCGTACTTCG
>JBCECL010000100.1:0-8576 GCA_039207135.1 Brevundimonas sp.
CGAAGTCGCCGAACTGCGCCTCCCACAGCACGAGCGCGTCGGGGCGCTCGACCGAGTACCCGTACTCGAAGCCGAGCGCGGCGTACTCGCTCAGGGACGAGTCGTAGACCCAGAACTTGGCCTGGTCGGCCGACAGGTACAGCAGCGGGGTCCACTCGGCGCCGGTCTCCCGGTCGTGCATGACCGCGTGCCGCTGCACGAAGGTGCCGCGGCGCGAGTCCTGGCCGGCGAGGCGCACGGGCGTGCCCTCGACGAGCAGGGACCCGAAGGCCAGCAGCTCGCCGTAGCCCCAGTCGATGCCACCCTCGCGGCTCATCTGCTCGCGCTTGGCCAGCAGCTGCGCGAGCTTGGGGTGGACCGTGAAGCCCTCCGGAGGCCGCACGTGCGCGCGGCCGATCCGCTCGAGCGTGCCGGCGTCGATCGCCGTCTTCCAGCCGACCATGACGCCGGCGTCCTCGAGCTGCGACTCCGGCCGCTCGAGACCTGCGACGGACTCCTCGGCGGGCGGCGGCGTCCAGCCGTCCTCCCGCGTCTCGGCGAACACGCGCTCGAGCTGCTGCTGGTAGTCCTGCAGCACCTGCTCGGCGTCCGCGAGCGTGAGGTCGCCACGGGCCACGAGGGTCTCGGTGTAGAGCTTGCGGACCGAGCGCTTGGCCTCGATGAGGTTGTACATGAGCGGCTGCGTCATCGACGGGTCGTCGCCCTCGTTGTGACCGCGGCGGCGGTAGCACAGCATGTCGATGATGACGTCGCGGTCGAACTGCTCGCGGTACTCGAACGCGAGCTCCGCGGCGCGCACGCACGCCTCGGGGTCGTCGCCGTTCACGTGGAGGACCGGGACCTGAAGGCCCTTGGCCACGTCGGTCGCGTACTGCGAGGAGCGCGACGAGGACGGCCCGGTGGTGAAGCCGACCTGGTTGTTGATGATGACGTGGATGGTGCCGCCGGTGCGGTACCCACGCAGCTGCGCGAGGTTGAGCGTCTCGAAGACGACGCCCTGGCCCGCGAACGCCGCGTCGCCGTGGATGAGGATCGGCAGGACGGAGAACCCGTCGCCGCCCAGGTCGATGCGGTCCTGCTTGGCCCGCACGATGCCCTCGAGGACCGGGTCGACGGCCTCGAGGTGGGACGGGTTGGCCGCGAGGTACACCTGGGTCGTCGCGCCCGACTCGGCGACGAACGTGCCCTCGGTGCCGAGGTGGTACTTCACGTCGCCCGAGCCCTGCACGGACTTCGGGTCGGCGTTGCCCTCGAACTCGCTGAAGATCTGCGCGTACGACTTGCCGGCGATGTTCGCCAGGATGTTCAGGCGCCCGCGGTGCGCCATGCCGATGCCGACCTCGTCGAGACCGTTGTCGGCGGCCTTCGACAGGATCGCGTCGAGCAGCGGGATGACGGACTCGCCGCCCTCGAGCGAGAAGCGCTTCTGACCCACGTACTTGGTCTGCAGGAACGTCTCGAACGCCTCGGCCGCGTTGAGGCGGCGCAGGATGCGGACCTGGTCCTCGCGCGGCGTGCGTGCGTAGCCCGACTCCAGGCGCTCCTGCAACCAGCGGCGCTGCCGCGGGTCCTGCAGGTGCATGTACTCGATGCCCGTCGTGCGGCAGTACGAGTCGCGCAGCAGGCCGAGCACGTCGCGCAGCTTCGCCGACGGCTTGCCCGTGAACCCGCCCGTGGGGAACAGGCGCTCCAGGTCCCACAGCGTCAGGCCGTGGGTCTGGATGTCCAGGTCGGGGTGCTTGCGCTGGCGGTAGGCCAGCGGGTCGGTGTCGGCCATGAGGTGGCCGCGCGAGCGGTAGGCGTGGATGAGCTCGGCGATCCGGGCAGGCTTGATCGCCTCCGCGTCGGGGTCGCTCGAGCTGTCGCGCACCCAGCGGACCGGCTCGTACGGCACGCGCAGCGAGGCGAACACGCGGTCGTAGAAGCCGTCCTCGCCGAGCAGCTTGACGCCCAGGATCCGCAGGAAGTCGCCCGACTGCGCGCCCTGGATGATCCGGTGGTCGTAGGTGCTCGTGAGCGTCAGGACCTTGGAGATGCCCATCTTGTTCAGGCGGTCCTCGGACGTGCCCGCGAACTCGGCGGGGTAGTCCATCGCGCCGACGCCGATGATCGTGCCCTGGCCCTGCATCAGGCGCGGCACCGAGTGGACGGTGCCGATCGTGCCCGGGTTGGTCAGGGAGATCGTCGTCCCGGCGAAGTCGTCGACCGTGAGCTTGTTGCCGCGGGCCCGACGCACGACGTCCTCGTACGCGCTCCAGAACTGCGCGAAGTCGAGCGTGTCCGCCTTCTTGATGGACGGGACCAGGAGCTGGCGCGTGCCGTCCGGCTTGGCCAGGTCGATCGCGATCCCGAGGTTCACGTGCGCCGGCTGGGTCACGCCGGGCTTGCCGTCGACGGGCGTGTACGCCGCGTTCATGGCCGGCATCTGGGCGAGCGCCTCGACGAGCGCGTAGCCGATCAGGTGCGTGAACGAGATCTTGCCACCGCGACCGCGTGCGAGGTGGTTGTTGACGACGATGCGGTTGTCGACCATCAGCTTGGCGGGCACCGCGCGCACCGACGTCGCCGTCGGCACCTCGAGCGAGGCCTCCATGTTGGTCACGACGCGCGCGGCCGGGCCGCGCAGCTTCTCGACGGCGTCCGTGTTCTCGTCCGAGACCGGAGCAGCCTTGAGGGCCGCCTCGGCGTAGGGCGCGGTCGCGGGCTGCGCCGTCGCGATGGGCGACGTCACGGGCACCGGCTCGTGGGTCGGCTTCGCGATGGGCGTCGGGTCAGGCTTCGTCGCGCGCGGCGCGGCGGCGGGCGCCTGTGCCGTCGGCGCGGGTGCCTGCGCGGCCGGTGCCTGCGGCGTCGTTGCCGGGGCTGCCGGCGCCGCGGCGGCCGGCGCGGCTGCCGGTGCCGGGCTCGACGCGCCGTTGCTCGTCGCCGCCTGCGAGGACTGGCCGTCGCTCTCCGAGGGCTTGTACCCCTCGAAGAAGTCCCACCACGCGGGGTCGACCGCGTTCTTGTCCTTGACGTACTGCTCGTACAACTCGTCCACGAGCCATTCGTTCGCACCGAAATCGGCGCGGATCGACTCAGGCTCCGCCTTCTGGGACACGCGAGGTTCGCCCACTTCCGCTGCGGACCTGGTCCGCGTCGTTGCCGGTTCTGTCGACGTCAACCCTACGGCCTCCACGCCCGCGAATCGGCCTCAGAACGGCCAAGTTGGACACCGGACCAGGCCTCTTCACCTGGTCGACACACCAGGGTCAACACCGGGCAAGGCCACCCCTTTGACCTGCTCAAGTGCGGGTTGTCGGCGCGTCAGCCAGGTCATGTCTTGGCCGTGCCCACGAGACGCCGCTCACCGCGCCCGGCCGCGCACGTCGCCCACCTCCGGCGCCGACCCCGAGGTTGTGCGCGGTCCGGTGGCCGCAGCTGCGGACAACCTCGGGCTCGGCGACCCGTCGGGGGGCGTTGGTGGCCGGGTGGCGGGCGGGTCAGGGGAGGCGGGGGCCCAGGGTTGTCAGGGCGATCTCGCCCGTGGGTGGGGCGCCCGACGCCGGGAGCGTCACGCGCATCGTGCAGCCCGACTCGGTGTCCGCGACCTCGATGCGTCCGCCGTGCAGCTCGACCGCCCAGCGCACGATCGCGAGCCCGAGGCCCGTGCCGCCCGTCGAGATCTGACCGGTGGCCGTCGGGCTGTTGCCGCGCACGAACCGTTCGAACACGTGCGCGCGCTGCGCCGCGGCGATCCCCGGTCCGTTGTCGACGACGTCGATCTGCACGTCCGGCCCGATCCGCGTCGCGACCAGGCGCACCTCGTCGTCGGCGGGGGAGTGACGCACGGCGTTGTGCAGGAGGTTCGCGACGACCTGGTGCAGGCGTTCGGGGTCGGCGGGGACGGTCAGGTCCTCGGGCTCGACAGTCACGGGGAAGCGCAGGTGCTTGGCGGCGCCGACGAGCTGCGCGCCCTCGGCCGCCTCCCGCAGGAAGTCCGCGAGCCGCACCTTGCTGATCTCGAGCGGCGCGTCACCGGCCTCGAGCCGGGACAGGTCGAGGAGGTACGCGACGAGCCGGCCGAGCCGCTCGGTCTGGGCGAGCATCGTGGCCATCGTGGCGGGGTCCGCCTCGTCGACGCCGTCCACGATGTTCTCGAGCTGCGCCTGCAGCGCCGTGACGGGCGTGCGCAGCTCGTGGGACACGTTCGCGACCAGCTCACGACGGAACTGGTCCGCCTGCTGCAGGTCGTCGGCCATCGTGTTGAACGCTGCCGCGAGCTGGCCGACCTCGTCGTTGCTCGTCGCGCGCACGCGCCAGGAGTAGTCGCCCGACGCCATCTGCCGCGCGGCGTACGTCATCTCGCGCAGCGGCGACGTCATGCCACGAGCCAGCACCTGCGTCACGACGAGCGAGATCACGATCGCGAGCGGGAGCGTGCGCGTCGGGCCGAGGTGCCGCGAGAGCCCCACCCACGTGATGAACGACGCGAGCGTGACCGTCGCGGCGACCAGGACGCCGAGCTTCGTCTTGATCGACCGGAAACGGTCGAGCGGACGGACGTCGGGCAGGCGCTGCTGGCCCCGCACGTGCCGAGGAGCGGGCATGCGGTCAGGCGCCGTCCGCGTCGGCGTCGTCGTCTGCCGCGGGCTCGAACGCGTAGCCCACGCCGTGCACCGTGCGGATCAGGTCCGGGCCGAGCTTGCGGCGCAGCGCCTTGACGTGGGAGTCGACCGTGCGGGTGCCGCTCGCGTCGACCCAGTCCCACACCTCGGCGAGCAGGCGCTCGCGCGTCAGGACGGTGCGCGGCGAACCCGCGAGCGTCAGGAGCAGGTCGAACTCGGTGGGCGTCAGGTGCACCTCGGCGCCCGCGCGCTGCACGCGGCGCTGGGCGCGGTCGATGACGACGTCCCCGATCTCGAGCGGCGGGTCGGGCTGCGCGGCCTGCGCGATCTCGGCCGCGCGCGCCGCCCGCTCGGTGCGGCGCAGCAGCGCGCGGGTGCGCGCGACGAGCTCGCGCATCGAGAACGGCTTGGTCATGTAGTCGTCGGCGCCGACGCCGAGGCCGATGAGCATGTCCGTCTCGTCGTCGCGCGCCGTGAGCATGAGCACCGGGACCGGGCGGTCGGCCTGGATCCGTCGGCAGACCTCGAGGCCGTCGATCCCGGGGAGCATCACGTCGAGCACGACCACGTCGGGCTGCAGCCGCACGGCGGCCGCCACCCCGTCGAGTCCGTCTCCGACGGCCTCCACCGCCCAGCCTTCCGCGGAGAATCGTCGCGCGATGGCCTGGGCGATCGCCGGCTCGTCCTCCACGACGAGCACGGTCGTGCCGCTCCGGCCGGCTGCGGGCCCCTTCGCCCCGTTCGTGGTCACCATGGGTTCAGACTGGCACAGGCGGTCGTGGGACGTGCGGAGCGGGGCCGATGTGCCTGTGGATCACCCGTGGCGCGCCGCTTCGTGGCATTTATGATGGGCCCACCATGAGCAGCTCAAGTCGCTGCCGGCGTCCCGCTCGGACCTCGTCCGTGCCCGACCATGCCGGCCACCCCCATGAACTGTCCGCCCCGACCCACGGGGGCCCTGCGTGCTGAGCGAGTGGCTTCTCGTCGCGCTCGGAATCCTGCTCACCTTCGGTACCGCGGTCTTCGTCGCGAGCGAGTTCTCGCTCGTGACGCTCGACCCGGGCGTGGTGGAGAAGCAGACCGACCGGCACGACCGACGCGGGCAGGGCGTCCTGCGGGCGCTGCGACGCCTGTCCACCGAGCTCTCGGGCGCGCAGGTGGGCATCACCGTCACCACCATCCTGCTCGGCTACACCACCCAGCCCGCGGTCGCGCGGATGCTGCGGGGCGTGCTCGACGGCTGGCTGAGCACCGCCGTCAGCGGAGCGATCTCCGTGCTGCTCGCGCTCGTGCTGGTCAACGGCTTCTCGATGGTCGTCGGCGAGCTCGTGCCCAAGAACTTCGCGATCGCCCGCCCCCTCGCGACCGCGCGCACGGTCGTCCCGGTGCAGAGCGCCTTCACGAGTGCGCTCCACCCGGTGATCTCCTTCTTCAACGGCAGCGCCAACGCGCTGCTGCGCCGGTTCGGCATCGAGCCGCGTGAGGAGCTGTCCGGCGGGCGCTCGCCGCAGGAGCTCGCGGCGCTCGTGCGGCGCTCGGCCCAGGAGGGCACGCTCGACGAGGCGACCGCCACGCTGCTGACCAACTCGATCGACTTCTTCGAGCTCACGGCGGTCGACGTGATGACCGACCGGCAGCGGCTGGTCGTCGTGCGACGTGACGACTCGGCGGCCGACGTGACGGCGCTCGCCCGGGCTACGGGGCACTCGCGCTTCCCGGTGATCGGCGACTCGAACGACGACATCGTGGGGCTCGTGCACGTGCGGCGTGCAATCGCCGTGCCGTTCGAGCGGCGTGCCGACGTCCCCGCGGCGGCGCTCATGGTCGAGGCGCCCGAGGTCCCCGAGACCGTCCACCTCGGGCCGCTCCTGGTCGAGCTGCGCGAGCAGGGCCTCCAGATGGCGGTCGTGGTCGACGAGTACGGCGGCACGTCGGGCGTCGTGACGCTCGAGGACGTCGTCGAGGAGCTCGTCGGTGACGTGGCCGACGAGCACGACAGGCGACGCACCTCGGCGGCGCGTGCGGCCGACGGGTCCTGGCAGCTCCCGGGCGTGCTGCGCCCAGACGAGCTCACCGAGACGACGGGCCTGAAGGTGCCCGAGGACGGTCCGTACGAGACGCTCGGCGGACTCCTGATGGCGCGGCTCGGTCGCATCCCGACCGAGGGCGATGCGATCGAGGTCGACGGCGTGCTGCTCCAGGTCGAGCGCATGGACGGGCGTCGCGTGGAGCGGCTGCGTGTCGTGGCGCTCGACGACGACACGGCTGACGGCGGCGCTCGCGACGACAAGGGGGAGCAGGCATGAACAGCACCACCGCCCTGCTCCTCGCCGTCGCGCTGCTGGCCGCGAACGCGTTCTTCGTCGGCGCCGAGTTCGCCATCATCTCCGCGCGACGCAGCGCGATCGAGCCGCGTGCCGAGGCCGGCGACCGCCGCGCCCGCACGGTCCTGTGGGCCATGGAGAACGTCTCGCTCATGCTCGCGTGCGCGCAGCTGGGCATCACGGTGTGCTCGACGAGCCTCGGCGTGGTCGCCGAGCCCGCCATCGCCCACCTCATCGAGGACCCGCTCGAGGCGCTCGGGGTGAGCAGCGACCTCACGCACCCCATCTCGTTCGTCATCGCGCTGCTCGTCGTGGTGTACCTGCACGTCGTCCTCGGCGAGATGGTGCCCAAGAACCTCGCAGTCGCCGGCCCGGACCGCGCGGTGCTGATGTTCGGGCCGCCGCTCGTGTGGGTCGCGCGCGTCGTGCGCCCCGTGATCCTGGCGCTCAACTGGCTCGCCAACCACGCGCTGCACGCGGTGGGCGTCGAGCCCAAGGCCGAGGTCTCGTCGGCGTTCACCGCGCAAGAGGTGCAGTCGATCGTCGAGCGCTCGCAGGCCGAGGGGCTGCTCGAGGACTCCGAGGGCCTGCTCCGGGGTGCGATCGAGTTCTCGGACCGGACCGCGTCGGACGTCATGGTGGCGACCGACGAGCTCGTGACCGTGCCGTCCGACGCGACGCCGGACGCCATCGAGCACCTCGTGGCGCGCACGGGCTTCTCGCGCTTCCCGGTGGTCGACGGCGAGGGGTCGGCGGTCGGCTACCTGCACCTCAAGGACGTCCTGTACGCCGACGCGCTCAGCCGCAACGAGCCGGTGCCGCCGTGGCGGGTGCGCGCGCTCGCGGTCGTCGGGCCGGACGATGAGGTCGAGGACGCGCTCGCGGCGATGCAGCGGTCCGGTGCGCATCTCGCGCGCGTCGAGAGCGACGGCGTGATCGTCGGCGTCGTGTTCCTCGAGGACATCCTCGAGGAGCTCGTGGGCGAGGTGCGCGACGCGATGCAGCGCGACCAGTGGCCGGGGCCGCGTCGCTGAGCGCGGGTCGTCTCGAACTGCACAGACCCTTCACAAACGCGTGCGCGCGCGGCCCCCGACCGATGTTCGGCGGCGTGTCGTTCGGCGTGTCGTGCGCGGCGCGCCGAACTGGTGCCCGTGGCGCCCACTGGACACCCGTCCAGGGGCTTGGACGGGGAGCCAGGTGCCGTTATGGTTTCGTGATCGCGCCGGCGTCGACGTCGGCACTGACCCGGCCTTGCGCGGGGTCGGGATCGATGTCGAGGCCACGTCTCGACGGGCAGGACGGGCCGCCGATCGTGGCCTGCGTCGGGACGGGGAGGTGCAGTGGGGTCGAGCGACAGTGGTTCCCCCGTGGTCGCCCTGACCCGCCGAGAGCTGCGAGAGGCTGAGCGCGCGCGCGAGGCCGCCGCACTGGCCTCGGCTGCCCCTGCTCCCGCTGCGGCTGCGCACGCGCCTCGGGTCCCCGCATGGACGTCCGGTGCGGCGATCGAGCCGGTGAAGGCCGGCCCTGGCCCGAGCCTGGGTGACGACCGCCCCGAGCCGAGCGGTACCGCTCGCGCGCACACGGTCGCGAGCCATGGCGTGACCTCCAGCCTCGACCCGCGTTCGGCCATGCCGGCTGCGCGTCC
>JBCECL010000101.1:0-3408 GCA_039207135.1 Brevundimonas sp.
AGCGGAGACGGTGGGATTTGAACCCACGGAAGGGTTGCCCCTTCACGACCTTAGCAGGGTCGCGCACTAGACCTGGCTATGCGACGTCTCCAGGCCAGCACAGGGTACCCGCGTCCGTCGTCGGGCAGCAAAACGGGCTGTGACCTGCGGCGCCGTCAGCGTTCGAAGCCCCAGGTCGGGTCCGTGAGCATGCGCGCGACCGCCAGACCGATGGAGAGGGCGACGACGACGAGCGCCGCCTGCACCCCGTAGGCGAGGGCCTGGACGGTGTCGCCCTCCGACAGCGCGAAGACCGCCCGGTACGCGGTCGCGCCCGGCACCATGATGACGACGGCGGGGACCGCGACGGTCACGCGCGGCACGCGGATGCGCGGCGCGAGGTAGGCGGCCAGCACGCCGACGACGAGTGCGGCGGCCGCCGCCGCGGCCTGCACGGCTGCTCCGGCGTCGACCATCGCGAGGCGTCCGACGTTCGCGACCATCCCGACGCACGCGGCCGCGACCGCCATGCGCCACGGGCTGTTGAACATGAGCGCGAACCCGAGCACGCCGAGGAAGCTCGCGACCGCCCGCAGGGCGTAGAGCACGGGTTCGGTCAGGTCGAGGGGGGCGGGCGCCACGGGTGCCAGGCCGACGATGCTCGACACGCCCCAGACCGCGAGGGCCGCCGACGTCAGGATCATCAGGGCGTACGTGAGGCGCGACAACCCGGCGGAGAAGTCGAGCCGGGCGAGGTCCAGCGCGCCCGTGACCAGCGCAAACCCGGGGATCAGGAAGAGCACGGCCGAGACGTAGCCCGCCTCGTGGCGCGTCGTCAGCATCCCGGCGCCGTGCAGCACGGTCATCAGCGCCAGGTAGGAGAAGCACGCGACCGCGGCGGCGAGCATCGTGACGCCGAACTGGTTCCACCCGCGGTGCAGGAGCGTTCGTCGGACCGCCTGGCCGAGCGCCGCGGCGACGAACACGCCCGCGATCTCCACCGGGCCGCCGTTGTTGAGGAAGGCGAACGCCGCGCAGGCGATCCCGGACCACAGGGCGTTCAGGACGGGGCGGTACAGGGGGCCGATCGCGGCGATGGCGTCGAGCCGCCGATCGACGTCCTCCGGGGTCGCCTCGACGCCCGACGTCCGGGCCGTCGCCTCGACGTCGGTGACCATCACCTCGAGGCGCGCGAGCCGGTCGGCGTTGATGCCGACCGCGCGGACCTCGGTCACCTCGGTGCGGAACGAGTTGCCGCGGTGCGAGGTCGCCGTGATCTCCGTGAGCGTCACGTGGGCCTCGTGGCGGTCGACGCCCATGGCGCGCGCGAGCCGGGCCATCGACGCCTTCACGCGGTACGAGCCGGTCCCGGCCGACAGGCTCAGGCGCCCGGCACGCAGCGCCGCGCCGGAGCGGCGGATGAGGTCGAACTCGTCGTCGTCCGGGTTCGTCGGCACGCCCCCATCATGGCCTGTCACCGGCGCCGGAGGTGGGCCGACCGACCCGGACCGGCGGGCGTGGCCCGGGCGATGTGCGTGGGTTGATCCGGACAACGGTCCGCACGGCGGCCAGCAAGGCCGCAGCGGGTCGATCTATTCCCGACGAGGTCGAACGCGCTCGGCAATTCCGCTGAAAGCCAATCCGCTTGACGACCTGGGATTCGACGAGTGTGCTGACCCTGGGCGTCGGGGTCAGCCGGCACCACGCGCGACGCGCTGGTCGTGTCAGAGGGCTCGGGTAGCGTCCGGGCCGATCCCTTGGCGACGTCGCCACCCTTCCTTCTCCTGTGCCTTGGAGTCCTTGTGTCCGAATCATTGCTGAAGGTCGCCGACGAGGCGCCCGACGAACAGCAGCACCACGAGCTAGACCCGCGCCGCTGGATCATCCTCGGCGTCATCGCGATCGCCCAGCTGATGATCGTCCTCGACTCGTCGATCATGACGATCGCGCTGCCGAGCGCCGCCGAAGCCCTGAACATCTCGAGCGAGAACCTGCAGTGGGTCGTGACGGCCTACACGCTCGCCTTCGGCGGGCTCCTGCTGCTCGGCGGACGCATCGCCGACTACGTCGGGCGCAAGCGGGCCTTCATCATCGGCCTCCTCGGCTTCGCGGGAGCCTCCGCGATCGGCGGCTTCGCCGTCAACCAGGGCATGCTGTTCGGCGCGCGCGCGCTGCAGGGTGCTTTCGCGGCGCTGCTCGCCCCCGCCGCCCTGTCGCTCATCACCGTGACGTTCACCGAGGGCAAGGAGCGCGCCAAGGCGTTCGGCGTCTTCGGTGCCATCTCGGGCGGTGGCGCGGCGATCGGCCTCATCGCCGGTGGCGCGCTGACCGAGTACCTCGACTGGACCTGGTGCCTCCTGGTGAACCTGCCGATCGCGATCGTCACCGCGATCGTGGCGGTGCCGGTGCTTCGCGAGTCGCGCGCACACGGTGACACGCGCTTCGACATCCCGGGCGCCCTGCTGTCGATCGTCGGCCTGGTCGCGCTCGTCTACGGCTTCACCGAGGCCGCCAAGCAGACCACGGGCGCCGACGGCGTCCCGCACGCCGTGGGCTGGACGGACCCGACGGTCCTCGCGTTCCTGGCCATCGCCGTGGTCGCGCTGGTGGCCTTCGTGTTCGTCGAGGTCAAGGTCGCCAACCCGCTGCTGCCCATGCGCATCCTGCTCAACCGCAACCGCGGCGGCTCCTACCTCGTGTTCCTGCTCGTGGGTGCCGGGCTGTTCGGCATGTTCCTGTTCCTCACGCTCTACTTCCAGAACGTGCTGGGCTACAAGCCGCTCAACACCGGCTTCGCGATGCTGCCGTTCTCGTTCGGCATCATCCTCATGGCCGGCGTCGTCGCGCAGCTGCTGCCGCGCGTCGGGCCCAAGCCGCTCATGCTCATCGGCCTCGGCCTCGCGACGACTGGCATGCTCCTGCTGCTGCGGACCACGCCCACCTCGTCGTACGTCGGTGCGGTCCTCCCGGCCCTCATCGTGATGAGCCTCGGCATGGCCGCGGTGTTCATCCCGGCGTCGAGCACGGCGCTGATCGGCGTGGGCGGGCACGACGCGGGCATCGCCAGCGCCGTCCTGAACACGTCGCAGCAGGTCGGTGGTTCGCTGGGTCTCGCCCTGCTGAACACGTTCGCCCTGACGGCGGCCGCCAGCAAGGTCGGCGACCTCGTCGCGGGCGGCGCGGACCCGAGCTCGCCGGCCACGGTCGCGACGGCTCAGGTCGCCGGGTTCCACGTCGCGTACATCGGCTCGTCGATCATGCTGATCCTCGCGTTCCTCGTCGCTGTCGTGTTCATCAGCGCGAAGAAGGACGACCTGCCGACCGAGGGCGCCGTCGCCGCCTGATCGTCGACATCACCACGGCCACGGGGCCGGTACGGGGCACACGCCTCGCACCGGCCCCGTTGCCGTTCCACCCGGCTGGTCCCGG
>JBCECL010000101.1:3508-8562 GCA_039207135.1 Brevundimonas sp.
CCACTGGTTGGCGCGGATGCCCTGGGCCGCGTCGGACGCGATCTCCTCGAGCCGCTTGGTCCGGGTCGCGGGGCGCTTGGCGTGCACCAGCCAGTCCAGGTGCGCGCGCCGCACGCTCGGCGGGAACGCCTCCCACTGCTGACGCGATCCGGGGTGCGCGTCGAAGGCCGCGGCCAGGTCCGCGGGGACGACGAGCTTCTCGACGTCGTCGAGCATCGTCCACGAGCCGTCGGCGTGCGCTGCCTCGATCATCGCCCGACCGGCCGGCGCCATGAGCCCAGCCGCCTCGAGCTGCTCGACGCGCGCCTTGTTGGTGCCCGCCCAGCCGCTGCCCTTCTTGCGCCGGGTGAACCAGAGCATCGTCTGCCGGTCGTCGATGCCCTTGCCGCTCGAGTCGATCCAGCCGAAGCAGAGCGCGCCCAGCACGAGCTCCTCGTACGTGACGACCGGGCCACCCGATCCGGCCCGCCACGTCACGGCCCAGACGCCCGGCGGCTCGTCGGCGTGGTGTGCGTCGAGCCACTCCCGCCACTGCGTCGTCGACTCGACGAGGACCTGGGGAGCGGAGTCGCGAGCGCCGGCCATCGTCCCAGCCTGCCAGTTCGCGTCAGACGAGCGCGAAGCGAACACGCCGATCAGCCACCGACGCCTCCGTCAGCCGCACGCGCACGCGCTGCCCGAGGGGCAGGTCGCTGCCGTCGACCCGGGCCCGCACCACGGGGTCGGGCAGCTGCACGACCCCGGAGCGTCCGCCGTCGTTCACGTCGACGACGGCGGCCTCGAACTCCTCGCCCACGCGGTCGCGTAGGAGCACGGCCTCGACGAGGTCCAGGCACCCGCGCTCAAAGGTCGCGGCTCGGCGGTCGCCGCCGGCCATGAGCGCGGGCAGCTCTGGCAATGCCTCGCGCACCCAGTCGTCCGGCTCCCGCCCCGCGCCGATCGCGACGCACGTCGCTCCGACGAAGCGGTCGACCAACCGGCGCAGGGGCGCGGTCGCGTGCGCGTAGGGCGCAGCGATCGCGGCGTGGAGGGGCGCGTCGGGCACGCTGCCGTCGAAGGCGACGTACGCGGCACCGCGCAGCAGGGTCGTCGCCTCGGCGAGAACGGCTGCCTGCGCGGGTATCGCCGCGTCGAGGCCCCGCACCACCTCGCCGACCTCCGCGCCCTCGGGCCAGGCGACCCCGAGCGCGAGGGCCGACCGTCGCAGCCGCGCGACGTCGCTCGCCTCGGCGGCGGGCAGGGTGCGCAGCACGCCCACCCGCGCGGAGAGCATCAGGTCGGCGGCGCTCATGCCGGTGAGCAGCGAGATCTGCGCGTTCCAGTCCTCGACGGGCGGGGTCGCGCGGCTCGACAGCCGCCAACCGTGTGCGTCGTGATCGATCACCTGCTCCGGGCTCGGCAGCGTGATGCCGCCGCGCTCCCGCTCGGCGTCGAGGCGCAGCAGGCCGATGTCGCGCAGCAGCGCGAGGGAGGCGTCCGCGGTGCCCGCGTCGATCGCACGCTGCACGCCGTCGTAGGTGAGCTGGGCGCGGCTGCGCACGGTCGCCGCCCGCACGTCGACCTGCTCGGTCGCTCCGGCCGAGTCGAGGTCGATCGTCCACAGCACGACGGGAGCCTCCTGCCCGGGCAGCAGGCTCGCGGCCCCCTCGGACAGCCGCGGCGGGTGCAACGGCGTCCGCGCGTCCGGCGCGTACAGGGTCACCACGCGCCGACGGGCCTCGGCGTCGATCGCCCCACCGGGCCTGACCCACGCAGCCACGTCCGCGATCGCGTACCGCACGCGGAACCCCGCGCCGCGGCGCTCGAGGTGCACCGCCTGGTCCAGGTCCATCGAGCCCGGCGGGTCGATGGTGACGAACGGGATGTCCGTGGCGTCGGTGCGCTCGGCGGGGGCCGGGCCGGACCGGGCGCGTTCGTCGGCCTCGGCCAGGACGTCGCGGGGAAAGTCGTCGGGGATGTCCAGCTCGGCTCGCAGCGCTCGGAGCCCGTCTCGGATCGCCTCGTCGACGCCGGCGGCGAGCGATGGGGCGAGGCGGACGCGGCGTCGGGGCACGGGCCGAGCGTAGGTGCCGGGACGGGATCCGTCCTGCGCGGGTGCGGCGCGCCGGGAGGTCAGCGCAGCGCGTCGACCACCGCGACGACCCGTCGGGCGCGCGTCGCCTCGGCCTTCGCCTCCACCACGCCGCGCACCCACTCCTTGCGGCGCGACGGCGCCGCGGCGTCGAACGCAGCGCGCACGCCCGCGTCGGCGAGGGCCGTGGCCAGGTCGTCGGGCACCTCGACCGTGCGCGGCTGGTCGTCGAGCTCGAGCGTGACCTCGTGCTCCTCCCCACCCGCGACGCCCGCCTCCGCGCGCACGGCGGCTGACACCGAGACGAGGTACCGGCCGCCCATGGGCGCGACGGTCGAGCGGTAGGTGTAGCCGTTGAGCGTCACGACGACGGGCGGGCGCTTGCCGGCTCCGAGCGCGAGCACCACGTCCTCGGGGACGACGATGCCGACGTTGTTGCCGGTCTGCGCGAGCACGGTGCGGTAGGTGGGCATGGGTCAAACCTGCCACGGGGCCTACCCGCCGCGCGACGCGTCAGTCGCAGTTGTCGCAGCGTCCCGTCGCAGGCAGCACCGTGAAGCACGTCGGGCAGACGGCGGGGGCGGGCTCCGGTGCCGCCGACGCACGAACGGCCGACGTCGTGTCGCGAGGAGCACCCGGGATGCGCTTGGGCGCCCGCGGAGGGGGCGTGGGTCGCGTGGTCGACCGCCCGTCGGCAGACGGCGATCGTCCCGCGCTGCCCGCCGTCCGGGCACGGGTCGGCGCCTGCCGCAGCATCGTGTTCGGCCTCGCGGCCTCGCCGCCCCCGGGCGGCAGCTCCGCGCCGAACTGCTGGTGGCACCGCAGCCGCTCGCGCGCGGCGTGGTCGTCGGGATCCGTCGGGCGACGCCCGGTCGCCGCGACGACGGCCCGCGCGTAGCCCGGCCCGACGCTGCCGTCCGCGCGCACGCACAGCGCGGACAGCAGCGGCTCGTCGCGCGCGGCGCACTCGGCCGTGACCCGGGCCAGCACGTCGTCGACCCACTGGAACACCGACTTCGTCGTCCGGACGCCCGTCGCGACCTGGACCTTCTCCCCGAGCTCGGGGTACGTGAGGACCGCGTGGTACTCGGCGGCCGTCTCGAGGAGCGCGTCGCGCGCCGCGAGGGCCCACATGCTCACCGCGTCGTCGAACGTCACCGCCTGCTCGTCACGCTCGTCGAAGATCAATGCCTGTCGCGCGTCCCTGCTGATGTCCTGCACCCCTCGAGTCTGCCTCAGATTTCGTGGCGGACGACCGCGAGGGCCAACTGGTGGAGGCGGCGACGGACGACCGATGCGTGCGCATTGCGAACGGGCCGTCGCCCGGCCGCAGATCGAGCCCACGCGACGGGCATGGGGCTCGTCGAGGTGTGGGAGACTCAGCCCGCCGATCCGTCGGCACGGAGGGCTGGCTGAGCGGCCGAAGGCGCCCGCCTTGAAAGCGGGTGGGGCGGTGACCCCGTCCTCGCGGGTTCGAATCCCGCGCCCTCCGCCGGTGGTCCCCCCGCGCGGGTCAGATCGTCTTGATCACCCGCGCGGGGTTCCCGACCGCGACGACGTTCGCGGGCAGGTCCTTGGTGACCACGGCGCCAGCGCCGACGACGGTGTTGTCGCCGATGGTCACGCCCGGGCAGACGATGACGCCGCCACCCAGCCACACGTTGTCGCCGATCGTGATGGGCTCGGCGCTCTCGAGCTTGGCCCGACGAGGCTCGGGGTCGACCGGGTGGATCGGCGTCAGCAGCTGCACGTTGGGGCCGATCATGCAGTCGTCGCCGATCCGCACGGTGGCGACGTCGAGCAGCACGAGCCCGAAGTTCACGAACGTGCGCGCGCCGATGTGCGTGTGCTTGCCGAAGTCGACGTAGAGCGGCGGCCGGATCCCGGAGCCCTCGCCGACGGAACCGAGCAGCTCGCGCAGCGCTTCGGCTGCCGCCACCTCGTCCGTCCGCGCCACCGCTGCGAAGCGTTCGGCGCGCTCCTGCGCGGCCGCCGTCATCTCGGCGATCTCGGCGTCTGCCTCGTACCAGTCGCCGGCCACGAGGCGCTCGTACTGCGTGCGGGTGTCCATGGTGATCGACCCTAGGCGTGGGTCGCCGGCGACTGCACGTCGGCCCCTCGGGGCGCGTCGGGCGTCGTCGCCAACGACCACCGGATCACCGACGTGACCGCACGTCCCGCGACCCGTCCCGTGCGGTGCCACCGCGCGCGCGGCGCCACCATCGCGCGCGCCCACGGCTGCAGGCTGCCGACCGCGCACGCGCTCAGGCCCCGGTAGCCCGGGCGCAGGGTCCACGGGACCGGCGGGTCGTGCAGCAGGAAGTCGATCGTGTCGCGCGCCTGGGGACTGACCCGCAGCGCGGGCCGGTACTCCTCGAGCTGGTCGCGCAGCCCCGCGAGCGTCGCCGGCGCACCCACGACGCCGAGCCGCTCAGCGACCGTCGCCATCTGCGCGACGTACTCGTCGTAGCCGGCATCGTCGAGCGGTGCCGCGCCGACGAGGCGGTGTGCGGTCACGAAGCTGTCGATCTCGGCGACGTGGACCCAGCGCAGCAGCTCCGGGTCGCTCGCCCGGTAGCGCACGCCTTCGGGCGAGGTGCCGCGCACCCGTTCGTGGATCGCGCGGACCCGGTCGACCGCCTCCTGCGCGTCGTCGGCTGTCCCGAACGCGGTGACGGCGAGGAACGTGCTCGTGCGGGCGAGCCGGCCCCACGGGTCGCTCTTGTAGCCCGAGTGGCCCGCGACGCCCGCCATCGCGGCCGGGTGCAACGCCTGCAGGAGCAGGGCGCGCACGCCGCCGACGAACATCGACGCGTCGCCGTGCACGACGCGCACCGGCGACCCGGGTGCGAACCACCGCGGCCCCGGCGTCCCGTGGATGCGGGCTCGCGCCTCGAACCCGTCCGGACCGGCGACGCGGGCGAACAGGGAGTCGCCGGCTCGGCGGCGCACGGAGGACAGGACCACGCCCTATCGTCTCCCG
>JBCECL010000102.1:0-8237 GCA_039207135.1 Brevundimonas sp.
GAGCCGCCTAAGAGAATCGAACTCTTGACCTTCTCATTACGAGTGAGACGCTCTGCCGACTGAGCTAAGGCGGCATCGCCGGAACCCTGAGGACCGGCGAGCGCGCCTACTGTACCTGGCCGGGTGGGCAGGTTCCAAAGCGAGGTCAGCAGCGGGTGCCGTCGTCGGGGACCGTGCCGTCGACGAGGTAGGCGTCGACCACCTTCGCGATGCACGCGTTCTCGGCGCGGTAGGCAGTGTGGCCCTCACCCTCGAAGGTCAGCAGCACGCCCGACGACAGCGTCTTGGCCAGCGACTGCGCCCACTTGTACGGGGTCGCGGGGTCGTTCGTCGTGCCGACGACGAGGATCGGGGGCGCACCCTTCGCGCTGTAGTCCTCGAGGCCGCCCACCTCCGGAACCGCCCAGTCGGCGCAGCTCGTGCCGCCGTAGGAGAAGAACGACCCGACCGTGGGGGCCACCTTGACGATCTGGGCCGCCTCGGCGCGCATCGCGTCGAAGTCGGGGTCGCTGCGGTCGTCGAGACAGTTGACCGCGCGGAAGGCCTCCGTCGAGTTGGTCGCGTAGGTGCCGTCCTCGTTGCGGTCGTAGTAGACGTCGGCGAACGAGAGCAACGGACCGCCGTCGCCCTGCTTGATCGCCGCGGAGAGCCCGCTCGTCAGCGCCGACCAGTAGCTCTGCGAGTACAGCGTCACCGCGATGCCCGAGAACGCCAGCGACTGCGTCAGGTCGCGGTCCGTGCCCGTCGGCAGCGGGTGCGCCTTCGCCCGGTCGAGGAGCTCGCGGATCTGCGTCATGCCGTCGTCGACCGAGCCAGTCAGCGGGCAGGCGCTGCCCTGCAGGCAGTCGGTGACGTAGGCGCGCAGCGCGTTCTCGAAGCCGGCTGCCTGGCCGGACTCGATCTCGCCCTCGGCGAGGGTCGGGTCCAGCGCGCCGTCGAGCACGAGGCGGCCCGACCGCTCCGGGAACAGCGCCGCGTACGTCGCGCCGAGCTTGGTGCCGTAGGAGAAGCCGAGGTAGTGCAGCTCGTCGTCGCCCAGCACCGCGCGCATGACGTCGAGGTCGCGGGCAGCGCTGACGGTGTCGACGTGGCCGAACACCTCGCCGGACCGGTTCAGGCACTCCTTGCTGAACTTCGCGCTCTCGTCGATCATCGCCTGCAGCCCGGCGTCCGTGCTGGTGTCGGGATCGAGCGCGATGAGCCGGTCCATCTCCTTGGCGTCCACGCACTCGATGGGCTCGGAGCGCTGGATGCCGCGCGGGTCGAAGGCCACGATGTCGAAGTTCTTCTTGAGCGTCGACGTCGCCTGGCCGAGGAACGGCTCGAGGAAGTCGACGCCCGACGCCCCCGGCCCACCCGGGTTCAGCAGCAGCGAACCGATCGCCTTGCCGTCCGCCTCGTGCCGCGCGAGAGCGAGGCTGATCGCCGCACCCGTCGGGTCCGCGTAGTCGAGCGGGACCTTGACCTCGGCGCACTGACCGGCGTCGCACTTCTTCCAGTCGAGCTTCTGGCCGTAGTACTCGGCGAGGTCGGCGTCGGGCGCCGGAGCGGACCCCGACGACGATGCGGACGCAGACGGCTCGGACGCGCTGGCCGTCGGCTGCGTGACCTGGTTCTTGTCCGGCGCACACCCGGCGAGGATGAGGGCCGCGACCCCGACCAGGACGACGAGCGGGCGCAGCAGTCGGGCGGTCGGCATGCGACGAGGGTAGTCGGCCCTACCGACAACTCGGGCACATGACCCGCTCAGCCCTGTGGGCGCAGCGCGATCGTCATCGCCTCGACGGCGAGCAGAGGCGCGACGTTGCCGGCGAGCCTCGTACGCGCTTGGCCGATCGCGTCCATGCGGCGCAGGGTCTGCTCGGCCGTGCTCCCCGAGGCGAGGCGCTCGACGTCGGCGGCGTGCTCGACGTTGACGAGCTCGACCCGCGCGCCGAGCTGGACCACGAGCACGTCGCGGTACAGCGAGAGCAGGTCGACCATCGCGCGGTCGAGGACGTCGCGCTGCGCACGCGTCGCCCTGCGCTTCTGGTCCTCCTCGAGCGACTTGACCTGCGACCGCACCGCGGGCGGAAGCGTCGCGAGGCCTTCGGCGCCGAGCGAGCGCAGCAGGGCTGCCCGCTCGTCGGCGTCGCGCTCCTCGGTCGCGGCCTTGGCGTCAGCCTGCGCCGTCGCGACGAGGTCGCCCGCCGCAAGCACGGCGTCCCCGACCCCCCGGATCCGGGCGGCGACCGCCAGCACCGCGTCGCGACGGGCGCGCGCCTCGGGGTCGCGAGCCAGGCGCCTGGCGATGCCGACGTGCGACTGCGCCGCACGCGCTGCGACGGCCGCCACGGCCGGCTCGATGCCGTCGCGTGAGACCAGCAGCGCCGCGACCGCGTCGACGGGCGGCACCCGCAGCGCGACCGACCGGCTGCGCGAGCGCAGCGTCACGAGAACGTCCTGCGGGCTCGGGGCGCACAGCACCCAGACCGTGCGCGGAGCCGGCTCCTCGATGGCCTTGAGCAGCGCGTTACCGCTCGTGTCGTTGAGGCGGTCGGCGTCCTCGACGATGATGACGCGCCACCGGCCCTGCGACGGGGACCGCTGCGCGAGCTCGACGAGCGGCCTGGCGACCTCGGCGCGGATGAACACGCCCTCGGTCGCCACGACGGTCACGTCCGGGTGGGTGCCCCGCAGCGTCGTCAGGCACTCGTGGCACTGCCCGCACCCGCCGTCGGCGCACTGCAGCGCGGCCGCGAACGCCCGGGCCGCGTTCGACCGACCCGATCCCGGCGGCCCGGTCAGCAGCCACGCGTGCGTCATCGCGGTCGAGTCGGCGACCGCGTTGCGCAGCACCTCGACCGTCGGCTCCTGGCCCACGACGTCGTCCCAGACGCTCACGCCACCAGCTCCTCGACCCGCGCGCGGATGGCGGCCGCGAGCGCGTCCGGCGGCTGCGTCGCGTCGAGGACCAGCCAACGACCCGGATCCGCCGCGGCACGTGCGAGGAACGCCTCGCGGGTCAGCCGGTGGAACTCGTCGCCCGCGCGCTCGAGCCGGTCCGGGTCGCCCGTGAGCCGCGAGCGCCCGAGCACCGGGTCGAGGTCGAGCAGCACCGTCAGCGCCGGCAGCAGCCCCTCGGTCGCCCACATCGACAGCGCCTCGACCTCGTCGGCCCCCAGGTCCCGGCCACTGCCCTGGTAGGCGACCGACGAGTCGAGGTACCGATCCGTCACGACCACGGCGCCCCGCGCCAGGGCCGGACGCACGAGCGACGCGACGTGGTGGGCGCGGTCCGTGGCGTACAGCAGCGCCTCGGTGCGGGGGTCGACGTCCTCCCCGTGCAGCACGGCGTCCCGCAGCAGGCGGCCAAGCTCGGTGCCGCCGGGCTCACGGGTCAGGACGACCTCGCGCCCGGCGGCCTCGAGCCAGTCCCGCAGCAGGCGCGCCTGGGTCGACTTGCCTGCGCCGTCGCCTCCTTCGAGGGACACGAACAGGCCGGATGACGTCACGTGCGCCAGGGTAGCCGCGCGCTGTGACAAGCCCGCCGACACCTCACTCGCCGGGATAGACGACACCCACCTGCGCGCGGATCTGGTCCATGGTGCGCATGACGTCGAGCGTGCCCTGCCAGCTCATCCGCTCGCTCTCGAGGGCACCCTCGGCGACGCGGCGCGCGACCTCGGCGGCCTCGAACTGCAGCCCCTTGGGACCCGGCTGGTCGAACTCCCAGACCCGGCCGTCGCGGCGCTGGACGCGGAACGACGTCGGCCCGTAGAAGTCGCCGGCCACCGAGATGTAACCCTCGGTGCCGGAGATCGTCGCGATCGTCGGCGTCTTGGCCCACAGCGTGGTCGCGAGCGTCGCCTGCGTGCGCTGCCCATAGGACAGGACGATCGAGATCTGCCCGTCGACGCCGGTCTCGGTGAGCGTGCCCACGGCAGAGACGGCATCCGGAACGCCCAGGAAGTCGTGCGCGAACGCGACCGGGTACACGCCGAGGTCGAGCAGCGCGCCACCCGCGAGCTTGGGGTCGTACAGGCGCGACGACGGGTCGAACGCCATGAACTGCCCGTGGTCCGCGCTGAGGTTGACGATCTCGCCGATCTCACCCGCGTCGATCACCTGGTGCAGCGCGTCGACGTGCGGCAGGAACCGCGTCCACATCGCCTCCATGACGAACACCCCGGCCTCGCGCGCGGCGTCGAAGACGTCCCGCGCCTCGGCCTCGTTGCGCGTGAACGCCTTCTCCACGAGCACGTGCTTGCCCGCCCGGATCGCGAGCAGGGCGTGCTCGCGGTGCTCGGAGTGCGGCGTGGCGACGTACACGGCGTCGACCTGCGGGTCCTCGACGAGCTCGCGGTACCCGACGTGCGTCGTCGGGATGCCGTGCGCCGTCGCGAACCGCTCGGCGCGGTCGCGGTTGCGCGAGCCGACGGCCACGAGCTGCGCGCGCGTGTGCTGCGTGACGCCGTTCGCGAAGACCGAGGCGATGCCGCCGGCGCCGAGGATGCCCCAGCGGATGGGAGGTGCGGTACGGGGGTCGGGGGTGCGAGCCATGCCGCCAAACCTACCGACCGAATCGCCTGTCGTGCGCCCGCCGTGCACACCGGCACCGCCGAACCCCCGGCCCGCGTAGCGTGGCGGGGGTGGACTGGGTCGAGCACGCGGTGTGGTGGCAGGTGTACCCCCTCGGGTTCGTCGGCGCCGCGAACGAGTCGCCGGCCGACGACCCGGCGCAGCCGCACCGGCTGCGGCGGCTGGTCGACTGGCTCGACTACGCGCGCGACCTGGGCGTCAACGGCCTCGCGCTCGGGCCGGTGTTCGCGTCGAGCACGCACGGCTACGACACGGTCGACCACCTGCGCATCGACCCGCGCCTGGGCGATCGCTCCGACTTCGACGCGCTCGTCGACGCCGCCCACGAGCGCGGGCTGCGGGTGCTCCTCGACGGCGTCTTCAACCACGTCGGCCGCGCGCACCCGCTGTTCGAGGCGGCGCTGGCCGGGGGCCCGGAGGCCGACCTCTTCCGCATCCACCGCGACACGGCCGAGCCGACCTGGGACTGCTTCGAGGGTCACCGCGATCTCGTCACGCTCAACCACGACTCCCCCGCGGTCGCCGACCTTGTCGCCGACGTGATGATCCACTGGCTCGACGCGGGCGCCGACGGCTGGCGCCTCGACGCGGCGTACGCCGTGCCGCCGGCGTTCTGGGGGCCGGTCCTGGCACGCGTGCGGGACAAGCACCCCGACGTGTACGTCGTCGGCGAGGTGATCCACGGCGACTACCCGGCGATCGTCGCGGAGTCGACGTTCGACTCCGTGACGCAGTACGAGCTGTGGAAGGCGATCTGGTCGGCGCTCGCGTCGGCCAACTTCTGGGAGCT
Source organism: Brevundimonas sp. (assembly GCA_039207135.1). GTDB lineage: Bacteria > Actinomycetota > Actinomycetes > Actinomycetales > Cellulomonadaceae > Cellulomonas. The sequence continues at coordinate 5,372 of JBCECL010000102.1, forward strand.
GGCCTGGGCGCTGGATCGGCACAGCGAGTTCGTCGGCGCCTTCGCCCCGTGGACCTTCGTCGGGAACCACGACGTGACCCGCATCGCCTCGCAGGTGGACGAGGCGCTGCTCCCGCTCGCACTCGTCGTCCTGCTCACCGTCGGCGGCACGCCCGCGGTCTACTACGGCGACGAGCAGGCCTTTCGGGGTGTCAAGGAGGAGCGGTTCGGCGGCGACGACGCGATCCGGCCGACCTTCCCCGCGTCGCCGGCCGAGCTAGCACCCGAGGGCTGGTGGGCCTACCGCCTGCACCAGGAGCTCATCGGTCTGCGCCGACGCCACCCCTGGCTGCACCGCGCGACGACGCGCACGATCGAGCTCACCAACGAGCACCTGCTCTACGAGACGCGCGCTGGCGACGACGCGCTGCTCGTCGCCCTCAACCTGCACGAGGAGGAATGGTCCGTCGCCGTCGCCGATCCCGCGCTCCTCGCGGGCTCCGCGTCGATCGCTGCACCGGGTGTGACGGTCCCGGCGCACGGCTGGGCGATCCTCACGGGCACCCCGTCGGCGTGACGCAAGGTTCAGCGTTCGAGGCGCTGGACGCCCCGAACGCTGAACATCGTCGACCTACTTCTTCGCCGCAGCCTTCGCGCGGGCCGGGGCCTTGCGGGCGGGGGCCTTCTTCTTGGCCGGCCCCGCCGCACGCTTCTCGGCCAGCAGCTCGATCGCCTGCTCGGGCGTGATCGACTCGGGCGTCACGTCGCGCGGCAGGGTCCGGTTGGTGGTCCCGTCCGTGACGTAGGCGCCGAAGCGGCCGTCCTTGACGACGATCGGCTTGCCCGAGGTCGGGTCGTCGCCCAGCTCGCGCAGCGGCGGCGTGGCCGTCGCACCCCGACCGCGCTTGGGCTGCGCGTAGATCGCCAGCGCCTCCTCGAGCGTCGTCGTGAACAGCGCCTCCTCCGAGGCGATCGTCCGGGAGTCCGTGCCCTTCTTCAGGTACGGGCCGTACCGGCCGTTCTGGGCCGTGATCTCGGCGCCCGACTCCGGGTCCACGCCCACCACGCGCGGCAGCGAGAGCAGCTTCAGCGCGTCGTCGAGCGTGATGCTCTGCAGGCTCATCGACTTGAACAGCGAGCCCGTGCGCGGCTTGGGTGCCGCGGCCAGGGCACGCTTCTTCGCCGCCGCCGACAGCGACGGGTCGAGCTCCGGCTCGGGCAGCAGCTCGGTCACGTAAGGCCCGTAGCGGCCGTTCTTGGCGACGATCGTCGTGCCCGTCGCCGGGTCCTCGCCGAGCACCAGGTCACCGTCGGGCTGCGTCTCGAGCAGCTCACGCGCCTTGGCGACGGTCAGCTCGTCGGGCGCGAGCTCGTCGGGCACGGAGGCGCGCAACGGGTTGCCGTCCTCGCCCGTGGGGGCGTTGGCGTCCTCGAGGTAGGGCCCGTACCGGCCGACGCGCAGCGTGATGCCGTCGCCGATCGGGATCGAGTTGACCTCGCGCGCGTCGATGTCGCCCAGGTTGGCGACCAGGTCGCGCAGACCCTCGCCCTCCTCGCGGCCGGTCCCGTCACCGAAGTAGAACCGGGACAGCCACGCCACGCGGTCCTTGTCGCCGGCGGCGATCGCGTCGAGGTCCTGCTCCATCTCGGCGGTGAAGTCGTAGTCGACCAGCCAGTCGAAGTTCTCCTCGAGCAGCCGCGTGACGGCGAACGCGAGCCACGACGGCACGAGCGCCTGGCCGCGCGAGGTCACGTACCCGCGGTCCTGGATGACGGAGATGGTCGCGGCGTAGGTCGAGGGGCGGCCGATGCCGCGCTCCTCGAGCGCCTTGACGAGCGACGCCTCGGTGAATCGCGGCGGCGGCGAGGTGCGGTGGCCGGCGGCGGCGAGGTCGGAACCCGTGAGCGGGTCGCCCTCGGCCATCTGCGGGAGGCGGGCGTTGGCGCCCTCGTCCTCGGCGCCGGACTCGCGCGACTCGTCGCGACCCTCCTCGTACGCCGCGAGGAAGCCGCGGAACGTGATGACCGTGCCAGACGCCGAGAACACGGCGTCCTGGCCGGTCGACGCCACGGCGCCGAGGCGCACGGAGGCTGTCGAGCCGCGCGCGTCGCCCATCTGGGAGGCGACCGTGCGCTTCCAGATCAGCTCGTAGAGCCGGAACTGGTCGCCCGACAGCTCCTTGGCCACCTGCGCCGGCGTGCGGAAGTGGTCACCGGCGGGACGGATGGCCTCGTGCGCCTCCTGCGCGCCCTTGGCCTTGCTCGCGTAGACGCGGGGCTTGTCCGGCACGTACTCGGGCCCGTACAGCTCGGCGGCCTGCCGGCGCGCGGCGTCGATCGCCTGCGACGACAGGACCGGCGAGTCCGTACGCATGTAGGTGATGTAGCCGTTCTCGTACAGCGACTGCGCGGTGCGCATCGTCTGGCGCGAGGCCAGGCGCAGCTTGCGCGACGCCTCCTGCTGCAACGTCGAGGTGGTGAACGGCGCGGCCGGGCGGCGCGTGTACGGCTTGGTCTCGAGCGAACGCACCTCGAACGACGCGCCCTCGAGCGCGGCGACGAGCGCCGTCGCCGACTCCTCCGTCAGGTGCGTCGTGTCCGCCGAGCGCAGCACGCCGCGGTCGTCGAAGTCGCGGCCGCTCGCGACCCTGCGGCCGTCGAGGGCGCTCAGGCGGGCGGGGAACGACGGCTCGTCGGCGGCCGCGACCGCGAACGTGCCGTTGACGTCCCAGTAGTCGGCGGCGACGAACGCCATGCGCTCGCGCTCGCGCTCGACGACCAGCCGGGTCGCGACCGACTGCACGCGGCCGGCCGACAGGCCCTGGCGGACCTTGCGCCACAGCACCGGGCTGACCTCGTAGCCGTAGAGGCGGTCGAGGATGCGGCG
>JBCECL010000103.1:0-2624 GCA_039207135.1 Brevundimonas sp.
TTCCAGATCGGGCGGATGCTGTGAGCCTGCTCGCGAACGTCCTGGTCGAGGTGCAACGCGGCGGCGCGCCTCCGCAGATCGCCGCGCGGCTCGGGGTCGACGAGGGGCTCGTTCTGGCCGCGATCGATCACGGGGTCAGGACCGGCGTCGTGCGCGCGAGGGGAGACGCGTGCGGCGCCTGCCCGACCGTCGCGTCGCCGGCGTGCGCCGGGTGCTACTTCGCGAACCGAGGACCGCGGGTTAGCACGCCCGCGTGAACCGCGTTCACGTCGGCGCCAGCCGGGGCTACGAAGTGGCACAGACGCCACCGGGTACATCGGGATGCCCCAGGTCAGGCGACGGGCCGCACGGCGGTCGCCGTCGCTGCGGCCGGAGTCCCGAACGCCTTGGCGTGGAGCTCCCGGGCTGCAGCCTGCGCGGCTTCGAGATCGTGTGCGAGTGCTGCCGACTGCGCGCCGTGATGCTCGGGCGACCAGTCGGGCGCTGGGCCGGGGGTGGGCTCAACGACGACGTCAAACTCGAACTCCGACCTGATGATGGGCCCGTAGGCGCACACCTCTGCCGGGCACCAGACGTCGAGCTCGCCGGTGCCGTCGTCGATGGCGACGCGTCGGCCCGCGGCCGTGCCGGCGAGACTGACAACTCGTGCGCGGACGGTCCCCTGTGCCCGGGAGCCCGCGCTCGCCCGTCGGAGCAGGTCGGCGACGGTCGTGGTGGCGCCGCGGAGCCTTCGCCCGGCTGGGGTCAGACCGTCGGCGAGCAGCCAGTGCTCCGGCCATGCGAGGACGTCTTCGTCGAGCTCGAATGCATGCCCGAAGTGAGGGAGCGGCTGTGCTGCCGAGAGGCGGACGGTGACGGCGTCCTTCCACCGCCCATCGGGGTCGAACTCGACGTAGGAGCCTCCGCCATGCTCGCGACGCTTGTACTCGCCGAGCTCGATCATCGTCGCAAGCAGGTCGACGTACGCCGAGAGTCTCGGAAAGCGCACGGCGAACGGCGACCCGCCGTACGCCCACTCGAGCACAGGCCCGCCGCTTCCGTGGCCATCCTCGAGCTCGACGAACAGGTAGCCCCAGCTCTGGTAGGCGACGGGGAAGAGTAGGCGGGGCACCATGCCGGGCGACGTGTCGCGGTGTTGCTTCCAGCTGTCGAGCGCGAACGCGGCGGACGTCGGCGTGGGGTACGGCGCGACACTGATCGAGGACGGGTCTACGCGCTGCCAGAAGCGCTCGAGCTCAGCGGGCAGCCGCAAGGGGGCGATCTCCGCACGGATATTTGCCAGAACGGATCCGGCGTCATGGGCCGGACGGATGGGTGACAAGCCCGCTGTCTTGTACGCGGCCGCAAGGCGGTCGAGGGCCACGTCGATCGTCTGGTGTCGGTTGGTCACGACTCAGGTGTCGGTTCACGTGGCGGGCGAGTTGAGGCGGTATCCGCCGGATCCCCCGTCTGCGTCGGGTGCGGGTCGGGTCTGCCGAGCAGGAACTAGGTGACCTTCAGCGTCGCCTTCCCGGTAGCGGCGAGCACGGTTGCGGACCCGCCGTAGCTGAACGTCAGCGTGTGCGAGCCCTTCTTCAGCAGGGGAAGCGTGATCGTCGTGCTCCCGCCCTTGAGCGTCGCGGTGGCGATCACCTTCGTCCCGTCCTTCACCGTGACCTTGCCCGACGGCACGAGCCCCGTGGCGCTCACCTTCACGGTGACCTTCCCGTGCGCCTTCGCGGTCACCGACTTGTGCGCGAAGGTGGCGCGGACGGTCGCCTTCGCCTTCGTCACGGTCAGGGTCTGCGAGGCCGACGAGGCGGCCGCGACGGTCGTCGTGCCCGCGAACGACGCGACGAGCGCGTGCTTACCGACCGCGAGGGTCTTGGGCAGCGTGATCGTCACCTTGCCCGCGACGAGGGTGCCCGTGGCGATGACCTTCCCGGCGTCCTTGACCGACACGGTGCCGGTGGGGGTGAGCCCGGCCGCGGCGACGGTCACCGTGAGCTTCGCGACGGACGGCGTCGCGACCGACGCGGCGACGAGCTTGGCAGTGACCGTCGGGATCGCCTTGTTCACCGTGAGGTTCGCGGACGCCGACGAGGGGTCGAGCACCCCGCTGCCGTCGAAGCGCGCGACGAGCGCGTGGGCCCCGACCGCGAACGACCCGGGGATCGTGAGCACGACCTTGCCCCCGGCGAGGGTGCCCGACGCGACGACGGTCGACCCCTGCACCAGCCGGACCGTCCCCGACGGCACGCGCGCGCTGCTCCCGGTCACGACGACGGTCGCCGTGCTGGCGACCCCGTACGCGCGGCTCGCTGCGGGAAGCGTGAGCTTCGTCGTCGACGGCGCCGCGAAGTTCGCGATGACCTCCCGGGCGTCGTCGGCGGAGACCTGGCACGGACCCGTGCCCGTGCACGCGCCCGAGAAGCCGGTGAAGACCGAGCCGTCGGTCGCGGCCGTCGCGGTCAGGGTGACGACGGCGTCGCTGGGGAACGTCGCGGTGCAGCTCGTCGGGCAGTCGATGCCCGCCGGGTCGCTGACGATCGTCCCGGTGCCACGACCGGCGCTCGTGACGGCGATCGCGTGACGGGGGAGCGGCGTGAACGTCGCCGATGCCGTGCGCGCGCGGTCCAGGACGA
>JBCECL010000103.1:2724-4398 GCA_039207135.1 Brevundimonas sp.
GAAGGTCGACGTCGCGGGGTCCGGCGTCGCCGTGAGGGTGACGACCGTGCCCGGCGGGTAGGAGCCCGAGCAGTCCTGGTCGCAGTCGGTCCCGTCCACCGAGCCGGTGACCGTGCCCGTCCCCGCGTCGGGCGTCGCGACCGTGAGGGCGACGGGATCGAGCGTGAAGGTCGCGACGAGCGAGGTGTCGCCCGCGACGGTGACGGCGCACGAACCGGTACCCGTGCAGGCGCCCGACCAGCCCGCGAAGTGCGAGCCCGGGGCGGCGGTCGGGGTCATCGTCACGCGCGTGCCGTGCGGCACGGTCGCTGCGCACGTGGGCCCGCAGTCGATGAGGGTCCCGTTGACCCGGCCCGAGCCGGTGCCCTCCTTCGTGACGGTGACCGCGCGCGGGGCGCCGCGGAAGTTCGCGGTGACGTTCAGAGCGGTCGCCAGCGTCACGGTGCAGGTCGGCACCGAGCCGTGGCAGCTCCCGGACCAGTCGACGAACACGGAGTTGGCGTCGGGCACCGCGGTCAGAGTGACCAGCGTCCCCTGCGGCACCGGCGTCACGCACGAGGTGCCGAACGCGCACGCGGTCAGGGTCGACGGGCTGGTGATCGCACCGCCGCCCGTCCCCGATGCCATCTGCGCCTTGAGCGTGAGGTTGACCAGGACGGGCGAGAACTGGGCGGTGACCGGCCCGCGGTCGGCCATCGCCATGGTGACGCGGCAGGTCGTGCCGCTCACCGTCGGGCAGTCCGTCCACGAGTCGAACTTCATGCCGGCATCGGGCTGCGGCGTCAGGGTCACGACCGTGCCGGGGCCGTACGCGAGGTACGCGCTGCATGTGTCTGGGCAGGTGAACGCGGCCGGTGCCGAGAACCGCACCGTGCCGGTTCCCGTGCCGCCCGCGCCCGCGGTCAGCTTGACGGGCTTGTGCGTGAAGGAGGCCGACGGGACGCGCGATCCGTCAGGCACGAACTCGCACGTCCCGGTCGCCGCGACCTCCTGCGCGCTGTTGGTGCAGGTGACGCCGCTCCACGACGCGAACGTCGAGTCCGACGACGGCACGGCGGTCAGCCGGACCGGGACGTTGCGCTCGAACAAGCCCTGGCAGAGCGTGGCGGTGGTGCAGGTCAGGCCGGGGCTCGTGATGGTGCCCGAGCCGGTCGCGATGCCGGTCACGGTGCTCGCGATGGTCGCCTGCAGGCCGATCGTGTCGAGCCGGAACATGGCGGACGTGACGCGGTCACGGTCCATGTAGATGCGGCACGACATCTGGTCGGGGCCCTGCGACGTGACGCAGTCCCCGTTGTTCCAGCCGTCGAAGAACGTGTTGGCGCCCTTGGTCGCGGTGATCCAGACGTAGGCGCCCACCTGGAAGTCCCGCGAGCACGTGCTCGCGCACGGCACCCCGGCGAGGTCGATCGTGCCGTGGCCGTCGCCGCTCGAGCCGATGGTCAGGCGGTAGGTCGGCTTGGCGGTGAAGGTCGCGACGACGGTGCGGGCGACGCTCATGTCGTCGACGAAGCACTGGGCGCCGGCCTGGTGCGGGCACGTGGCCGACCAGCCGGTGAACGTCGAGTCGGCGTCGGGGACCGCCGTCAGGGTGACCGAGTCGTCGACGCCGACGTCGGTGGAGCACGTCAGCCCGAACGCGCAGTCGATGCCGACCGTCGCGGCCGTGACCCG
>JBCECL010000103.1:4498-7937 GCA_039207135.1 Brevundimonas sp.
CGCCGCACGCGAGGCCCGTGCTGGAGAAGACCTGGCCGCCCGCGGCGCCCGCGACCGTCGCGTGCACGGACGGCGTCGTGACGAACCGGGCCGTGACCGTGCGCGGGCCGACGATCGTCGCCTCGCACCGTGCGTTGCCGAGGTCGTTGCAGCCCGACCAGCCGACGAAGGTCGAACCTGCGACCGGCGTCGCGGTGAACGTCACCACGGAGCCCGTCGGGTACGTGTCGGCGCACGACGAGCCGCAGGTGACCGAGCCGGTGCCCGCGCCCGACGTGGCGACCGTGAGCCGGTTGAGCTCGAACAGCGCCGTGGTGCTCGCGTCGACGGAGACCGGGAGGAAGCAGGTGTCGCCCTGGTTTGCCGCGCAGGCGCCGGTCCAGCCGACGAAGCGCGAGTCGGCGAACCTCGGGGTCGCCGTCAGGGTCACGCCGATGAAGGCGTCGAAGTCGGACCCGCACGCCGTTCCGCAGTCGATCGCCGGGCTGTTGAACCCGGTCCGGTCGCTGCGCACGACGCCGCCGCCGTTGCCGCCGATGCCCACGGACACGTGGCGGGTGTTGCGGGTGAACGTCGCGGTGACGTTGCGCGCCTGGTCGAGCGTGACCGTGCACGAGCCCGTGCCGGTGCAGTCGCCGGTCCAGCCGGTGAAGACCGACGTGGGGTCGGGGTCGGCGGTGACCGTGACGCGGTCGCCGTGCTCGTAGTCGCCGCCGCACGAGCCGGGGCAGCTGAACGAGCTCGACTCGGGGTAGTCGCCGCCCTTGGTGAAGCTGCTGGCCAGCGTTCCCCGCCCGTTGCCCGCGATCGTCGTCGTCAGCGTCCGGTGGATCAGCGAGAAGTGCGGCTGCACCGTGCGCGCCGCGGCCATCGTCACGACGCAGTCACCTGTGCCGGTGCAGCTGCCGGTCCAGCCGTCGAACCGGCTGGTGCCGTCCTCGGGCGCGGCGTGCAGCGTCACGACCGTGCCCGCGTAGAAGTCGGCGCTGCACGGAGAGCCGCCGCCGATCGCGCCGCACGTGATGCCGCCGCGGTCGCTCGACACCGCGCCGCGGCCGTTGCCCTGGTCGGTGAGGACGCGCAGCGTGTAGCGCGGGATCGCCGAGTACCGGGCGGTCACGTTGAGCGCCGCGTCGGCGAGGGTCACGACGCACGTGGTGCTCGTGCCCTGGCAGTCCCCGGACCAGCCGTCGAACGTCGTGTCGTTGTACGGCGTGCCCGTCACGGGCGCGGCCCGCAGGGTGACGACCGTGCCCTTCTCGAGGTTGCGCCAGCTGTTGTCGCAGCCGTTGGCACACGTCCAGCCGGGCACGTCCGTCGTGATCGAGCCCTGGCCGTCGGTCCAGATGGTGAGCTTCTGCTTCTCCTTGACGAAGCTCGCGGACATCGACTGCGAGCCGTTCATCGGCAGGACGCAGGTCAGGGTCTCGTGCTCGCACGGGTAGCGCGTGAACTCGCCCTGGTAGTCGTCGGCCGGGTCGAGCGTGAGACGCACGGTCGCGCCCGCGCCGTACCGCTTCGAGCACGAGGCGCCGCACGCGATGCCGCCGTCGTCGGACTTCACCGTCCCGTGGCCGGTGTAGTTGACGACCGTGAGGACGTTCTCCTGGAAGTTGCCCGTGTAGTTCCGGTCGCGGTCCGTGAGCGTGAACGTGCAGGTCTTGGCCAGGCACCCGTCCTCGGTGCCGTTCAGGCCCTTGAAGATCGAGCGGTCGTCGGGCGTGGCCGTGAGGGTCACGGTGGTGCCCTGGTCGAAGTCGAGGCAGCCGGCGCCGCACGGGAACCCGGCGGGCACGGTGCTGAACGTGCCGTTGCCGGTCGGGGCGTCGCCGACGACCGTGAGGTTCAGGCGGCGCAGCTGGTTGAACGTCGCGCTCGCGGTGTACCGCTTGTCCATCGTGAACGTGCAGGTCAGCGCGGTCCCGGAACACTGCGTGCCCGTGCTCCAGCCGACGAAGCGCGAGCGCGCCGCGGGGTGCACGGTCAGCGTGACGACCGTGCCGGTCGGGTAGGTCTGCGTGCAGTCGGCGCCGCAGTCGATTCCGCCGGCCGAGCTCGTGATGGTGCCGCTGCCCGTGCCGTTCGTCGAGACCGCGAGCTTGCGGGTGTCGAGCGGGACGATGAGCACGTTGGGGGTCTGGTCGGCCGCGCGGACCTCGGTGACCGGCGTCGTGCCCTCGGCGACCCGGCCCGACGACACGTAGCTGGAGCCGCCACCGCCGCCGCCCCAGCCACCGGAGTTGCCGCCCTGGCCGCCGCCGAACCAGCCGCCGCCACCGCCGCCGCCGTACGACCCGTCGTTCTCCCACCGGCCGCCGTTGACGTACAGCCAACCCGAACCGACCTGGCGAGGCGCCCCGCCGAGGTACGTGCCGCCGCCGCCGATGTAGGCGCCACCGCCACCGCCTCCGTGCAGCCAGCCGCCGCCCCCGGCGTTGGCGGTGCCGCGCGAGCAGCCACCGAAGAAGCTGAACAGGCACTGGACACCGTTGCCGCCGGAGGCGCCCGCGTCGCCGCCGGCGCCACCATCGGCGTCGCCGGAGTCGCCCTGGCTGCCACCGCCACCGCCGCCGCCAGCCACAGCGAGCACCGCGTCGCCGTTCACCGCCGCGCCGGTGGTCCCGCAGTGCGCGCCGTCGGTCGAGAGGAAGGACGCGCCTCCGCCACCGCCGCCGTACGAGGCGCCGCCGAAGCTGCTGGTCGAGTACTGCGCGTCGCCGCCCGCCCCGCCGTGCGAGCGCGAGCCGCCGCCGCGGCTCTCCTTGCCGGACCCGCCGCCGCGGCCGCCGACGATCGCGTACAGCGTCTGGCCGGGCGTCACCTCGAGGACCGCGTGCGTGTGGCCGCCCTTGCCGCCGGGGTTGTTGTCGCCCGCGCCCGGGAAGCCGTCGCCGCCGACGAGGTCCACCTCGACCTGGCCGACCTCGTCGGGGACCGTGTACGCCTGGCAGCCGTCGGCGGGGAAGAACTGGGTGGTCGGCAGCTGCTCCGCGGCCGCCGGAGGAGCCGCGACGACGGGCAGCGCGACCGAGCCGACGGTCGCGGTCGCGACCACCGCGAACGCGACCAGCAGGTGCGTGGCCCGCGACAGCGGTCCGGTCGGCGTCATCCGGTCGCGGTGCAGCAACATCGTCGATTCCCCGATCGTGGAGCGGTCGGAGTGTCCGACGCGGGCGCGCGAGACCGGGCCCGGTTACTTCTCGGCGCGCTGACCAGGGCACTTGAGCATCACGTGGGCCGATCGGGTGATGCGTGGCTCACCCCGCGGCCGGCGGTGGGTGCCCGGCAGGGCCCGCTAGATCCCGATTCGCGCGTCGATCCAGGCGGGACCTTGGGCCCGTCTCGGCCGTCGAGGGCCGACGTAACTTTGCGTTCGCCGTTGCCTGTGGTGAGCCTCACCACACCAGCGGGGGTAGTGGTCTTTCGCTCGTGCGGGAGT
>JBCECL010000104.1:0-4482 GCA_039207135.1 Brevundimonas sp.
ACCTGCGCCGCCAGCGCTGCCGCGCCCAGCAGCTCGGCCTGGTCGGCCAGCACCCCGTGCAGGTAGCGCACCGACTGGGCTGCGTACGGCGGCAGGCGCCGCCCGACGGCCTCGCGCAAGCCCTCGATGAAGGGCGCCGCGCCCGCGCCCAGCGACCCGTCGACGACGACGGCCTCGGGGTCGACGAGCGCGATCGACGCGGCCATCGACGGCCCGAGCGCCCGCCCGAGGTCGCCCAGCACGCGGTGCACCGCGGGCTCGCCGCCGCTGGCGAGCGACACGACGTCCTCGAACGTGAGCGCCTGCGGGTACGACGGGCGCAGCGCCTCGACGATCTCGTGGTTGTTCAGCACCTTGACCAGGCACCCGCGGCTGCCGCACACGCACACGGGACCGTGCTCGTCGAGCTGCAGGTGACCGAGCTCGCCGGCCTGCCCGCGCGCGCCGCGCACGATGTCGCCGTTCACGACGAGCCCCACGCCCAGGCCCGGCACGAGCTTGATGTGGATGACGTCGCGCATGCCGCGGGCGGCGCCGTGGACCGTCTCGCCGAGGGCCGCCAGGTTCGCGTCGTTCTCCGCGACGGCGGGCACCTTGAGCCGGCGCCGCAGGTCGGGCGCCGGGTCGGTCGTGAACCACCGTGGACCGCCCATCGGCCCGCCCGCCCGCCACGGACCGCGATGCCCGGCGAGGTACGGCCGCGGCAGGGAGAGCACGGCACCCACGAGGTCGCGTGGCGACGTGCCCGACTCCTGCAGCACCTGCTCGAGCAGGTCGCACGCAGGTCCGACGACGTCGTCCGACTCGAACGGCTCGAACGCGGCGCTCCGGCCCGCCTGCACGACGCCGTCGACGGTGACCACGGCCGCCTGCAGGGTCTGGTGCCCGACGACGAGCGCGGCGACGGGCCTGCGGGCCGGCAGCGTGAGCACGCGCGGGGGACGGCCGCGCGACCCGGCGGTGCGACGCGGGGTGAGCTCCTCGAGGAGCCCGAGGGCGAGCAGCCGGCCCGTCGCGCTCGTGACGGTGGTGGTCGGCAGGTCGCACGACAAGGCGAGCTGCTTGCGGCTCTGCGGCCCGTGCGCCTCGATCGCAGCCAGCACGATGCGGGCCGCGGCGCCGGGTGGTGACGTCTCCTCGCCCATCGCGCGAGCGTAACGCCGTTCTGACGTGACTTTGGACGGAATCGGGCCTATATGCACCAAACTGCAACCCGTCTCGGCACGAGCGGTTCGTCCCAATCCTCCTATCGTCGGCACGTCCCGGTCGCTCGACCGAGGCGGTCTTCGTTCTAACGACCGCCTCGCGACGCCGCGCGGCCCAGGTGCTGTTGTCAGAGAGGACGACGAGATGCCCATTCTTGCCAGGCGCGCCAGGAGGCGTGCCTTGACCGCGGCCGTAGCGGCGGGGGTGCTGGTGGCGACCGGCTCCTGGGCCACCGCCGCGACCACCGATCCCGACCCCGGTGCCCTCGAGCTCGCGCACGCGAAGCTCTCGCACCAGGCCGCCACCGAGGGCATGGTCCTGCTCGAGAACGGGGGGAGCGCGCTGCCGATGGCCCGCTCGGGCAACGTCGCGGTGTTCGGCGTGGGCGCGTACAAGACGGTCAAGGGCGGCACGGGCTCGGGCGACGTCAACAACCGCTACACGATCTCGGTCCGCCAGGGCTTCGAGGACGCCGGCTACCACGTCACGACGAGCGACGAGTACTGGGACGCCATGAAGTCGGCGTACGACACCAAGTACCCCGGCCCGGTGGGCCCGTTCGGGCCGCCCATCGACTACTCGTCGGTCGAGCAGCCGCTGACCCCGTCGTCGGTGGCACCCACCGCGCCGACCGACACCGCGCTGTTCGTCGTCGCACGCAACTCCGGCGAGGGCGCGGACCGCTCGTCGGGGCAGGGCGACTTCCTGCTGCGGGACGTCGAGCGCGACGACCTCAAGATCATCGGTCAGACCTACAAGCGCGTCATCGTCGTGCTCAACGTCGGCGGGGTGGTCGACACCGAGTTCTTCAAGCAGGTCAACGCGTCCGCGCACGACCCGCGCGGCGGCGCCGCCCTCGACTCGCTGCTGCTCATGAGCCAGGCGGGCCAGGAGTCCGGCGCGGCGCTCGTCGACGTCATGAACGGCAAGGTGAGCCCGGCCGGCAAGCTCACCGACACCTGGGCCGCCGCGTATGCGGACTACCCGGCCGCGGCCACGTTCGCCAACGCGGACGGCGACCCCCTGCACGAGCAGTACAGCGAGGGCATCTACGTCGGGTACCGGTACTTCGACTCGTTCAAGAAGGGCGCCGGGGTCAACTACCCGTTCGGCTACGGGCTCTCGTACACGAAGTTCCGGATCGAGACGCAGAAGGTCAAGGCCGACGCCTCGCACGTCGAGGTCACGACCCGCGTCACCAACACGGGCCACCAGGCCGGTCGACAGGTCGTCCAGGTGTACGTCTCGGCGCCGCAGCGCGGCCTGGACAAGCCGTACCAGGAGCTCGCGGGCTACGCGAAGACGTCGCTGCTGCGTCCGGGTGGCTCGCAGACCGTGACGATCACGTTCCGCACGAGCGAGCTGTCGTCGTACGACGTCGCGCGCGCCGCGAACGTGCTGGACGCGGGCGACTACGTGATCCGCGTGGGCGACTCGTCGCGCTCGACCCACGTCGCCGCGAAGCTCGGCCTCGACAAGACGGTCGTCACCGAGCAGCTCTCGCACCAGGAGGACCAGGCGAAGCCCGCGACCGAGCTCACGAGCGACCCGGCGAAGTTCTACACCTACGCCGGCGAGGCCCGGGAGATCGCCAAGGCCCCGCGCATCTCGCTGCGGTCCAAGCAGTTCCGCACGGTGCAGAACGCGTCCGAGTACCAGCAGAGCGTGCCGGTGTCCTCGTCGTCGCCGTACGCCGGGCTCGACGACGGCAAGATCTCGACGACGACCGCGTTCGTCGACCCGAAGCAGACGAGCTGGGAGGGTTCGGGCTCGCCGTACAAGGCGAAGACGGGCGAGACCGTCAAGGCCGTGCGCACGTCGCCGTCGACCACGCTGTACGACGTCGCCAAGGGCAAGGCCACGATCCAGCAGCTCGTCGCGGGCCTGAACCTGCAGCAGCTCGCCGACATCGTCGAGGGGTCGAGCCTGGCCGGCTCGACGCTCACGGCCCTCGGCGCCGCCGGCTACACCACGCCGAAGTACGAGAACCTCGGCATCGCCGGCATGACGCTGTCCGACGGGCCCGCGGGCCTGCGGCTCACCCAGCAGATCGACTCGACGCCCAAGACCTACCAGTGGACGACCGCGTGGCCCGTGGGCACGGCGCTCGCGCAGACGTGGGACCCCGCTCTGCAGCACGAGGTCGGTGCCGCGATCGGCGCGGAGATGGCCGAGTACGGCGTGACGCTGTGGCTCGCACCCGGCCAGAACATCCATCGCGACCCGCTCAACGGCCGCAACTTCGAGTACTTCTCGGAGGACCCGCTGGTCACGGGCATGACGTCGGCGTCCGAGACGAAGGGCGTGCAGAGCGTCCCGGGTGTCGGCGTGACGATCAAGCACTTCGCCGCCAACAACCAGGAGACGCAGCGCAACGCGACCGACTCCGTGATCGGCGAGCGGGCGCTGCGCGAGATCTACCTCAAGGGGTTCGAGATCGCGGTGCGCAGCGCCCAGCCGATGGCGGTGATGACCTCGTACAACGAGATCAACGGCCGGCACACGGCGGCGTCCTACGACCTCGACACCAACATCCTGCGCGGTGAGTGGGGCTTCAAGGGGCTGGTCATGACGGACTGGACGTCCGTCAACCAGGCGGGCGCGCACGGCGTGCAGTACGCGGGCAACGACCTGATCGAACCGGGCAACAACCCCGGCGAGATCATCAACCTGATGAAGAAGGTCGCACCGACGATCGACGTCACCGGGCTGCCCGTCTACAGCCGGCAGGTCTTCCAGTTCGGCACGTTCACGTTCACCATCTACTCCTGGCAGCTCGGCGGCCTGACGCTGTCGGCCACGGGCGACCAGACGGTGACCACCCGCGTCGACTCGAGCACCGACCTGTCGTCGCCCGCGTCGGGCGACCTGCTCGACGGCGTGTTCACGCCGCGCGACGGTTACGCGTCGGTGCAGGAGGCCTACGCGGCGACGACCGCGCTGCTCGCTCCGGCGAGCACCGCGTTCTCGGCGGAGCAGAAGGCGGGGATCACGCTCACGGACGTCGTTCACCAGGACCCGGCCGACACGTCGTCGCCGGTGACCGCCTACACGCTCAACCTCAAGGGCAGCTACCCGACGCAGTACCCGCTGCGCCTCGGCGACCTGCAGCGCAGCGCGATCAACATCCTGTCGATCGTGCGGCAGTCCGCTCCGTTCGCGGAGCTCGCGCAGCAGCAGGGCGTGCACGGGATCAAGGTCCGGCCGTACACGGGCCAGTTCCGCGACCTCGTCACGTACGTCGAGCAGGACCTCGGGAAGGTGAAGCGGCACTGA
>JBCECL010000104.1:4582-7568 GCA_039207135.1 Brevundimonas sp.
CACACCGAGGGCCTCCGTTCGTCAGAACGGAGGCCCTCGGTCGGTTCAGGCTCGGCGGAGGGTCCGTCGCACAGACCCTCCGCCGTCGTGCACTACCGCACTGCCTTGAGCGTCCGCCACGGCGACGACTTGCCGCTGACGTTGTGCGTGTCGCTCGGCACGAAGGTCGCCTTCACCTTGATGGTGGACGAGTACTTCTTCGGCAGCCAGATCATGACCCGGCCGTGGGCCGATGCCGGGAGCGAGACCGTCGTCGCCAGCTTCTTGCCGACGTAGACGCGCACCTTGCCGCTCGGGTACGACCCGTTCGACAGCTTGCTCACGGTGACCGCGACGGCCGGCCGCGTGCCGGCCGCGAACGGCTGGCCCGAGACCTTGACCCCGGACGTGACGGCCTTGGCGACCACGAGCACCTGCGACGACGCGGCGGAGGTCGCGGCGGACGTCGCCGCCGTGGCCTGCACCGACGCCTTGACGCCGACGTACCGACCGGCCGGGAGCGTGCGCGGCAGGAGCAGCGAGGCCTGGTAGCCCGACTTGCCCTTGCCGATCACGGCCGTGCCGAGCACCGACGTACCTCGCTTGAAGGTCACGACACCGCTCGTCACGCCGGTCACCGTCGCGGTGACGGTGACCCGGCTCGAGGAGCCGTACACCGTCGACGTCCGCGAGAACTTCGGAGCGCCGAGGCTGACGGCGACCTTGTTCACCGTGACGCGCACGGTGCCGCTCGCGGCAGCGGTGTGACGGCTGTCGCCGACGTACCGCGCCGTGATCTGGTGCGTCCCGGCGGCGAAGCTGTCGACCGCGAGGGTCGACTTGCCGGAGACGATCGCGGACATCCCGAGCGACTTCGCGCCGTCGAGGAACTCGACCGCGCCGGTGCCGCCGCCCGTGAGCGTGGCGGTGAGCGTGACCTTCTGGCCCACCGTCGCCGACGTCGCGGAGGCCGCGAGCGTCAGGGTGCTGTTGATCAGCGGACGGACCACCGCGACGCTGCTCTCGGCCACGGTGCTGGACCGCGCGCCGAGCGCCGTGACCGGGTAGGTCCCGTCGTTCGAGCCTGCCGGCACCGCGAGCGTCGCCGAGATCTCGCCGTTCGACGAGGCCGTGACGGTCGAGGTGACCTGCGGGTCGGTGGCGAGCTTGACGACGACCTGCTCGCCCTTGGCGAAGCCGGTGCCGTGGACGTCGACCGAGTCGCCCGGGGCGACCTGGTGCGGCGTGACCGTCAGCGCCGTGGTGTACACGGACTGGCGGACGGTCACCGTCGTCTTGACGGCGGCGCTCGTGACGCCGTCGTCAACCGTCACCGTCACCGCGTAGTCGCCCGGAGCCGCGAACTCGTGCTCGGCGCGGACGACACCGCCCTCGACCGTTGCCGTCTGGACCGGGGTCTCGTCGCCCCAGTTGACGTTGGCCGTGTAGCCGTCGGCCGGCTGACCACCGGAGACCTCGGCGAGCGCGAGCGTCGCCGGGTTCCAGGTGAGCTGGTCGTCGACCGTCAGCGCGTTCGCCGCCAGCGGCGCGACCGGGGTACGGACGCCGTCGGACGCGATCGCGAAGAAGTGGAGCTGGCCCTCGCGTGCGCTGTGGTTGATGTTGGGCAGGGTCAGCCAGAGCGGGGTGACGCCGGCCTTCAGGTCCACCGGGGTGGTCGCGAAGATCGCCGTCTTCTGGTTGTCGGTACCGTTGGCGCCGTTCATACGGCTGGGCACCGTGGCGACGATCGTGGTTCCGGCCGCGGGGGTGTTCGCGGCTCCCACCCAGTCACCGAAGGTGACGGGAACGGCCTGCGTGCTGCCGTCGGAGTACTCGATCGTGGCCGTCCCGCTCTGCTGGCCCTCGTTGGCGGTGCCGATGAAGGCGAGCTTGGTCGCACCCTCGCCCACGTTCAGGCGAACGCGCTGGCCGTGAGCCGTCGCGTTGTCCGGCTTGCCGTCGACGGTCACCGGCAGGTCGAAGGTCAGCCCGGTGGCGCCGAGCGGAACCGTCGTGCCCTGCACGAAGCCCGAGGTGGCGAGCTTCGCCTTGTCGTACGCGTAGCCGAGGCCGTCGCAGCTGGCCGCGGTGCCGACCGTCGACAGGCAGGCGTTGTCGAACGCTGCCTCGAAGGTCGCGTTCCGCGACACGGTGATCGTCGTGATGCCCGAGACCGTCGCCGGCTGACCGTTGACGACCGTGCTCACGGTGACGCGCACCGTGTAGCGACCGGGCTCGGTGAACGTGTGGTTCGCCGTCACCTTGACGCCGCCGAGGTTCGACTTCGAGACGGTGCCGGCCACGGGGCCCGCGCCGTCGAGGAAGTCGACCTGGGCGTCGTAGTCGGACGCCGTGCTGCTGCCGCCCTTGACGATGGCCAGCGAGCCCGAGAACTCGGACCCGATGGACGCGCTGAGCTTCGTCGACGGGTAGATCGCCAGGTTGGTGTCCTGCACGAGCGTGTCGTCGAGGAGCTCGAGCTCGGCGAGCCTGGCCGGCGCACCGGTGCTCGTCGCCTCGATCGACAGGCGGTAGCGCGTGTAGAGCGCGGGAGAGGCGACCGAGAAGGAACGCGTCTGCGTCGCCCACTTGAACGTCTGCCCGGCCCGGTGGTCCACCACGGTCCAGTGGTCGCCGTCGTTGCTGCCGGAAAGCGTCCACGCCTTGGGCGCGGCACCGGAAGCGCCGTTGGTCAGCGTGTACGACGGGACCGAGACGGGCCCGGTCGTCGACGTCCACGTGATGTCCGCCTGCGCCTGCGGGAGCACGACCGACGTGCGCGAGTTGTCGTCCACGAGGAGCGACAGGTCGGCGCCCTCCGTGGTGACGGTGCCGAAGTCCGGCTTTGCGGCGTCGATGTACGGAACCCGGTCGACTGCCGTCGTGCCGCCGCTGCCCCAGGTCTGGGGCTCCGACGCCATGCCGAACGTGATCGTGTGGTCGCCCGAAAGGATGTCGGACTGCTCGATCGTCGGCTTGTTGACAGCCTTGCCGTCGATGTCGA
>JBCECL010000105.1:0-7539 GCA_039207135.1 Brevundimonas sp.
GCCCACGGACCGGCGAGGCCGGCGTCGCCGTGCACGACGACGTCGAGCGTCAGCTCGAGCGCGACGGGGTCGAACGCGCGCACGGTGTAGGCGCGCAGGCGCGGGGCGACGTCCTCGGGCAGCGCCGCGCGTACGGTGTCGATGTCGAGGCGGCCGTCGGGCAGCAGCGGCCGCTCACCCGCGGGCAGGAAGACGAGCTTGACGTAGGAGTCGGCGTGCGGCGACGGGACGAACGCGGCGAGCCCGGCCCCGCCGATCACGACCCGCACGAGCGACGGGGTCAGGCGCGAGGTGCGGACCACGTGGCCGAGGACAGGGGCGGTGCGGGCGCGTGGCGCCGTGACGGTCATCAGGCAACCCTAAGTCAGCGGTCCGATGCTCAGCGGCCCGATGCACGGTTGTCGAGGGCGTCGTTGAGGCGCTGCAGCAGCACCGCGAGGTCGCGGCGGTCCGCCGGTGCCCAGTCGGCGAGCAGCTCGTCGTACACCGCCCCGCGTGCCTCGCGCGTCGCCGCGAGCGCCTCGTGGCCCGCGGGCGTCGCCGTGATGACGGCGCGGCGACCGTCGTGCGTGTCGCGCTCGCGGGAGACGAGCCCCGCGGCCTCCATCGCGAGGACCTGGCGCGTCACGGTCGACGCGTCGAGGCGCAGGTGGTGGGCGATCTCGTTGATCCCCGCCGGCCCGGTCGCGGCGAGGTGGCGCAGCGCGAGGTAGGCGGAGCGGTCGAGCGTGCCGTCCAGGCGCGGGTTGCTGCGCCGGTTGTGGTCCGCGAGGCGGAGCAGCAGGGCGACCTGGAGCTCGACGTCGGCGGTGGGGTCTCCGGTCATGGGTGTAGCATACAGAGAAACTACCTGCCCCATACAGATAAAGGGATTCACGTGGCAGCGCGCAACGAACCGAACAGGACCGCGATCTACGCGACGACGGTCACCGCCTTCTTCGCGATCGCCGGCATCGCGATCGTCGACCCGATCCTGCCCGCGATCGGCGCGGACCTCGGCGCCTCGACGTGGCAGATCGAGCTGCTGTTCACGGCGTACATCGCGGTGATGGCGATCGGCATGATCCCCGCCGTGATGCTCACGGGGAAGTTCGGCTACAAGAAGATCCTGGCGGCCGGCGTGAGCGTGGTCGCCGTGGCCGCGACGGCGGCGGCCTTCACGACGAGCATCGCGAGCCTGGCCGCGCTGCGCGGCCTGTGGGGCCTCGGCAACGCGATGTTCTTCGCGACCGCCATGGTCCTGCTCGTGTCGCTGGCCAAGGACCGGGCCTGGGCTGTCGAGCTCTTCGAGACCTGCGTCGGGCTCGGGTTCGCGATCGGCCCGCTGATCGGCGGGCTGCTCGGCAAGATCAGCTGGCGCGTGCCATTCCTGCTGTGCGGCCTGTTCATGATCGTCGCGCTCGCCCTGTCCGTGACGCGGCTGAAGGACCCCGAGGTCATGCCGGCGCCGCTGCGGCTCGCCGCCATCTTCCGGCCGTTCCGCAAGCCCGCGTTCATCGCCCTGTGCGTCATCACGGGCGCGTACAACTTCGTGTTCTTCATCGTGCTCGGCTACACGCCGGTGTTCCTCGGTCTCGGCGTGGTCCAGCTCGGGCTCGTGTTCACGGGCTGGGGCGTCGGGCTCGCGTTCGGCATCCTCGTCATCGGGCACCGGCTCGCGCACCGGTTCGGGGCCGTGCAGACCGTCGGGTTCGCGATCGTCGTCCTCTTCGCGACGCTGTTCGGGCTCGCGACCTCGCACAGCACCGCGCAGACGATCGTCTTCCTGGTCATCGCGGGCGTGTGCATGGGCATCGCGAACGCCAACCTCACCGACCTCGCGCTCGCGACCGGTGACCCGGACCGCCGCGTGACCACCGGGTCCTTCAACCTCGTGCGGTGGGGCTTCGCGGCCCCCGCGCCCGTGGTCGCCGGCCTGCTCGCCGAGAACGTCGGCCCCGCAGCGCCGTTCTGGGTCGCCATCGGCGTGCTCGCGATCGGCGTCGTCACCTTCCTCGTCTGCGGCCACATGATGGCCCGCACCGTGGGCGAGCGCGTGCTCTGGTCGCGCTGGAACGCCGGTGCCGCAGCAGCCGAGGGCAGCGCCGAGGAGGCGCTCGAGCTGGTCTGACCGCCAGCACGACGAAGGCCCGCCCTCGACAAGAGGGCGGGCCTTCGTGCGTTCGGTCAGGCGTCCGTGCGCTTGAGCCGCACGATCGCAGCCCCCAGGATCACGACGAGGTAGGCGACGAGCACGCCGTACCCCTGCCACGCGGTCAGGTGCGCGACGCCGTCGGGGAACTGGTCCCAGCCGGCGACGACCTGTGCGTCGGTCTGCGTGATGTTGCTGCCCGCGACCCCCGGGAGGAACGGCTGCATCTCCTGCAGCGGCTTCCACGGGATCTGGAACAGCAGCGGCAGGACGAGCAGTGCACCCAGGAGCGTGGCGATCGCTGCCGCCGACTGCCGGAGCAGCGCGCCGAGGGCGAACGACAGCAGCGAGATCGTCGTGACGTAGAGCGCCGAGCCGAACAGCGCTCGCAGGATCTGCGGGTCGCCGAGGTCGAGCGGCAGGTCGTCGCCGAAGAAGGCCTGCTGGAGCAGCGCGCCGAGCCCGGTCGCGATCACGGACAGGACCAGGAACACGCCACCCAGCACCAGGAACTTCGCCCAGATCACCGGCGTCCGGTGCGGGGCTGCGGTCAGGCTCGAGCGGATCATGCCGGTGGTGTACTCGCCGGTGATCGCGAGTGCGGCGAGCACGACGAGTGCGACCTGACCGAGCTGGGCCGCGACCGTGTACGGCCCGAGCACGCGGTCCTCGACCGGCCCGGGCGGTCCGTCGCCCGCACCGGCGTTCGACAGCGCCAGGCTGATCAGGACGATGAGCGCGACCGTGACGACGAAGTAGATCGACAGCGACCAGGCCGTGGACCGCACGGTCCAGAACTTGATCCACTCCGAGCGCAGCAGGTGCGGGAAGGTGAGATGCGACTTGGTCGCCGGACGGGCCGGCGCGGTCGGAGTGGCGGTGGCGACGGCGCTCATCGAGCGACCCCCTCGGCGACGGTCTGGGCGGTGTCGGCGGCGGCGGAGGCGTCGCCGGTGGTGTGGCCGGCGGGCGAGTCGGAGCGGTACTCGACCTCGTCCGCGGTGAGGCTCATGTACGCGTCCTCGAGCGAGCCGCTCAGCGGCGTGAGCTCGTGCAGCGTGAGGCGGGCGGCCGCGGCGGCCTCCCCGATCTGCTCGGCGCTCGACCCGGACACCTCGAGCAGCCCGGGCTCCTTGGCCGTCACGACGACCTCCGGGCCGGAAAGGACGGCGGCGAGCTGGTCGGCGTGCGGGCTGCGCACCCGGACCGTCGCCTTGGTGCCCCGCGCGATGATCTCGTCGACGGGGCCGTCGGCGATGATGTGGCCGCGCCCGATGACGATGAGGTGGTCGGCGGTCAGCGCCATCTCGCTCATCAGGTGGGACGACAAGAAGATGGTGCGCCCCTCGCTCGCGAGGTACTTGACCAGGTTGCGCACCCAGAGCACACCCTCAGGGTCGAGACCGTTGACGGGCTCGTCGAGGATGAGCGTGCGGGGGTCGCCGAGCAGGGCCGACGCGATGCCGAGCCGCTGGCCCATGCCGAGCGAGAAGCCGCCGACGCGGCGCTTGGCGACGCCCGTCAGACCGGTCATCTCGATGACCTCGTCGACCCGCTTGTCGCCGATCGCGTGGGTGGCGGCCAGCGCCCGGAGGTGGTTGCGCGCGCTGCGGCCGGTGTGGACGGCCTTCGCCTCGAGGAGCGCACCCACCTCGGTGAGCGGCGAACGGAACGACGCGTAGGACGCGCCGTTCACGGTCACGCTGCCCTTGGTGGGCTTGTCGAGCCCCATGATCATGCGCATCGTCGTGGACTTGCCGGCGCCGTTGGGGCCGAGGAAGCCGGTCACCTTGCCCGGCTGGACGACGAAGGAGATGCCGTCGACCGCCGTCTTCGCCCCGTACCGCTTGGTCAGGTCCTGTGCCTCGATCATCGTTGTTGCCTTTGCCTCGGTGTCATCACGCTGAAGACACTAGGCGCCGCGCGAGGCTGTTGTCCCTCGGGATTTCCCCCGATCTTTCCCTGAGGGATCAGCCGAAAGAACGACGGAACCAACCGGGCATCACGCACGTTCGCTACGGTGAGAGCTCAGATTCAGGCCGAGACACCCAGGAGCGTCCCATGGCCAACCCCGTCTTCAACAACAGTCCGATCTTCCAGGACCCGAGCGCGCGCAAGGGCAACGCGTCGACGACGACGGCGGCGCCCGCGTCGACGATCGACGCCGTGACGCTCGAGAAGCTCTACGGGGCGCCGAGCGCGACGACGCGTGAGACGGGTCGCATGACGTACGACGACGTCATCGTGCGCACGGGTGGGCTCCTCGCGCTGCTCGTCGTGGTGGCCGCGGCCGCCTGGTCCGTGACCGACCAGTTCCCGTGGCTGTACTGGGTCGGCGCGATCGCCGGTCTGGTGCTCGGCCTGGTCAACGCGTTCCGCGCCGAGCCGAGCCCCGCGCTGATCGTCGCGTACACGGTCGCCGAGGGCGTCTTCGTCGGGAGCGTGAGCTTCTTCTTCTCGCGGTTCGCGGTCGCCGACTCGGTCGACGGCACGGCGCAGCCCATCGTGATGCAGGCCGTCATCGCCACGATGGTGACGTTCGCCGCGGCGCTTCTGCTGTTCCGCTCCGGCAAGGTGCGCGTCACCGCCAAGTTCACCAAGTGGCTGCTCGTCGCGATGGTCGGCTACCTGGCGTTCTCGCTGCTCAACGTCATCCTCTGGATCTTCATGCCGGCCAACGACGGCTTCGGCCCGCTGCGCAACGGCGTCTGGGGCCTGCTCGCCGGGCTGTTCGCGGTCGGCCTCGCCGCCGCCTGCCTGATCATGGACTTCGACTCGATCAAGCGCGGAGTCGACAAGGGCGTCCCGGCCAAGTTCGCGTGGTCGGCGGCATTCGGCCTGATCGTCACGCTCGTCTGGCTCTACCTGGAGTTCCTGCGCATCTTCGCGATGCTGAGCCGCAACTGACGCGAGCTCGCCCGAGGCCCTCGGTGTCCTGACCCGGGGGCCTCAGGCGTGCCTCGGACCGGCCGGCACCGGGCTCGGGGTGTCGCCTCGCACGACCAGCCCGCGCGGGCGAGGCTGAGCAGGTGAGATACGCCGAACACATCAGCGAGCTCGTCGGCGGCACGCCGCTGGTTCGCCTCTCCTCGGTCACCGCGGGCCTGTCGGCGACCGTGCTGGCCAAGGTCGAGTACCTCAACCCGGGCGGGTCGGTGAAGGACCGCATCGCCCTGGCGATGGTCGAGGCCGCCGAGCGGTCCGGCGAGCTCGGACCCGGGGGGACGATCGTCGAGCCGACGAGCGGCAACACCGGGGTCGGCCTCGCGCTCGTCGCGCAACGCAAGGGCTACCGCTGCATCTTCGTCTGCCCGGACAAGGTGGCCCGCGACAAGATCGACGTCCTGCGTGCGTACGGCGCCGAGGTGGTCGTCACGCCGACCGCGGTGCCGCCCGACCACCCGGACTCCTACTACTCGGTCTCGGACCGCCTCGTGAGCGAGATCGCGGGGGCCTGGAAGCCGAACCAGTACGCGAACCCGCAGGGGCCAGCGAGCCACTACGCGTCGACCGGTCCCGAGATCTGGGCGGACACCGAGGGCCAGGTCACGCACCTGGTCGCGGCCGTCGGGACGGGCGGCACGATCACCGGCACGGGGCGCTACCTGCACGACGTGGGTGCGGTCACGGTCGTCGGCATCGACCCGCTCGGGTCGGTGTACTCCGGCGGTGACGGCCGCCCGTACCTCGTCGAGGGCGTGGGCGAGGACTTCTGGCCGCCGGCGTACGACCCGTCGGTCCCCGACCGGATCATCGCGGTCTCGGATGCCGAGTCGTTCGCGATGACCCGCCGGCTGGCGCGCGAGGAGGCGCTGCTCGTGGGCGGCTCGGCGGGGATGGCGGTCGAGGGCGCGCTCCGCGTCGCACGCGAGCTCGAGGACGAGGACCCGGTGGCCGCGGCGCGCGCCGTCATCGTCGTGATCCTGGCCGACGGGGGCCGCGGCTACCTGTCCAAGATCTTCGACGACGGGTGGATGCGGTCCTACGGCTTCCTCGGCGCCGACGAGGGGGCGACGGTCGCCGACGTCGTGCGGACCAAGACGGGGTCGCTGCCCGACCTGGTGCACACGCATCCGAACGAGACCGTGCGCGACGCGATCGAGATCCTGCACGAGTTCGGGGTCTCCCAGATGCCCGTGGTGGGTGCCGAGCCGCCGGTGAAGATCGGCGAGGTGGCCGGGGCGGTGAGCGAGCGCGCGCTGCTGGACGCCGTGTTCTCGGGCGCCGCCGCGCTGTCGGACCGCGTGGACCGGCACATGTCCGCGCCGCTGCCGCTCATCGGGATCGGCGAGTCGGTGGCCGCCGCGCGCTCCGCGCTGGAGGGTGCGGACGCGCTGATGGTGGTCGACGACGGGCAGCCGGTCGGTGTCCTGACGCGCCACGACCTGCTGGGCTTCCTCGCGCGCTGACCAGCGGGTACGTTCGCCGCCATGGCGCTCTTCGACCTGCCTCTGCCCGAGCTCGAGCGGTACCTGCCCGACCTGGACGAGCCCGACGACTTCGACGAGTTCTGGGCGACGACGCTGGACGAGGCGCGTGCGCACGACCTCGCGCTCGTCGTCGAGCCGGTCGACGCGGCGCTCGCGGTGATCGAGGCGTACGACGTGACCTTCGCGGGGTTCGGGGGGCAGCCGATCAAGGCGTGGCTCACGCGCCCCGCCGGTGCTGACGGGCCGCTGCCGGCCGTCGTGGAGTTCCTCGGCTACGGCGGCGGGCGCGGGTTCGCGCACGAGCACCTGGCCTGGGCGGCCGCGGGCTACGCGCACCTGCTGATGGACACGCGCGGCCAGGGCTCGACGTGGGGGAGCGGCGGCCACACGCCCGATCTCGCCGGATCGGGACCCGCGGCCCCCGGGGTCATGACCCGGGGCATCCTCGACCCGCACGAGCACTACTACCGCCGCCTGGTCACGGACGCCGTTCGCGCGGTGGAGGCGGTTCGCGCGGTCCCGTGGGTGGACCCCGCACGCGTGGCGGTCGCGGGGATCAGCCAGGGCGGGGGACTCGCGCTCGCGGCAGGCGGCCTCGTCGACGGGCTCGTCGCCGTGCTGCCCGACGTGCCGTTCATGTGCCACTACCGGCGCGCGGTCGCGATCAGCGACGCGATGCCGCACAACGAGCTCACGCAGTACCTCGCCGTGCACCGCGACCACGAGGACGCCGTGTTCCGCACGATGTCCTACCTCGACGGGGTCCACTTCGCGCGCCGGGCGAGCGCCCCGGCGCTGTTCTCGGTCGCGCTGCGCGACGAGACCTGCCCGCCGTCGACGGTCTTCGCGGCCTACAACCACTACGCGGGGCTGGGTGCACGTCCGGCGACGCAGATCGAGGTGTACGCGCACAACCGGCACGAGGGCGGCCAGGCGTTCCAGGTCGACCGGCAGCTGCGCTGGATGCGCGACCTGCTC
>JBCECL010000106.1:0-7172 GCA_039207135.1 Brevundimonas sp.
CCAGGCGGACGACCGCCTGAGCCTTGCCGAGCACGCGCGCGCCCTCGACCGAGACGGTCAGGTCCACGCGGGCGGTGCCGGCCGCCTCGTCGAGCGCGCCGATCACCGCGACCACCTCGACCGTGGCCGAGCCGGGGTCCGGTACGGGCACCGGGCGCGTGAAGCGCACCTGGTAGTCGACGATCGCGCCCGGGTCGCCGGCCCAGTCGGCGACCGGTCCGGCCGCGGCGCCCATCGTCCACATGCCGTGCGCGATGACCCCCGGGAGGCCGACCGACGTGGCCACGCGCTCGTTCCAGTGGATCGGGTTGAAGTCGCCGGACGCGCCTGCGTAGCGGACCAGGCGCGCGCGGTCGACGACGACCTCGGCGCGGGCGACCTCCTGGCCGACGGCCAGGTCGGCGAGAACGGGGCTCATGCGGACTCCTCCGGGCGGACGGCCAGGGTGGACCGGACGGTCGCGACGGGCTGGCCGGCCTCGGTCGCGATCTCGGCGCGGGTCGAGATCATCGCCAGGCCGGCGCGCTCGACGATCGAGTCGACGTGCAGCACCGTGACGAGCCGGTCGCCGGCCGTGATCGGGCGGTGGTGCGTGAAACGCTCGTCGGCGTGCACCACGCGGCTGAAGTCGATGCCCGCGGCCTCGTCCTCGAAGAGCTGCGCCTCGGCGCGCTGCGCGACGACGACCGCGAACGTCGGCGGCGCGATGACGTCGTCGTGACCGAGCGCGCGAGCCGCATCCGGGTCGGTGTGCGCGGCGTGCGTCGCGCCGACCGCGCTCGCGAACTCGGCGAGCTTGACCCGGCTCACCTCGTAGACGGCGTTCGGCGGGTACTCGCGGCCCGCGTAGCTCGTGTCGACCGGCATGGCACTCTCCCGGGGTGGGTTGTCCTGTCCTGGATACGACTCAGGCACGCCGACCGGCCGTGGGGCCGGGGCGTGCCTGGTGTCAGCTGCAGCCCCTGTCGGGGCCGTGATCAGCGGGTCTCGCGGTGCACCGTGTGGCGGTTGTCACGCGGGCAGAACTTCTTCATCTCGAGCCGGTCGGGGTCGTTCCGACGGTTCTTCTTCGTGATGTAGTTCCGCTCCTTGCACTCCGTGCACGCGAGCGTGATCTTCGGACGAACGTCCGAGCTCTTGCTGGCCATGGTCTTGCCACCTCTCGCGCCTGCAGGCGCTCGCTTCTGCTGATCGCAGCGCGCCGGCCGACGCACCGCTTCGTTCTCGTTGCTTGGTTGGTAGCGGGAGCGGGACTCGAACCCGCGACACCACGATTATGAGCCGTGTGCTCTAACCACCTGAGCTACCCCGCCTTGTGCGTCTCCGGTCCCGCGCCTGACGGCGCGGGACCGGACACACCACAGAGCCCCGAAAGGGAATCGAACCCTTGACCTTCTCCTTACCATGGAGACGCTCTGCCGACTGAGCTATCGGGGCAGCGCGGATCAGGTTACACGGCCTGACGCCTGGTCGCGAAATCGGCCCAGCCCGCCGCCCGGAGCCCGCGCCCGGAGCTCCGGGCGCGGGGACCACGGTCAGACGTCACGCTTGGTCAGGACGGTCGCCGCGGCCGCGAGCGCCAGGGCCACCCAGGCCAGGAAGTCCACGAGACCGGCCGTCGGGGACATCGACCCGCCACCCGTGATGGTCGTGAACGCGTCGCCGGCCGCGGCCGGCAGTGCGTCCAGGACGCCAGCCCAGGAGGCCGGCACGAGCGCCGCCAGGATCGACGGCAGCACGATCACGACGCCCACGACCGACGCGACCGATCCGGCCACGCTGCGCAGCAGCACCCCGACAGCCATGCCGATCAGGGCGATGCCGACGAGGTAGACGACGCTGCCGATCATGGCCCGCAGCGCGAGCGGGTCGGACAGAGCCAGCGTCGCGACTCCCGCTGAGCGCTGGATCGAGGTGCCCACGACCGCGGCGATCCCGACGCCGAGAGCCACGGCCGGCGCGAGCAGGGCGGTGAGGGCGACCGACTTGGCGAGCACGATGCGCGAGCGGCGGGGCACGGCGGCGGCCGTCGTCCGGATCATGCCCGAGCCGTGCTCGCGCGCTCCGACGAGTGCGCCCAGCGCACCGACGATGAGGACGGCCAGGCCCGTGCCGCCCACCGTGACGCTGAACGCCTCCGCCGCGGTCATGTCGGCGCCGGACCTCGTCGCGAGCGCCGCGATGATGCCGAAGCCCGCGAGGGTGACGACGACCGAGCCGAGGGTGAGCCACGTGGAGCGCAGGGTGCGCAGCTTGATCCACTCGGAGCGGACGGCCCGTCCCGTGGTGACGCGGAGGTTGGCGGAGCTGAACGTCGGCGCGGGGGCCGAGAGGGCGGTCATGAGCGTGCACCTTCTGTGACGAGGGCCGACTCCGGCCCGACGGTTCCGCGGTGGGTGACCGCGGAGTGGGTGAGGGCCATGTAGGCCTCTTCGAGCGAGACGGACACGGTGTGGAGCTCGTGGAGCGCCAGGCCGTGCCGGAGAGCGAGGTCGCCGATCTGCGCAGCGTCGACTCCCGTGACCTCGAGCGTGTGGGCGCCGCACCGGGTGAGGGTGACGCCTGGCGCCGCCAGAAGCGTGCCCAGCCGCGCGTCGTCGGGCGTGGTCACCCGGACGTGCGCCTGCCCCGTGCCACCGAGCAGCTGGGCCATCGGTGTGTCCGCGATGATGCGGCCCTGGCCGATGACGACGAGGTGGTCGGCGGTGAGCTCCATCTCGCTCATGAGGTGCGAGCTGAGGAACACCGTGCGGCCCTCGTCGGCGAGGCGGCGCAGGAGCGTACGGATCCACAGGATCCCGTCCGGGTCCAGACCGTTGACGGGCTCGTCGAGCATGACGATCGCCGGGTCCGCGAGCAGGGCGGCCGCGATGCCCAGGCGCTGCCCCATGCCGAGCGAGAAGTCGCCGGCCGCGCGGTTCGCGACCTCGGTCAGACCGACGGTCGCCAGGACCTCGTCGACCCGCCGTGAACCGATGCCGACCGTCGCGCCGAGGGCGAGCAGGTGGTTGCGGGCGCTGCGGCCCTTGTCGACCGACTTCGCGTCGAGCAGTGCGCCGATGGTGCCGATCGGGGCGCGAAGGTCGCCGTAGGCGTGCCCGTTGATCAGGACGCGCCCCGCGGTGGGTCGGTCCAGGCCCATGATCGCGCGCATCGTGGTGGACTTCCCGGCGCCGTTCGGTCCGAGGAAGCCCGTGATGACACCGGGCCGCACGGTGAACGAGATGTCGTCGACGGCGGCGGTCTTGCCGTACTTCTTGGTGAGGTTCTGTACCTCGATCATGATCGGGCTCCTGGGTCGTTGTGCTGACAGACCCAGACTCCCGCTGCGCGGTGCTGCTCGTCGTCGTCCCCGCGCAGGCACCTGCGCGTACTGCGGATGCAGTACGCGCGGGTCAGCCCTGCGCCAGCCCGGCCTGGTAGGCGAACACGACCAGCTGCGCGCGGTCGCGCGCGCCGAGCTTCATCATCGACCGGTTGACGTGCGTCTTGGCCGTCAGGGGCGACAGGAACAGCTGCGCGGCGATCTCCTCGTTGCTCAGGCCGCGCGCGACCAGCTCGACGATCTCGCGCTCGCGCGGCGTCAGGTCGGCGAAGGCTGCGCCGTCGACGACGGGTGCCACCTGCTGGTCCAGCACGTGCGCGATCAGGCTGCGCGTCGCCTTGGGCGACAGGAGCGAGTCGCCGCCGGCGACGGTCCGGATGCCGTCCAGCAGCAGCGCGGGCCGCACGCCCTTGCCGAGGAAGCCGCTCGCCCCCGCGCGCAGCGCGGCCACGACGTACTCGTCCATCTCGAACGTCGTCAGGACGATCACCTTGACGTCCGCGAGGTCCGGATCGGCAGCGATGACCTCGGTCGCCGCGATCCCGTCCATGCCCGGCATGCGGATGTCGATGAGCACGACGTCGGGCCGCTCCCGGCGGGCCAGCTCGACCGCCGCCGCACCGTCGTCGGCCTCGCCGACGACCTCCATGTCCGGGGCGGCGGCCACGAGCGCGGCGAACCCCGCCCGGATGAGCTCCTGGTCGTCCACGACCAGGACCCGGATGGTCACGGCGCCCCGTTGGTCGCGGGGGCGACGGGTGCGGGCAGGGTCGGCAGCGTCACGTGGACACGGTAGGTGCTGCCCTCGGGAGCCGCCACGAGTGAGCCGCCGACGGCGACGACGCGTTCGCGCATGCCGACGAGGCCGTGCCCGCCGTCGGCCCGGGCACGCGAGTCGGCGACGTGGTTGGTCACCTCGATTGTCAGGGTCTCGGGAAGCCAGCGCAGCAGGAGCCGCGCCCCGCCCGTCCCGTGCTTGTGCGCGTTGGTCAGCGCCTCCTGGATCACCCGGAACGCCGTCAGGTCGACGACGGGAGCGAGCGCACGCTCGTCGCCGACGACGCTCACCTCGAGGACGAGGCCCGTCGAGCGGACGTCGGCCAGCAGGGAGTCGAGCACCGCGAGCCCCTGGGCCGGGGCCGCACGCAGGTCGTCGTCGGTGTCGCGCAGGACCTCGACGAGCGCGCCCAGCTCGCCGAGCACCGACTCGGTCGCGTCCTGGACGTGGGAGAGCGCGGCGCGCGCCCCCGCGACGTCCGAGTCGAGGAGCATCTCGGCGACGCCCGCCTGCACGCCGATGACCGCGACGTGGTGGCCCAGCACGTCGTGCAGCTCGCGCGCGATCCGCAGCCGCTCCTCGGCGACGCGACGAGCGGCCTCGAGCTCACGGGTCTGCTCGGCCCGGGCGACGCGCTCGGCGGCGTTGCGGATGGTGGCGCGCCGGGACTCGACGGCGAAGCCGGCCGCGACGGCGACCGGCAGGATCGCTGCGACTGCCAGCACGTCGGGGTTGACCCAACTCCCCGAGCGCACGCCGACGGCCAGCCCGACGACGATCACGTCAATGATCGCGGCGCTCGTGCCCGCGAGCCGCCGGCCCCACGCGATCGCCGAGTACACGGCCACGAGCGTCGGCGTGACGCCTGCCGCGACCGCACCCTCGATCGCGGTGCTGACGCAGAGCGCGGCGCTCGTGACGACGAGCGTCATGAGGGGCCGTGACCGCCGCCACGCGACGGCTGCGGCGGCGATGACCGCGAGGACGACGACCGCCGCGTTCCGCTCGTCGTCCCCGATCGCGTCGCGCACGGCCTCGACGAGCAGCAGGGCCGCGAAGACGCCGTCGCGCAGCGTCGTGGGGAGCGCACGCCACGCCCGCAGGGCTCGTCGGGCCATGGCCGCACGATACCGACGGCCGCCCGGGTCCCGCTCGTCCGTCGACGGACGCCGACGTCCCCCGGACGCGCGGTACGGGGGACGTCCTGGCAGGTCCTCGCTCACCGGTTGAAGTACTTGTGCCCCGGCGTGACGTGCCCCAGCAGCTGCGGCACGGTGACCAGCGTGTAGCCCCGCTCGTGCAGCGCGTGGATGATGCCGGGCACCGCTCGGACGGTCGTGGGGTGGATGTCGTGCATGAGGATGATCGCTCCGGGCCGCGCTCCCGCGAGCGCGCGCTGCGTGGTGATCCGGACGCTGCGGTTCTTCCAGTCCTCCGTGTCGACGTTCCACAGCACGGCCGCCAGGTGGTGCTGGCCCAGGACCCCGAGCACGCGCGGGCTGACCGCCCCGTACGGCGGGCGCATGAGCGTCGGCGTGACGCCCGCGGCGTGCTGGATCGCGGCCTGCGTGCGGGTGACCTCGCGGGCGACGGCGCTCGAGGAGAGCAGCGTCAGCTGCGGGTGCGACCAGCTGTGGTTGCCGACCGCGTGCCCGCCGGCGACCTCGGCGCGCACCTGGCTCGGGTAGTGCCCGACGTTGCCTCCGATGAGGAAGAACGTCGCCTCGACCTTGGCCGCTGCGAGCTCGCCGAGCAGCTTGTGCGTGTACGGGCCGGGGCCGTCGTCGAACGTCAGGGCGATGCACTTCTTGACCTTGCAGTTGACCTTGGCGGCATGAGCGACCGGCGGGGTGGGGACGCGGTGCGCGGCGCGGACCGGGTGCGTGACGAGGGTCGCGTGCGTGGCGGGGGCCGAGTGCGTGACGAAGGTCGCGGGAGCCGCATGGGCTGGCGCGCTGGCATGCTGCGTGCGCTGCGCGGCCAGTGGGTGGTGCGGACCCTTCGCGCCCGATGACGCGACGAGGACCTGCGCGGCCGCAGCGGGCGACCCGTGCGCCCAGCTCACCACTCCGACACCGATCATGGCGGCAGCCGTCAGGGTCGCCGTGACGCCGAACGCCACGCGGCGGACACGTCCCCTCGCCGTCGTCGACGCCGGTGCTGCTCCGGGCCGGTCCGCGTAGCTCACCTGGATCGGCCTGCTGTGCGCCGACCGGGGCTCCCGACCCTGCGTGCCGTTCATCGTGCTTGCCTCCGTGATTCTCTTCGTCGGACCGGTCGGTCCGTCGAGAACCACTCTTCGCCGCGGGAGCGTGCGGGTCGTCCTCCCAGCGCAGGCACTTGCACGTACCGCGTCCGCGGTATGCGAAAGGGCCCCTGAACCAGGTTCAGGGGCCCTTCGGCACTGCGGTGGCGGGTGAGGGATTCGAACCCCCGTAGGCGTTGCCAGCTGATTTACAGTCAGCCCCCTTTGGCCACTCGGGTAACCCGCCGGGGATGCTCGCCGTGCTGACGATCCGCAAGGGACGGTCCGCCGTGGCGTGCCGTGGAAGGATAGCAACACCGGGGGGCCCAGAGCGAAACGGCCACCCACGCCGCCGTCCCGAGACGGGTGCGGCGCCGACGAGCACGAGCCCGTGACGGGCGAGGGAGGACACACCATGGCGAGCGAAGCGTCGTTCGACGTCGTCAGCAAGGTCGACCGCCAGGAGGTCGACAACGCGCTCAACCAGGCCTCGAAGGAGATCGCCCAGCGGTACGACTTCAAGGGCGTCGGCGCCTCGATCGCCTGGAGCGGCGAGAAGATCCTCATGATCGCCAACTCCTCCGAGCGCGTGCTGGCCGTGCTGGACGTGTTCCAGACGAAGCTCATCAAGCGCGGCATCTCGCTGAAGTCCCTCGACACCGGCGAGGACGGCCCCGAGCCGAAGCCGTCGGGCAAGGAGTACCGGCTCGAGGCGCTCATCAAGGAGGGCCTGTCCTCCGAGACCGCCAAGAAGGTCGCCAAGATCGTGCGCGACGAGGGCCCCAAGGGCATCAAGACGCAGATCCAGGGCGACGAGCTGCGGG
>JBCECL010000107.1:0-3989 GCA_039207135.1 Brevundimonas sp.
GGCCGTCCGACGATGCGAGCCGGGCCCAGGTCAGGCCGTCGTCGGCGCGCTCGACGTCGATCCAGGCGTCGTCGAACGCGACTCCGCGCAGCGGCGTGCCGGCGCGCAGGTCGTCGATGCCCTCGACGGGCGTGTTTCCCGTGGGCAGGAGCCGGTCGTCGACCTCGACGTGCCGTGCGGCGCCGACCGTCAGGACGCACTCGTCGACCGACGCGTCCCCGGGGGACAGCCACGGGTGGGCGCCGACGCCGAAGGGCGCCGAGCCCGAGCCGAGGTTGCGTGCGGCGGTCCGCACGCTCAGGCCGTCGGCGGCGAGGGTGTAGGTGACGTGCAGCTGTACCGACCACGGGTAGCCCGGGGTTGGCACGATGACGTGCTCGAGGGTGACCGACGTGTCGCTCTGCTCGATCGCGGCGAAGGCGGCGTACGAGACCAGCCCGTGCAGCGCGGTGCTGCGACCGTGCTCGTTGACCGGCACCTCGAAGGTTTTTCCGTCACGGTCGTACTCGCCGTCGCGCAGCCGGTTCGGCCACGGCGCGAGCAGCGCACCGGAGAACGCGGGAGCCATCGCGTCCTCGTCGAACGGAAGGACGACGTCACGCGAGCCGACCCGGTACTCGCGCAGGCTCGCGCCGACGGACGCGACGACAGCGTGCTGATCGCCGAGCGTGAGGGTGTGCTGGGTGCCGGTCGGGTTGTTCACGCCCACACGGTAGTGGTCCGGCCTGCCTCGACGCCCATTCGCGTGCACAGCCGGGTTTGCGCGTGTCACCCGGGTGGGTGACAGGTGTCCCTGGTTGTGGACAAGTGGGCGTGCGGGCTTCGGCATTCCCCTATGGTTCGGGACCACAGAGCAGGGCAGAGCGGGATAAACCGGGCGGGGGGTCCGATGGACGGCGTGCTGATCCTTGAGGGCGAGGTCCGCGAGCTCATTCGTCGGCGGGGCCTCGACCCGGTCCGCGACCGTCCCGGCATCGACGCCCTCGTCTCAGACGCACTGGCCGACTACGACGAGCGCTCGGTGCTCGGCTCCGTGCCCGTCATCCCCGATCCGGGGGCGGCGCACAAGGCCGTCGTGGACGCGGTAGCCGGGCTCGGGCCGCTGCAGCGCTACCTCGACGACCCGGAGATCGAAGAGATCTGGATCAACTCGCCGTCGCAGGTGTTCGTCGCCCGACGGGGCGAGGCCGAGCTCACGACGACGCTGCTCACGGATGCCCAGGTGCGAGACCTGGTCGAGAAGATGCTCAAGGCTTCAGGCCGACGGCTCGATCTGAGCAGCCCGTTCGTCGACGCGTCGCTGCCCGGCGGGGAGCGCGTGCACGCGGTCATTCCCGACGTCACGCGTCGGCACTGGTCCGTGAACATCCGCAAGTACGTCGTGCGTGCATCGAACCTCGACGAGCTGGTCGCGCTCGGCAGCATGCCACCGCGCGCGGCCACGTTCCTCGCTGCTGCGGTGCGCACCGGCCTCAACGTGCTGGTGTCCGGCGCGACTCAGGCGGGCAAGACCACGCTTCTCAACGCTCTCGCCGGCGCGATCGGCCCGCGTGAGCGCGTGATCAGCTGCGAGGAGGTCTTCGAGCTGCGGCTCGCGGCCCGGGACTGGGTCGCGATGCAGTGCCGTCAGCCGAGCCTGGAGGGCACCGGCGAGATCGCGTTGCGGCGGCTCGTGAAGGAAGCGCTGCGCATGCGGCCCAGCCGGCTGATCGTCGGCGAGGTGCGCGAGGCCGAAGCGCTCGACCTGCTGATCGCGCTCAACGCTGGTGTGCCGGCCATGTGCACGATCCACGCGAACTCCGCCCGGGAGGCGCTGACGAAGCTCTGCACGCTTCCGCTCCTGGCGGGCGAGAACGTCTCGGACCGGTTCGTCATCCCGACCGTCGCCTCTGCCGTCGACATCGTCGTGCACCTCGACCTCGACGAGTCGGGCAGGCGCCGCGTGCGGGAGATCGTCGCGGTCCCCGGCCGGGTCGAGCAGGGCGTCGTCGAGACCGCCGACCTGTTCGTGACGCGCGGCGACCGTCTGGTCCGGGCCGACGGCTTCCCGCCGCACCCCGAGCGGTTCGCACGCGCCGGGATCGATCTGCCAGCGCTGCTGCAGGCGCGGGACTGAGGCGGCCGCCGTGGGGGTGCTGGTCGGGCTGCTGCTCGGTGCCGGGCTCGCGTGCGTGTGGTGGTCGTTCTGGCCGCCGGCACAGGGCAGCGAGGGCGCGGGGGTTGTGACGGCGCGCGCACGCATGCAGGACGTGCTCGTCCAGGCGGGTGTCACGGGTGTGACGCCCGGGGGATTCGTCGCCGCGAGTGCGGTGCTCACCCTCGTCGTGCTGATCCTCGGCCTGGCGCTGACTCGGACACCGCCGATCGCGCTGTGCTTCTCGGCGTTCGCCGCGATCGGTCCGTGGATGCTGCTGCGCGGGCGCGCTCGGCGGCGGCGCGTGCGGCTACGCGAGCTGTGGCCGGACGTCGTCGACCACCTCGGGTCGGGCATCCGGGCGGGACTCTCGCTGCCGGAGGCCGTCGCGCAGCTCGCCGAGCGAGGGCCCGTCGAGCTGCAGCAGCCGTTCCGCGCCTTCGCCGAGGACTACCGCGCGACCGGCCGGTTCGGCGAGTGCCTCGACCGGCTCAAGGCGACGCTCGCGGACCCCGTCGCCGACCGGATCATCGAGGCGTTGCGGCTGACGCGCGACGTGGGCGGGACCGACCTCGGCCGACTGCTCCGGACGCTGTCGAGCTTCCTGCGCGACGACCTGCGCGCTCGAGGTGAGCTCGAGGCCCGCCAGTCCTGGACTGTCAACGCCGCGAGGCTGGCGGTGGCCGCGCCCTGGCTCGTGCTCGCGCTGCTGTCGACCCGCACCGAGGCCGCTCGCGCGTACGACACGGTCGCCGGGTTCGCGGTCCTCGTCCTCGGCGGGGCGTGCACCGTCGTGGCGTACCTGCTCATGCTGCGCGTCGCGAGGCTGCCCGAGGAGCCGAGGGTGCTGCGGTGATGCCGGCGCTGATGGGGGCTGCCATCGGCCTTCTCGGCGGGCTGGGCCTCGTGCTGGTCGTCTCGCGCCTTCGGTCGCGGCGAATCACCCTCGACCAGCGGCTCGCGCCCTACCTACGGCCGCAACGCTCGGCGTCCGGGCTGCTCGGCGAACCGATCGCTCGTGGTCCGCTGTCGACTCTGGAACGGCTCGCAGCTCCCCTCATGGCCGACGGGATCAGGCTGGTCGCGCGGGTCGGCTCGCCGACCTCCGATGTGCGTCGACGCCTCGTTCGCGCCGGGCGCGTCGAGTCGGTCGAGCAGTTCCGGGCGGGCCAGGTCGTCGGGGGAGTGCTCGGCCTCGCGGCGGGGCTCGTGCTCGCGCTGGCGCTCGCGGCCGGGCGGCACGCGGCGACGCCGGCGCTCGTCGTGCTCGTGCTGATCTCGGGCGTCGTCGGGCTGCTGGCGCGCGACTGGGCGCTGTCACGACAGGTGCGGGCGCGCGAGGCTCGGATGCTCGCCGAGCTGCCGACGATGGCTGAGCTCATCGCGCTCGCCGTGACGGCCGGCGAAGGCGCGATCGGAGCGCTCGAGCGCGTCGTGCGGACCTCGCACGGCGAGCTGACCTCCGAGCTGGCGCGCACCCTGGCCGACGCGCGATCCGGGACGCCGATCACGACCGCGCTCGACCGCCTCGCCGCGCGGACAGGGCTCGCGTCGTTGGCCCGCTTCGCCGAGGGCGTGGCCGTCGCGGTCGAGCGCGGCACGCCGCTCGCGGACGTTCTCCGTGCACAGGCGCAGGACGTGCGCGAGGAGGGGCGCAGGGCGCTCATGGAGTCGGGCGGCAAGAGGGAGTTGGCGATGATGATTCCGGTCGTTTTTCTCATATTGCCCGTCACCGTCGTCTTCGCGATCTTCCCGTCGATGGTGGTGCTCCGGATGGGGCCGTGATGCGCGCCCCCGACTGGGCGACGGTGAGCCCCCGCGTCGCCGCTGCCGTGTTCGCTGGCTCTCGACCGGG
>JBCECL010000107.1:4089-6997 GCA_039207135.1 Brevundimonas sp.
GCGCGAAGGACGACGATGGGTGACGCGACTGCGACCCGCCGAGTGGACCGCGGTCATGTCGGTCGCGTTCGAGGACCGGGTGCGCAGGCTGCGCACGGAGGATCGCGGCGACGTCCCCGGCTGGGTGCTCGTGACGCTGATGACGGCGGGTCTGGTCACCGTGATCTGGGCGCTCGCCAAGGACCAGCTCGGATCGT
Source organism: Brevundimonas sp. (assembly GCA_039207135.1). GTDB lineage: Bacteria > Actinomycetota > Actinomycetes > Actinomycetales > Cellulomonadaceae > Cellulomonas. The sequence continues at coordinate 4,287 of JBCECL010000107.1, forward strand.
TGTTCTCGAGCGCGATCAAGAACGTCAAGCCCTGACCGACCGGGACGCGGGCTCGGCGATCGTCGACTTCGTCCTCGTCGGCGCGCTCGTGACGGTGCTGTTCGTCGCGATCGTGCAGCTGACGCTCGTGCTGCACGTGCGCAACACGCTCGTCGACTGCGCGGCGGAGGGCGCCCGCTACGGCGCGCTGCGCGGCAACGACCCAGGCGACGCCGCATCACGCACGAGGGACCTCCTGGGGGAGTCGCTCTCGTCGAGATTCGCGGGGCACGTCTCGGCCGCGCGGACCGAGCGTGACGGGCTCGAGCTGGTCGAGGTCGAGGTTCGCGCGCCGATGCCGGTGATCGGCCTGATCGGGTCCGCGGGCAGCATCACGGTGCACGGCCACGCCCTGGCGGAGGACCCGTGACGGCCGCTGGACGTTCACGCGGCTGGTCGCAGGTGGCGCGCGGCGACGAGGGCAGCGCCGTCGTGGAGTTTCTCGGCGTGACGCTCGTGCTCCTGGTCCCGCTCGTCTACCTGGTGCTCGTGCTGGGGCGCGTCGAGGCGGCGACGTTCGCCGTCGAGGGTGCGGCGCGCGAGGCTGCGCGCGCGTACGTCCGTGCGGACTCGGCCGACGAGGGCGCGGCACGGGCGCTCGCCGCTGTCGGAGTCGCGCTCCGCGACCAGGGCTTCGTCGACGACCCCGCAGACGCGCTGACGATCACGTGCTCGAAGGACCCCTGCCTCACGCCGGGCGGCAACGTGGAGGCTCAAGTGCTGATCGTCGTTCCGCTGCCGTTCGTGCCGTCCTTCGTGCGCGACGCGGTTCCGCTCGAGATCCCGGTGAGCGCCACCCGGGCCGCGGCGGTCGACGAGTATCGGGCGGTGCGGTGAGCGGCGGGTGGCTTCGACGCCGGTTGGGGAGCGTGCGGCCCGACGACGGTCAGGTCATGCTGCTCACGATCGGCTTCTTCGTCGTCGCGATGATGCTGGTCGCGGTCGTCGCGTCGGCCGCAGGCGTGCACCTCGAGCGCAAGCGACTGCTTGCGCTCGCCGATGTCATGGCGCTGGACGCCGCCGACGCTGTGGACGACGGCCGCTACTTCGCGCCCGGCGCGGGAAAGGGGGACCCGCGCACCGAGCCCGCCGTCGTCACCGACGCATCGGTTCGGGCAGCCGCACGTCAGTACCTGCACGACAACCCCGGCGCCGCGGATCGCTGGCGTGAGTTCGGCTTCGACGCGCGTGCCGTCGACGGGGGAGCGGCGGTGCACGTCGAACTGGTCGCCGTGGTGCACCCGGCGATCGTGTCCTGGGTACTGGAGCCCTGGACGGACGGCATCACGATCAGCGCCTCGTCGGACGCGAGCGCGCAGTAGCTCCGCAGGGGCCGCGATCGCGGGCGCAGGTCGGGCGCAGGTCGGGCGAACCGGCCCGCGCAGGTAGGCTGGACCGCCGTGGCTACTACCGACTTTCCCGCCGAGCTCCGCGAGCTCCGCACCACGCTGGACTCGATCCAGGCGGTGAGCGACCCGACGGCGCTGCGGGCCAAGATCGAGGAGCTGACGGCGCAGGCGTCGGTCCCCAACCTCTGGGACGACCCCGAGGCCGCGCAGAAGGTGACGAGCGCGCTCTCGGCCGCTCAGTCCGAGCTCGACCGTGTGAGCAAGCTGCGCGGCCGGATCGACGACCTCGAGACGCTCGTCGAGATGGCCGTCGAGATGGAGGACGAGGAGACGCTCGCCGAGGCGGACGCCGACCTGGTCAAGATCCGCAAGGACCTGGGCGAGCTCGAGGTCCGCACCCTGCTCGCGGGCGAGTACGACCAGCGTGAGGCCGTCGTCACGATCCGCGCGGGTGCCGGTGGCGTCGACGCGGCGGACTTCGCCGAGATGCTGCTGCGCATGTACCTGCGCTGGGCCGAGCGGCACGGCTACCCGACGACCGTCATGGACACCTCCTACGCGGAGGAGGCCGGGCTCAAGTCCGCGACCTTCGAGGTCAAGGCGCCGTACGCGTTCGGGCACCTGTCGGTCGAGGCCGGCACGCACCGCCTCGTGCGCATCTCGCCGTTCGACAACCAGGGGCGTCGCCAGACGTCGTTCGCCGCGGTCGAGGTGATCCCGCTCATCGAGCAGACGGACTCGATCGAGATCCCCGAGTCGGAGATCAAGGTCGACGTGTTCCGCTCGTCAGGCCCGGGTGGCCAGTCGGTCAACACGACCGACTCCGCCGTGCGCATGACCCACATCCCGACCGGCATCGTCGTGTCGATGCAGAACGAGAAGTCGCAGATCCAGAACCGCGCCGCCGCGCTGCGCGTGCTCCAGTCCCGCCTGCTGCTCGTGCGCAAGGCGGAGGAGGACGCGAAGAAGAAGGAGATGGCCGGCGACATCAAGGCCAGCTGGGGCGACCAGATGCGCTCCTACGTGCTGCAGCCGTACCAGATGGTCAAGGACCTGCGCACCGAGCACGAGGTCGGCAACCCCGCCGCGGTCTTCGACGGCGACATCGACGACTTCATCGAGGCGGGCATCCGCTGGCGCCGCGCGGCCGAGGTCGCCGCAAGCTGACCTACCCCTCTTCCGCCGCACCCCAGCGGCGGGCCGCGCTGTCCCGGAGGCCGCGAGCCTGAGATCGGCCGCGGTCGGCCGCCAATTGGCGTGGACAACGTCGGACTCGCCTCCAGGCGTGCCCTCCGAGTCAGCCCGCCGCTGGCCGAGCCCGAG
>JBCECL010000108.1:0-3500 GCA_039207135.1 Brevundimonas sp.
GACGAGTTGTTGATGATCGCGACCTTGATCGGGATGTCGTTGATCGTGCAGGTCGCGAGCTCCTGGTTGGTCATCTGGAAGCAGCCGTCACCGTCGATCGCCCAGACCGTGCGGTCCGGCTCCCCCACCTTGGCGCCCATGGCCGCGGGCACCGAGTAGCCCATCGTCCCGAGCCCGCCGGAGTTGAGCCACGCGTTGGGCCGCTCGTACTTGATGAACTGCGCGGCCCACATCTGGTGCTGGCCGACGCCCGCGACGTACGTCGCCTCCGGCCCGGACAGCGCGCCGATGCGCGAGATGACGTGCTGCGGGGCGAGCAGGCCGTCCGACGGCTCGTCGAAGCCGAGCGGGAACGTCTCGCGCAGCTCGTCGAGCAGCTTCCACCAGCCCTCGAGGTCCGGCCTGCCGTGCTGCGTGTGCTCGCGGACGAGCTCGGGCAGCAGGTCGGCCAGCACCTCGCGCAGGTCGCCGACGATCGGGACGTCCGCCGTGCGGTTCTTGCTGATCTCGGCGGGGTCGATGTCGGCGTGCACGATGGCCGCGTCGGGCGCGAAGCTCGACAGCAGCCCGGTCACGCGGTCGTCGAACCGTGCGCCGAGGGCGACGACGAGGTCGGCCTTCTGAAGCGCGGCGACGGCCGGGACCGTGCCGTGCATGCCGGGCATGCCCAGGTGCTGCGGGTGCGAGTCGGGCAGCGCGCCGCGGGCCATGAGCGTCGTGACGACGGGAGCGCCCGACGCGTCGACGAGCGCACGCAGCTGCTGCGAGGCGCGGGCCCGGATGACGCCGCCGCCCACGTACAGGACGGGACGACGGGCCGTCGCGAGCAGCCGGGCCGCCTCGCGGATCTGCTTCGCGTGCGGCTTGGTCACCGGGTGGTAGCCGGGCAGCGAGATCTCCTGCGGCCAGCTGAACGTGGTCTGCGACTGCATCGCGGACTTCGCGATGTCGACGAGCACGGGGCCGGGGCGGCCGGTCGCGGCGATGTGGAAGGCCTCGGCGATGACGCGCGGGATGTCGTCGGGGTTGGTCACCAGGTAGTTGTGCTTGGTGACCGGCAGGGTGATGCCGACGATGTCGGCCTCCTGGAACGCGTCCGTGCCGATGAGCGAGGCGCCGACCTGGCCGGTGATCGCGACGAGCGGGACCGAGTCCATGTGCGCGTCGGCGATCGGCGTGACGAGGTTGGTCGCCCCCGGCCCGGACGTCGCCATGCAGACGCCGACCCGGCCGGTCGCCGACGCGTAGCCGGCGGCTGCGTGCCCGCCGCCCTGCTCGTGCCGCACGAGGATGTGGCGCACGCGCGTCGAGTCCATGAGCGGGTCGTACGTCGGGAGGATCGCGCCGCCGGGGATGCCGAAGACGACCTCGGCGCCGACCTCCTCGAGCGAGCGGACGATCGACTGGGCGCCCGTGACGTGCTCGACGGCGCCGGTCGTCGTGCGGGACGAGCCGACCGCCGTGGGCGTCGGGGCGGAGGGTGCCGGCGTGCGCGGCGGTGCCGGGTGGGGACCGGTAGCCATCGTGTTCTCTCCCTGCGTGCGGTGGTGCTGCGGGGTCGTGCGAGTGCTGGACAAAAGAAAACCCCTCGGGGCCGCATTGGCCGGACGAGGGGTGAGCGCGCTGACGAGGCCTGTGCGGGTGGCCTCAGCCGGCGCGCTCAGGAAGTACTACGAGGATGATCGTCTGCACGCCAGCGAGGCTACGCCTCCGTAGGGTCATGTGTCACGCCGCAGACATGCCGTCTCACATCGTGGTTCACGAGCCCACCTTTTGGAACAGTTGAGACCGTGCTGCACCGGGACGCGGACACCCGCACGGCGCCGACGACCTGCGGGGTCGAGTCGGGCTAGACCGGATCCATGTCGAAGCCGGGGAGCCCGTCGATGCTGACGCGGTTCTTCAGCCGGCGGTAGTCGGCGCGGCCCTCGACCCCCTTGCGCTCCATGTACGGAGGAAGCAGGTCGCGCTCGCCCTCGTAGCTCATGAGCGGCACGCCGTAGCCGCACGAGTCCGAGACCCGGTCCACGTCGACGAGGATCACCGCGCGCGTGCCGCGCTCCTCGGGCAGCTCGGCGGGGAACAGGGCGAGCAGCTCGTCGAAGCCCTCGTCGTACAGCGTGACGAAACGTCCCCGACCGTGCAGCCGCACGATGTTGGGCGGCCCGTCGAACGCGCAGAACATGATCGTGATGCGGCCGTTCTCGCGCAGGTGCGCGATGGTCTCCGAGCCGCTCGCGGTCAGGTCGATGTACGCGACGGTGTGCTCGTCGATCACGACGAAGGAGCCGGGGATCCCCTTGGGCGACACGTTCACGTGACCGTCCGGGCCGCTCGGCGCGGTCGCGACGAAGAACATCGGCTGCTTCTCGACGAACGCGCGCAGGCGGCCGTCGATCGACTCGTGCACCTTTCCCATGTCGCCCACGCTAGCCCCGACCGGTCAGGCGTCCACGCTCAATCTCAGCGACGGCAGTCCCCGCCGCCGCACGAGCCACTCGGCAACCACGAGGTTCGGCAGCCAGCACAGGAACGGGACGGCGGCGTAGGCGTTGTCGAAGGCCGCGTCGACGTCGAACGTGAACGGCACCTGGATGGCGATCAGCACGCCGACCCACAACCGGAGCATGACCGCCGCGTACGTGAGCGCGAAGCTGCGGATCATCCACGCCTGGTGGCTACGGACGTCGCCCGCGCGGATCGACCGGTACCCCCTCCAGCCCGTGTAGAGCCACAGCACGGCGAGGCTCCCGAAGCCGAAGAACCCGACCATGCCGGCGGTGTTGAAGGGTGCGAGCGCGAGCGCGGCGACGCCCGCGACGGCGACCGCCCCGAGGTAGACGCGCCCGAGCGTTCGATGGACGCGCGGACGTCGTCGGCGCAGGCCCGCCCAGAACTGGGTGGGCCCGACGAGCAGCGCCACTCCCCCGGCGCACACGTGTGCGTAGAACGCGACGAGCACGGGCGCCGGCCGACCGGCGTAGCCCGAGGCCACGCCGACGTCGTCGGCCGCGAGGGACTCCAGCGACCGCATGAGGTACGGGCTCACGGCGTACACCGCGATCGCCAACGAGGTGAGGACCACCGCGGTCCAGCCCACGCGGGACCGACGGGTCGGCTGAACGGATCGGAGAGGTGCGTGCGTGGTCGTCGTGGCCATGACGACGACGCTAGGAAGGCGCGCGTCACGGGTCAGTCGAGCAGTCCCACCAGCCCTCCCGTGGGCTGACCACCGTGCCCGTGCAGCGGGATCAGAGCAGCACGGCGCCCTTCGACGCCGACTGCACGAGCTTCGCGTACTTGGCCAGGACGCCCCGCGTGTACGTCGGCGGCAGCGGCGCCCATCCGTCACGTCGGGCCTCGAGCTCGGCGGCGTCGACCAGCAGGTCGAGCGTCGCGTTCGCGACGTCGAGCCGGATGCGGTCGCCGTCGCGCACGAACGCGATCGGCCCGGCGTCGACGGCCTCGGGCGCGACGTGGCCCACGCACAGCCCTGTGGT
>JBCECL010000108.1:3600-6994 GCA_039207135.1 Brevundimonas sp.
GCCCCCTCGGGCGCGAGCGACCCGTGCAGGATCGTGATGCCGCCCGAGTGGTGGATCGGGTTGTCGAGGGCGCGCAGGATCTTGCCGTCCGGGTCCGGCGGGTTCACGTCGGCGAGGTTCTCGGCGACCGTCTTGCCCGTGACGGTCAGGCAGTCGCCGTGCAGCAGGCCCGCGTCGAGCAGCGCCTTCATCACGACGGGCACCCCGCCGATCCGGTCGATGTCGTTCATGACGTACCGGCCGAACGGCTTGAGGTCGCCCAGGTGCGGGACGCGCTCGGCGACGCGGGAGAAGTCGTCCAGCGTGAGCTCGACCTCGGCCTCGTGCGCGATCGCGAGCAGGTGCAGCACCGCGTTCGTCGACCCGCCGAACGCCATGACGACCGCGATGGCGTTCTCGAACGCCTCTTTCGTCATGATCTGCCGAGTGGTGATGCCACGGCGCAGCAGCTCGACGACGGCCTCGCCGGACTTGGCGGCGAAGGCGTCACGGCGACGGTCGGCCGACGGCGGGGCAGCAGAGCCGGTAAGCGACATGCCCATCGCCTCGGCCACCGACGCCATGGTGTTGGCGGTGTACATGCCACCGCACGCACCCTCGCCGGGACAGATCGCGCGCTCGATCCGCCCCAGGTCCTCCTCGCTCATGAGCCCGCGAGCGCACGCACCGACCGCCTCGAACGCGTCGATGATCGTCACGTCCTTCTCGGTCCCGTCGGACAGCTTGACCCAGCCGGGCGCGATGGAGCCGGCGTACAGGAACACGCTCGCGAGGTCGAGGCGCGCCGCGGCCATGAGCATGCCCGGCAGCGACTTGTCGCACCCGGCCAGCAGCACCGAACCGTCGAGCCGCTCGGCCTGCATGACGGTCTCGACCGAGTCCGCGATGATGTCGCGGCTCACGAGCGAGAAGTGCATGCCCTCGTGACCCATCGAGATGCCGTCGGACACCGAGATCGTGCCGAACTCGAGCGGGTAGCCGCCCCCGGCGTGCACGCCCCCCTTGACCGCCTGCGCGAGGCGCTGCAGCGAGAGGTTGCACGGCGTGATCTCGTTCCACGAGCTCGCGACGCCGATCTGCGGCTTGGCGAAGTCGTCGTCGCCCATCCCGACCGCGCGCAGCATGCCGCGCGACGCGGTCGCCTCGAGGCCGTCGGTCACCGTGCGCGAGCGAGGCTTGATGTCGGGGGTGCTCATGTGCCCACTCTAGGGACGACCTGCGCAGATGCACCCCGAACCACGTGACGTGCATATCGCCCCCGCGTCTCGGTCGGACCGGGCATGATGACCGGGGCGCAGGGGCCCGCCGGGCCGCTGGCGAGCTGCGATGTGAGGAGATCCCGATGCAGGTACAGATCGACGAGGGCGCCTTCGCGTTCGCCGAGGTGACGTTGCCCCCGGGCGGAGCGCTCCGCGTGGAGTCGGGCGCGATGGCGACACAGCGCGGCGACGTGACGGTCGCGACCTCTACCCGGGGAGGGTTCATGTCCGGGCTCAAGCGCGCCTTCGGAGGCGAGAGCTTCTTCGTCAACGACTTCACGTCGAAAGCGGGCGGCGCCGTGGGGGTCGCACCGCCCTACCCGGGCGACATCGCCCTGGTGAACCTGCCCGGCGGCGACGAGCTGCTCGTCCAGTCGGGAGGCTGGCTCGCGTCCGACCCGTCGGTGCAGGTCGACTCGCAGTGGGGCGGAGCGAGGGGCTTCTTCTCGGGCGCGGGACTGGTGCTCCTGCGCTGCTCCGGGCAGGGCGACATGCTCGTCGCGACGTACGGCAGCATCCGCGGCGCCACGCTCGCACCGGGCGAGCGGATGATCATCGACACGGGTCACATCGTCGCCTTCGAGAGCACGGTGCAGTACTCGATCCGCAAGGCTGGCAACAGCTGGAAGACGACCCTGCTCGGCGGCGAGGGCCTGGTCGCCGAGTTCGTCGGCCCTGGCCAGGTGTGGATGCAGACGCGCAGCACCAGCGACCTGATCAGCTGGCTGGACGCCCGCCTCCCGCGCCACGACTCGTCGAACTAGCCGCTGGCCGGGCGGCGAGCCCGAGGTTGTCCGCGCCTACGCGCCCCGGTGGCGCGGACAACCTCGGGTTCGGCCTCAGCGACCGGGTGATCAGGCGCGGCGGATCCGCGAGACGTCGCGAACCGCGCCGCGGTCGGCCGACGTGGCCATCGCCGCGTACGCCTGGAGCGCGGGAGACACGTAGCGGTCGCGGTTGACCGGCTGCCACGGGTTCTCCGAGGCCTCCATCTTGGCGCGGCGCTCGGCGAGCACCTCGTCGGGCACGTTGACGCGGATGAGGCGCGTGTCGACGTCGATCTCGATCTCGTCGCCGTCCTCGATCAGGCCGATCGTGCCGCCGGCGGCGGCCTCGGGCGAGACGTGACCCACCGAGATGCCGCTCGACCCGCCGGAGAACCGGCCGTCGGTGATGAGCGCGCAGACCTTGCCGAGCCCGCGGCCCTTGATGAACGAGGTCGGGTAGAGCATCTCCTGCATGCCCGGCCCGCCCGCGGGGCCCTCGTACCGCACCACCACGACGTGGCCCGGCTGGACCTGCTTGGTGAGGATCTTCTCGACGGCCTCGTCCTGCGACTCGCACACGATCGCGCGGCCCACGAAGTGGAAGACGTCGGGGTCGACGCCGGCGGTCTTGAAGACCGCGCCGTCGGGCGCGATGTTGCCGCGCAGCACCGCCAGGCCGCCCTCGACCGTGTAGGCGTGCTCGAGGTCGCGGATGCAGCCGTTAGCCGCGTCGGTGTCGAGGCGGTCCCAGCGGTTCTGCGTGGAGAACGCCTCGGTGGTGCGCACCCCGCCGGGCGCGGCGTGGAACAGCTCGATCGCCTTGTCCGTCGCGTGGCCCCCGCGCACGTCCCAGTCGTCGAGCCACGCGCGCAGCGTGGGCGTGTGCACGGACGTCACGTCGTGGTCGAGCAGCCCGGCGCGGTCGAGCTCGCCCAGCAGCGCGGGGATGCCGCCGGCGCGGTGCACGTCCTCCATGTGGAAGCTCGGGTGGTTCGGCGCGACCTTCGCCAGGCACGGGACGCGACGCGAGAGCGCCTCGATGTCCGACAGGTCGAAGTCGACCTCGCCCTCCTGCGCGGCAGCCAGGATGTGCAGCACGGTGTTGGTCGAGCCGCCCATGGCCACGTCGAGCGCCATCGCGTTGGAGAACGCGGCCTTGGTCGCGATGCCACGGGGCGCGGCCGTGTCGTCCTCGTCCTCGTAGTAGCGCCGGGCCAGGTCGACGATGGTGCGGCCGGCCTCGAGGAACAGCTCACGACGAGCGGCGTGCGTGGCCAGCGTCGAGCCGTTGCCCGGCAGGGACAGGCCGAGCGCCTCGGTCAGGCAGTTCATCGAGTTGGCGGTGAACATGCCCGAGCACGAGCCGCA
>JBCECL010000109.1:0-6917 GCA_039207135.1 Brevundimonas sp.
GCCGGCTGGCGGGAGCGGGCCGGCTGGCGGGAGCGGGCCGGCTGGCGGGAGCGGGTGGGCTCGGTTCGGGGTCGGAGCCGTCAGGAGTGGTGGTTGACGAGGTCCTGGTAGTCCTCGTGGCGGGCGATCCACGCCTTCACGTACGGGCACAGGGCGGCGACCCGAAGGCCCCGACCGCGGACGTCGTCCAGGGCCGCGCGCGTGAGCGTGCCCGCCACGCCCTGCCCCTCGAACTTCTCGTCCACCTCGGTGTGCGTGAAGGCGACCGTGTTACCGATGACGTCGTAGTACGACACCCCCATCAGCTCCCCTGCGTCGTCGCGTGCCTCGAACCGCTTCTCGTCGGGCGCATCGGCCACGTGAACACTCATGCGCCGATCCTGCCTGGCCCACACCGTTCCCGCCGATCGGCGGGGGCGTCGGGTGGGGTGAGAGACTGGCCCGGTGCTGGGGCCCTACAGAGACGTGCTGAGCAGGCCCGGTGCGTTGGCGTTCTCCGCGTCCGGAGCGCTCGCGCGGCTGCCGATGTCGATGGTGGGCATCGGGATCGTGCTCATGGTGCAGGCCGAGTACGGCTCCTACGGGTTGGCCGGCCGGGTCTCGGCCGTCTACGTCATCGCGCAGGCGGTGTGCTCGCCGCAGCTGTCGCGGCTCGTCGACCGGCACGGGCAGGCCCGGATCATGCGGCCCGCGGTGGCGGTGTCGGCGGTCGGGCTCGCGGGGCTGATCGCGGCCGCCGTGACGACCGCCCCCGAGGCCGTGCTGTACGTGACCGCGGCGGTCACGGGTGCGGCGATCGGCTCGTTCGGGTCGCTCGTGCGCGCCCGATGGTCCTCGGTGCTCGGCGATCCGCGCGCGTTGCACACGGCCTACGCACTTGAGTCGGCGGTCGACGAGCTCGTGTTCGTCGTCGGCCCCGTGGCCGCGACGCTGCTGGCCACGGGCGTGGAGCCATCGGCCGGGCTCGTCGTGCCGCTGGTCGCGATGCTCGTCGGCGGGTACTGGTTCTGCGCGCTCAAGGCCACCGAGCCGCCCGTCGCGCCCAAGGACCAGCCGCGCCCGCGCGGATCGGTCCTGCGCACGCCCGCGATGCTCGTGCTCGTGCTGGTGTTCGTCGCGATGGGCTCGATCTTCGGCGCCAACGACGTCTCGACCGTCGCGTTCGCCGACGAGGCCGGGCACAAGAACCTGGCCGGCCCGGTGCTGGCGGTCTTCGCGGCCGGTTCGCTCGTGTCCGGGCTGCTGTACGGCACGCGGCACTGGAAGCGGCCGCTGCACCTGCGATTCGCGAACGGGATGATCGCGCTGGCCGTCGGGGTCTCGCTGTTCTTCTTCGTGCACTCGCTGTGGGCGCTCGCCGCCGTCATGTTCGTCACCGGGTTCGCGATCGCCCCGACGCTCATCAACGGCAACGCGCTCGTCCAGCAGCTGGTCCCGGCCGAGCGGCTCACCGAGGGGCTCACCTGGGTGGGCACGGCGCTCGGTGTGGGGGTCTCGGTCGGGTCGTCGGTGGCCGGTGCGCGGATCGACGCAGCCGGGTCGCACGCGGGTTTCCTCGTGGTGGTCGTCTCCGCGGCCGTGGCCGTGATCGCCGTGCTGCTCTCGTACCGGACGCTGCGGGGTGAGCACACCGGGCACGTGCACGACGCGGTCGAGGACGAGTCCGTCTCGGCAACGGCAGGCGCGGCCGTCGCCGCAGCCGAGCTCGCCGAGTGCGTCGAGCGAGACCGCTAGCTCCAGCCCGAGGACGAGTCCTCGTGCATCTTGGGGCACGTCTTCTTGCCCTTGGGGAGCTTCTCGAAGTGCCACACCTCGTTCGCGTAGGCGCGGCACAGCCCGAACCGGAGCCCGTTCTTGCCCAGCCACCGCGCGCCGGCGGTCGGGCCGACGTCCACGGCCAGGCCCTTGACGTGCGCGGACGCCTTCGGCGGGAGCACCCACCGGTGCGCCTCCGTCGTCGAGCCGTACTTCTTCACGGCGGCATCGACGAGCGCCTGCTGCTCCTCCTTCGAGCGCTTTCCCGACGTGAGCGTGAGCTCGACACCGTCGGCGGTAGCCGCCGCCTGCGCCCGGGCGAACCGCGCGGCGAGCTCCTGGTCGAGGCCAGCGGCGGCAGAGCCGATCGGTTCGGAGGCGCCGGAGGAGTCCGCCAGGTGCAGCGCGACGAGGGTCGCGACGAGCGTCGCGACCGCGACGACCACCAGCCCTGATCGTCGCCGCCTGCGACGCACCTGCCGGACGGGTCTGCCGTGGATGTACTCGGTCATCTCATCAGCGTGGGACCCGGGGGACCGCCCCGGCATCAACCTGCGGGTGCGACGTGGTCCACCCCTGGTCGGGTCTTGCTCAGGCGACGGGATGACGCGCGTCGTAGTCCCAGAACGTGCGCTGCCAGCGCACGAGCAGCCACAGCACGGTCACGCACAGCAGCCCGCCGATCACGACGGCCCACGCCTCGCCGACCCGCTCCGACATGGTCCCGATCCACAGGTCGCCCAGGCGCGGACCGCCCGCGACGACCACGATGAACACGCCCTGCAGCCGTCCGCGCATGTCGTCGGGCGTCGCGGTCTGCAGGATCGTCTGGCGGAAGATCGCGCTCACCTCGTCGGACGCCCCCGCCGCCACGAGCGTGCAGCAGGCGATGGCGAGCGCGGCCCACAGCACGTGGTCGGGCTTGTCGCGCCCGACGACGACGAGCACGAGCCCGAACGCGACGACCGACAGCCCCCACCCGGTGATCGCCCAGGAGATGACGCGCGCCTGCCAGCGCACGCGCGCGAGCCCGCCCGAGAACGTGCCGGACAGTACCGCGCCCACCGCGAGCGCGGCGGTCAGCACGCCGGTGGTGGTCGCGCCGCCGCCGAGGTACCAGATGCCCACCGCGGGGAACACCACGCGCGGCATGGCCAGCACCATCGCCGCGAGGTCCACCGCGAACGTCATGCGCACGTTCTTCTGCGTGCCGAGGTACCTGAGCCCGTCGACGACCGACCCGATGCCGACCCGGTCGCGGCGGGTCGACGAGACCTCCGGCGGCACGGGCGGCAGGCGGAACACCGCCATGAGCGCGAACGTGAACAGCACGAAGTCGACGGTGTACGCGAGGCCGTAGTCGAACGCGGCGACCAGCGCGGCACCCAGGAGCGGCCCGACCGTCAGCGCGGTCTGGAAGCCGATCGCCTGCAGCGCGTTGGCCGCGGGCATCAGCCGCGGCTCGAGCAGGCGGGGGATGATCGCGCTGCGGGCCGGCGCGTTGACGGCATTCGCCCCGGACTGCAGCGCGACGAGCGTGAACAGCAGCCCCACGTGCTGGTTGCCGGCCCAGCCCTGGACCGCGAGCACCGCGATCACGGCCCAGCTGACGAGCGAGGCGTACAGGGCGACGCGGCGGCGGTCGTAGTGGTCGACGATCGCGCCGCCGTAGAGCCCGAAGATGATGAGCGGGACCAGCGCGAAGAGCCCGAGCAGGCCGACCGTGAAGGTGGATCCCGTGATGTCGTACACCTGCAGCCCCACCGCGACGACGGTGAGCTGCGTGCCGAGGTTCGAGATCGACAGGCCGAACCACAGTCGCCGGAAGTCGGGGCTGATGCGGAGCGGCGTCGTGTCGACGACGAGGGATGGCACCGCGCGAGTTTAGTTGCCCGTGCGCACGCCTTCCGCCCTCGGAGAGTCTCAGGCGATGTCGGCGAGAGTGTCGTACAGCCGTGCTTGGAGCTCGACGGTGCGGTCCACGTCGCCCGACCCGAGCACGTCGAGCAGCTCGAGGAGCTCATCGGCCCTGGTCACGGCGAGGACGAAGGGGTCGCGTATCGAGTTCCACTGCAGCCGGGCCTCCAGCTGCCCCCCGAGCTCCGCCGCTACAGCATTGCCCGCCGCCCCGTGGATCGCAGCGCTCAGCGCGTTGACCGCGGTGATCTGCGCGTCGGAGGTGGGTGCGGAACGCACGCCTTCCAAGGCCGCAGCCCACGGGAGCGGACCGGCCGGCGCGGCCGTCATCGCACGGCGGAGCGATGCGCAGCGCACCACGCCGAGCGCACGGCAAGCGTCGGCGCAGGCGGCCCGATCCATCGATGCGACGCGGGCGCTGCGGTTCGGCGTCAGCACGACGAGCCTGCGCGCGGCCAGGAGCGAGAGCGCGTCGCGCACCGGGGTCCGTGAGACCCCGAGCCAGGTCATGAGGTCCGACTCGCGCAGCACCTCGTCGGGCTTGAGCGTGCCGTCGAAGATCGCGGTCTGGATGACCTGTGCCGCTCGCTCGCGCAGCGTCGGGGTCCGCGGCGTCGGATCGGGACCCGCGGGTCCGTCGCGGAACGGGTCGGCCATGACCCGGGCCGCGACCAGCCAGGCGCGCGCCGACGCCGGGCCGTCCCCGTCGAGCGCCGCGTCGAACGTCGCGGTCAGCGCGGTCCGCCAGGCGGTGACGTCGACATCGCCGCGGCGCGCCACGAGCGAGCGTCGCGCGTACGGCCACAGCGACTCGCCGACGAAGCGGTACTCGTCGTTGCCCGACCACCCGACGAGCTGCGGCAGGACGGTCGGGTCCGTGAGAGTCGCGACTGCTCCGTCGTCGTCGCGGACACGGTGCTGCAGGTCGCGCGCCAGGCGCTCGTCCGCGGCCGTGAGCCGACCCGCGCTCTCGACGAGGGCCCGAGCGACGACCTCGCCCAGCACCTCGAGGGAGTCGACGGTGCGACGCGCGCCGATCGGCGTCACCTCGGTGAGCTGCCGCGGCACCACGCGCACGAGCCCGAGCGTCTCGAGCCTGTTCAGCGCTTCGCGCAGCGGCGCTCGCGAGGTCTCGGTCGTGGCGAGCAGCTCGACGTCGCGCAGCTGCGCGCCGGGGGCGAGCGTGCCATCGACGACCTGGCCGAGCAGCTTCTCGTAGACGAGGTCCCGCGCCGGGGGCCCGACGAGATCGATGCGTTCGGCCGGAATGGGCATGGCTCATTCAATCGCACTGGCCGATGAAAGTCAGGACCTTGGTCACTGATCGTGGACGTGGGCGGTGAAATACATTCGATCTATCAGATGCCCCCATTCGAGGAGATCGAGCCCATGTCCACCACACGTCGCGCAGGCCGGACCGCCACACTCGCGGTCACGACCAGCCTCGCGCTCGTCCTGACCTCGGCCGGCGCGGCGCTCGCGACGCCCGGACACCCCGGAACGCCGTCGGCCGGCAACGAGGTCTTCCACGAGGACTTCGAGAACTCGGCGCACACGGGAGCCCGCATCATGCTCGCGGACTACCGCGGCACCGGCGGCCAGTCCTACACCGCCGACCCGTACTGGATGAACGCGGTCAAGGCCAACGGCATGGTGCTCTCCTGGAACAACACCAAGCTGCCCAACGACGCGACCGGCGCGAACAACGGCACCGAGGTCACGGCGTTCAACACGCTGCGCCAGCTCTCCGAGGCGCTCGGCAAGGTCAACGGCACGTCGAACCCGCAGAACAACGCGGCCATCTCGGCCTACACCCAGTCCACGGGCGCTGCGCCCGCGGGTGGCAAGGTCATGTTCGCGACGAGCAACGACATCACCCTCAAGGACGCGAAGGGCCGCTTCCTGGCCTTCTCGATCAACGCCGCGGCGACCAACCCGACGAACAAGGCGCACCCCGACCGCGTCAACCCGCAGCTGACCTTCGCCGTGAGCCAGAACGGCAACGAGCGGTCGCTCACGACGACCCCGATCGACCCGATCACGGACCCCCACTCCCGGATCGTGCCCGTGACCACCCTGGCCAAGGGCGCGAGCGAGTCGGTCTACGCCGGGTCGTTCGCCTCCGACCAGTCGTTCCTCTACGACGGCGGCCAGTTCGGCATCGTCATCCGGAACCTGACGTCGGCCCACCTTGGCAACGACGGCGCGTTCGACGACATCAAGGTCATCGACGTCACGCCCCAGCTCGACAAGTCGTTCTCCACCTCGAGCGCGACGGTCGGCCAGTCCGTCCGCCTCACCCTCACGGTGACCAACACCGCCGAGCTCGCCGCGAAGGACGGCTGGGCGTTCACCGACTCCCTGCCCGCCGGGCTCGTGATCGCCGACGAGCCGAACCTCGTCGTCAACGGCTCCGCCAACGTCTCGGCACCAGCGCGTGGGACTGCGATCAGCGTCACCGACGGCAAGCTCGCCACCGGGGACACGTCGTTCACGATCTCGGTCGACGTGACCGCGGCGAAGGCCGGCACCTACACCAACGGCCCGTCGAACATCACCGTGCAGCGCGGGCTGGACGCCCCCGACAACGCGACCGTGACGTTCAAGGACGCCGCCGCGGGCGACCTCGTGGTCCGCTACGTCGACGAGGACGGCAAGCAGCTCGCCGATCCCGACCACTCCAGCGGCAAGCCCGGCGACACGTACACGACCGACGCCAAGGAGATCGACGGCTACGAGCTCGTGACCACGCCCGCGAACGCCGAGGGCGAGCTGACCGACGGCACCACCACGGTGACCTACGTCTACAAGCCCGTTCCTGTCCCCACCGGTGACCTCGTCGTGCGCTACGTCGACCAGGACGGCAAGCCCCTCGCCGACCCCGACACCTCCACCGGGAAGGTCGGCGACGCGTACTCGACGAACGCCAAGGACTTCGACGGCTACCTGCTCACCGAGGTGAGGGGTGACGAGTCCGGTCGGCTCACCGACGGCACCACCGAGGTCGTCTACGTCTACGCACCGGTGCCGGTGGCCCAGGGCTCGCTCGTCGTCAGCTACGTCGACGAGTCGGGGAAGCCACTCGTCCCGTCCGACACCTCGACGGGCAAGCCGGGCGACGACTACACGACCAGCCCCAAGGACATCCCCGGCTACGTGCTCGTCAAGACGCCCGCGAACGCCGAGGGCCAGCTGACCGACGGCACCACCACGGTGACCTACGTCTACAAGCCCGTCCCCGCACC
>JBCECL010000110.1:0-4006 GCA_039207135.1 Brevundimonas sp.
CGGTTCCGGATGAGCGAGGTCGAGGCCTGGATCGCGGGCATGGAGGCCGCCGACGGCGCGCGACACAACTCGACGCTCCTCACGCAAAATGATCCTCCGAAGTCCCCTTGGTGATTCCACGTCGGCCAGCAGGTCCGGGACGTAGGGTCTGCGGCATAGAGATGCGATGCGAGCGCACCTCGTCCGGGCCGCGGGTGCTCCCGGCGAACGAGTGGAGAACGTCGACTACGAGCGGCTAACGCGGAATGGACTCACTTGAGCGGGTGGAGGTGCGGAGATGAACCGGATCGTCGCCGCTAGCACTCTTGGCACGGTCCTCGTTGTCAGTGGATGCGGCGGCGGTGCCGCTAATGAATCCACTGCGGGGCGGCAGTGCGAAGTAGCGAGCGTTACGGTCGCGCCTCACCACGCAAAGCCAGGCGAGCGCATCACGATTGCCGGCCGGGCGTTCACGGCGACCTGTGCTGACGTCTCGGAGATCGAGGAAGGGACGCCCGTTCCGGCTGTGGATCCACTGCCGCTTCGCGATCTTGCACTCCAGTTTCAGAATGGAGACGACGTCACCACGGTGGGGTCGGTGACCGCGGACGACGAAGGCGCGTTTTCGAGCGAAGTAGTGGTTCCCAGCGGCGCAAAGCCCGGGAGTGCCTTTATCATCGTGCGCCCCGCCGAACCGGTCGAGATCACGATCGACGGCTAGCGTCGGGCTCGGTCCTGATCTCCCCGCGGCACGTCTGCCCAGGACCGCACCGCTGGCATGGACGCCTACGGGAGGTCGGCCACAGAGCCGTCGATGACCGTGTCCGAGTCCGCCGCGGTCGTAACAGCGCGGCGCGACAATCGCGAGCAGGCCTGAGGGGTGGCGCACGGCCGACGTGCTGTCAACGCTGTCAAAGATCGCCCGCCAGACTCGCGAAGTTTGCTTGACGCCGCGCGCGGAGCGCCGATAGCGTCCCTGATCAACCGCATGACAACGTTGTCAGGGACGAGGAGCCGGTACCGGCCTCGCGGGCCCCGCCGACGTCCGAACCTCGACAGCCGGGAGCAGCACGCGTGCGTCCTCACCGCCCGACCACCCTCCGTCGTGCCGCGTCCGCGGTCGCCGCGACCATCGCGTGCGCCGTCATCGGCGCTGCGCTCGTCCCGGCGCCGGCCGTCGCCGCCGAGCCGCCCGCTGTGACCGCCGCGGCCGTCGACGCGGCCCACGATCTCGTGACGGCGGTGACCTCCAACTTCGCCAACGCGGGCACCACGGAGGACATCGAGAAGCTGCGCGACCGTGACGGCTCGACCAAGTGGTACGCACGCAACAGCGGCCAGCCGACGACCGCGAACCCCGTGTACGCGATCTACACGCTGTCGGCGCCGACGACGGTCACCGGCTACACGATCACGTCCGCGAACGACTCGCAGGAGCGTGACCCCAGCGCGTGGACGCTGCTCGGGACCAACGACGCCGCCGCCGTGAGCAACGCCGCGAGCTCGTCGTGGGTAGCCGTCGACTCGCGCAGCGGCGAGACCTTCGCCGGACGCTTCCAGCGCAACACGTATGCCGCCAAGTCGGCGGCGTCGTACGCGTACTACCAGCTCCGCGTCACCGGCAACCGCGCCAACAGCGCGACCGCGGACAACAACAAGAAGCTCCAGCTCGCGGACTGGACGCTGCTCGGCACGGCGAACGCGACGCGGCTCGTCGGTCCGGGCACCACCTGGCGGTACTGGGAGAACGCGGACCCGGCCGATGCGGCCACCGACCCCGCCGGCGGCGCGAGCGACCGCACCGCGTGGAGCGAGCCAGGCTTCGCGCTGGGCTCTGGATGGAAGTCGGCGAGCGCGAGCTTCGGCGCCAAGTCCGGAACCGCCGGGCCGCTCGACGGCGGCTACACGGCCACGACGCTGCTCAAGCACTACCTGTCCGGCACGAGCGCGCCCGTCGTCCCGTCCTACTTCTTCCGCACCGACATCAGCCTGACCGCGACCGACGTCTCCTCGATGGCGGGCCTGTACGGCGGGATCGTCTACGACGACACCGCGACCGTGTACGTCAACGGCGCACGCGTCACGGGCTGGAACGACGCATCGGTCACCTCGAACACCGCGCAGCTCTCGTTCAACGGCGCCACCGACCCCGCGCGCCAGCTCTTCTTCGTGCCGGCGAGCATGCTGCGCGCGGGGGTGAACACCGTTGCCGTCGAGATCCACCAGTGCAACGCCACCAGCAGCGACGTGTACTTCGACATGCCGTTCCTCACGGCGGCGTCCGACTACCTCTCGCTGCCGTTCACCCCCAGCGAGCTCGGCGCCACCTACTCCTCGGACAGCGTGGGGACGGCACCGGACGGCAGCGACTACTTCACGTACCTGCTCAACGGCTTCGCCGACCTGCGGGCCAACCACCCGGAGATCGTCGCGGACAACGCGGTCCTGCCCGCGGGCACGACGCCGGTAGCGGCGAACGACCGGGGCGTGATCGCGGTGAACAACGCGGCAGCCAACGACCCGGCGAAGCTGGCCCAGGCGCTCACGGATGCGGACGGCTCGCCCTACGTGACGATGGCCGACGGCCTGGGCACCGTGCTCGGTCCGCTCTACAGCGCCGCGCTCAAGGCGGGCGAGCTGCCCAAGACGACGGCCATCCTCAGCGGCATGGCCGAGAAGGGGCGGGACCACGAGCCCGCCAAGGCCGCGTACAGCTACAAGCGCCCGTACAACCGGCTCGGGTACACCAGCGGGGGCAACTGCGACAGCACGTTCGTGGGGACCGGCCGCATCGTGAAGTCGTCGAACGGCTCGTACAGCGGGCTGTGCACCAACGGTTCGTTCCCCTCGGGGCACAGCAACCACGGCTACGTGCAGGGCACGACGCTCGCGACGCTCCTGCCCGAGCTCGCGCCGCAGATCCTGCTGCGGACGTCGGAGTACGGGAACAACCGGCTCGTGCTCGGCTTCCACTACCCGCTCGACGTCATGGGTGGTCGCATCGCCGGCCAGAACACGGTGCAGCAGCGCTGGTCCGACCCGGCGTTCCGAGACCTGCTCGAGCAGGCGCAGGCCGAGCTCGAGTCCGTGCTCGGAGCCGCGTGCCGCGCGGCCGGCCACTCTGGCGACGTCGAGACGTGCGCGCAGGGCGACGGCTCGCTCCCGACCGACGCCCAGGCAGTCCAGACCTACACCAACCGGTTGACGTACGGCTTTCCGGCGACGTACGCGACCGGCGTGGCCGAGATCGTGCCCGACGGTGCCTCGGACTTGCTCCTGACCACGTTCCCGGAGCTGACTGCAGCGCAGCGCGCGGCGGTGCTGAGGATGACCGCGATCGACTCCGGCTTCGCTCTCGACAAGACCCGTGACGGCCAGGCGAGCTGGCAGCGGATCGACCTCGCGGCGGCCATGACCGCGGTCGTCACCTTCGGGGACGACGGTGCGATGTTCGTCGACGGAGAGCCGGTCGACGGTCCGCACGCCCTGCCCGCGATCACTCTCGGTGCCGCCTCGGTCGTGGCGGGTGCGTCGATCGACGTGCACGGGACCGGGTTCGCCGCCGGCGAGGTCGTGACGGTCTCGGTGACGAGTGGTCCGGACACGATCGCGTCCGGCGTCACGACGGCGACCGGCGCGGGCGCGCTGAGCAGCACGATCGCGATCCCCGCGGGGACTGCGGCGGGCACCTACGAGGTCACCGCGGTCGGGTCGGTCTCGGCCGCGCCCGCGACGGCAGCCCTCGAGGTCACCGCGGCGCCGCACGTCTGGACGCCCTCGCTGACGGCTCCCGCGGGGGTCCAGGTGGGCGAGGCGGTCGTGGTGACCGGTGCGGGCTTCGCGCCCGAGGAGCAGGTCACGGTCACGTTCGGTGCGTCGTCGACGACGGTGCCCGCGACGCCCGCCGGTGGCTTCGAGACCTCGTTCCTCGCGCCAGGCGAGCCGGGGACCTACACCGCACGGGCGCTCGGTGCGACCTCCGCCGTGCCTGCGACGGTCGACGTCGTGGTCACCGCCCGGCCTGTCG
>JBCECL010000110.1:4106-6878 GCA_039207135.1 Brevundimonas sp.
CCGCTCCGGTCGCGTGGGCACCCGTCGTGCACGCCCCGGCGAGCGCCACGGTCGGCCGTCCCATCGCCCTCTCCGGCTCCGGGTTCGCGCCGGGGGAGCAGGTCACGATCACGTTCGGGTCGCTCGTGACGGGTCTGCGCGCCTCCTCGGAGGGCACGTTCACCGTCCAGCTCCCCGTTCCCACGGCGAACGGGGTGTACGTCGTGACCGCGACCGGCGAGACGTCGCGAACGCCGAGCACGTCCAGCGTCAGCGTGACGGGAGCGCCCACGGTGTACGACCCGCGGGTCTCGGCGCCGGCGACGGTGGCCTATGGCTCGCCTTTCACGGTCAGCGGGACCGGCTTCGCGGCGGGCGAGCACGTCGCCGTCTCGGTGGGTGCGACGCACGTGACGGTCACGGCGTCCGCGGCCGGTGCGGTCTCCGCGGTGGTGCGCGAGCGGCTCGCCGTCGGCAACCACACGGTCTCGGTGCGCGGCTCGGTCTCCGCGCTGACCCGCACGACGACGGTCGCGGTGGTCAAGGCCGCGGCGAAGGTCACGCTCGCCGCGTCGACGACGTCGACCGGATACGGCCGCAAGGTCACGCTGCGGGCGACGCTCTCGCCGTCGGCCGCCACCGGGGCGGTGCAGTTCTACGACGGCTCCCGGAAGCTGGGCGGCCGCGTCACGGTGTCGGGCGGCGTCGCGCGCACGACCGTGACCACGCTCGCTGTCGGCTCGCACAAGGTGCGCGCCGTGTACCTCGGCTCGGCGTCCCACGCGGGAGCGACCTCGTCGACGGTCACCGTCAGGGTGGTCAAGGCAAAGGTCAGCTCGGTCAAGGTCTCCGGGAAGGCGTTCGTCCGGGGCACGCGCCCGGTCGTGACGGTCAGGGTGGGTGCGCTCGACAACGGCGCACGGGCCGGTGGGAAGGTCTCCATCACCGTCGGCGGCACGAAGGTCGTGACGGTCTCGTTGAAGGCCTCGCAGACCTCGGTGAGCGTGCGCCTTCCCCGGGCGTACTCGTCGTCGGTGCGTGTCAAGGCGACCTTCACGCCCACGAGCACGGCGACCGTCGCGACGGCATCGTCGCCGGTCGTCACGATCCGCACCCGCTGACGCGCACGACCGCGGATCGAGCGGGCGTCCGAGGAGTAAGGCCTCAGGGTCTCGCCCCTCGGACGCTCGCGGCGCCATACTGTCCCGCGGCGCTCGATGATCCGGCTCGGAAGCGCTGACGGTAGATCACGAGCGCGACGGGGTCCGGCGACGGGCGTGCACACAGGGGGCGACGATGGCAGGCGCGGACGCGTTCGACGGGTACGGCGTCACGCTCTCGCGGGTCGCCGAGCGCGCCGGGGTCAGCCTGAAGACCGCCTCGCGCGCGCTCAACGGCGAGCAGCACGTGGCCGAGGCGACCCGAGCGCGTGTCATCGCCGCGGCGACCGAGCTCGACTTCCGGATCAACCCGCAGGCCAGCATGCTCAAGCGGGGGATAGCGACACCCGTCGTGGGCATGATCACCGGCGACCTGGCGAACCCGTTCTACTCCGCCCTCGCCAAGGGTGTGGAGAAGGAGGTGCGTGCGGTCGGCGCGCACCTGACGATCGCGAGCTCGGACGAGGACCCCGACGTCGAGCGTGACCTGGTCGCGGAGTTCGCCGGACGCCACGTGCGCGGCCTGGTCATCGCGTCCACGCGGCCGACGCACGAGGACCTGGCGGTGCTCATCGCCCGTGGCACGGCCGTCGTGTTCGTCGACCGTCCACCCGTCGGGGTCGAGGCGGACTCGATCGTGATCGACAACTACGGCGGTGCGTTCGCCGCGACGCAGCACCTGCTCGCCGCGGGTCACCGGCACGTCGCGTTCGTCGGCGACTACGAGCGGCTGAGCACCCACCGAGAACGCAGGCGTGGGTACACGGACGCGCTCGCGGAGGCAGGGTGCGAGCCGATCGTCCGGGTGGGTTCGCACGACGTGCTGGCGGGATGGGACACCGTCACCGAGCTGCTCACGGGTCCGCGGCTGGTCACGGCCGTGCTCGCCGGCAACAACCGGATCGCGCTCGGGGCCGTCCAGGCCATCGCGGCCGCACGGCCGCTCACGGCGCTCGTCGGCTTCGACGACTTCGACCTGTCCGACATGCTCGGCGTGACGACGGTGGTCCACGACCCCGCGGAGATGGGGCGCCTCGCCGCCCACCGGATCCTCGAGCGAGGTGCGCGGACGGGCACACAGCGGGTGGTCCTGCCGACGCGCATCGTCCCCCGGGGCTCCGGCGAGAGGGCGCCCGAGGCACGCTGACGCGAACGCGTCGGGGGCGGGGTCCGTTGGTCTGGACCCCGCCCCCGTCGTTCGTTCTCAGTGCTTGGTCGAGATGGTGAGGGTGGCTGAGGTCTTCGAGGACACGTTGTGGGTGTCGCTCGGCGTGAACGTCGCCTTGACCTTGATCGACGTGCTGTACGTCTTGGGCAGCTTGACGCTGACCTTGCCGTGCGCGGAGGACTTCAGGGTCACGGTGGTGACCGCCTTGCCGCCGACGTAGACCTTGACCTTGCCCACCGGGTAGGCCCCGTTGGACAGCTTGCCGACGCTCACCGAGACGGTGGGCCGGGTCTTCTTCGCGAACGCCTTGCCGGAGACCTTCACCGACGACGGTGCCGCCTTGACCACGCGCAGCGTGGCACCGACCGCAGAGACCGCAGCCGACGTCGTGGACGTCGCCGCCACGCTCGCCGTGATCTTCGCGTACGTCCCCGCAGGCAACCCACGAGCCAGCAGCAGCGAAGC
>JBCECL010000111.1:0-6843 GCA_039207135.1 Brevundimonas sp.
AGAAGGTCGAGGGCGCGCTCGACCAGAAGAACCACCTGCTCGTGAAGGTCTACAACCGCCGGGCCATCACGGTCGAGGAGACCGTCGAGGACCTGCTGCGCCACGCGGAGCGGCTCAAGCCGTTCGTCGCGGACACCCCGCTCGTGCTCAACCGCGCGCTCGACGAGGGCAAGACCCTCGTGTTCGAGGCGGGCCAGGCGACGATGCTCGACGTCGACCACGGCACCTACCCGTTCGTCACGTCGTCGTCCGCCACCGCGGGCGGTGCGTGCACCGGCTCGGGCGTCGGGCCGACGAGGATCGACCGCGTGGTCGGCGTCGCCAAGGCGTACACGACGCGCGTGGGCGAGGGGCCGTTCCCGACCGAGCTGCTCGACGACGACGGCGAGTGGCTGCGCCAGACCGGCGGCGAGTTCGGCACCACGACGGGCCGCCCGCGCCGCACCGGCTGGTACGACTCCGTGGTCTCCCGGTACGCCTCGCGCGTCAACGGGCTCACCGACATCGTGCTGACCAAGCTCGACGTGCTCACGGGCCGCGAGCAGATCCCCGTCTGCGTGGCGTACGACGTGAACGGCCGCCGGTTCGACGAGATGCCCGACGACCAGAGCGACTTCCACCACGCCACGCCGGTGTACGAGTACCTGGACGGCTGGACCGAGGACATCACGGGCGCGCGCGAGTTCGACGACCTCCCGGTCAACGCGCAGCGCTACCTGCTGCGCCTCGAGGAGATCAGCGGCACGCGGATCAGCGCCATCGGCGTGGGTCCCGGCCGCGAGGCGACGATCGTCCGCCACGACCTCCTGGGCTGACCCGGCGCGGGCGCGCGCCAGCAGCGCGCGCCAGCGACGCGCATCAGGACGGAGGTTCGGCATCAGCACGGCGGTTTGAACCGGCGCGTTGATGCCGAACCTCCGTTCTGACGGCTGCGCGCGCTAGCTGGCGTGCGGTCTCTGGGCGCTTGCGGGGCGCGGAAGATCGTGAGTTCTTCGCGCGTCGCGGGCGTTGAAACCCGCCGTCGGGCGCACGATGGTCGAAGGGAAGCCGCAACTTCCCGGAGGTCGCCATGACGCTCGTCGAGCCCCACCCGTACCGCACCGATGCCGAGACCCACGCCGCGATCCGCAGCGGCGCGGCGGTCCCGCCCGCGCCGGGTGGCTCGCGGCACGCGGCGCTGCGGCAGTGGGTCGAGGCCGTCGTCGCGCTCGCGGAGCCCGACCGCGTCGAGTGGGTCGACGGCTCGCAGGAGCAGGCCGACGCCCTTGTCACGCAACTCGTCGCGAGCGGCACGCTGATCCGGCTCGACGAGGCCAAGCGCCCGAACTCGTTCCTCGCCCGCTCGGACCCGAGCGACGTGGCGCGCGTCGAGGACCGCACGTTCATCTGCTCGACGGATCCCGCGGGTGCGGGTCCGACGAACAACTGGCGCGAGCCCGCCGTGATGCGCGCCGAGCTCGCCGGGGTGTTCGCGGGCTCGATGCGCGGCCGCACGATGTACGTCGTCCCGTTCTCGATGGGGCCCGTCGGCGGCCCGATGTCGCAGATCGGCGTGCAGCTCACCGACTCGCCGTACGTCGTCGTGAGCATGCGGATCATGACCAGGGTCGGTGCGGACGTGCTCGACGTGCTCGGTCCGAACGGGAGGTTCGTGCGGGCGGTGCACTCGGTCGGCGTGCCGCTCGAGCCGGGCGAGCCCGATGTCCCGTGGCCGTGCAACCAGCGCAAGTACGTCGTGCAGTTCCCCGAGACGCGCGAGATCTGGTCGTTCGGCTCGGGCTACGGCGGGAACGCGCTGCTCGGCAAGAAGTGCTTCGCGCTGCGGATCGCGTCGGTGATGGGCCGCGACGAGGGCTGGCTCGCCGAGCACATGCTGATCCTGCGGATCACGGACCCGGCGGGCGTGCGCAGGCACGTCGCTGCCGCGTTCCCGTCGGCGTGCGGCAAGACGAACCTCGCCATGCTCCGGCCGACGATCCCCGGGTGGCGGGTCGAGACCATCGGCGACGACATCGCCTGGATCGTGCCCGGTCCGGACGGCCGGCTGCGGGCGATGAACCCCGAGGCGGGGTTCTTCGGCGTCGCGCCCGGGACGGGCCCGCGCACCAACCCCGCGGCGATCGAGATGCTCGAGCGCGACGTCGTCTTCACCAACGTCGCGCTGACCGACGACGGCGACGTGTGGTGGGAGGGGCTGACCGACGAGCCGCCCGCGCACCTCACGGACTGGCGCGGCGAGGACTGGACGCCCGCGTCGAGCACCCCTGCGGCGCACCCGAACAGCCGGTTCACGGTCGCGGCGGACCGGTGCCCGACGATCGCGCCGGACTGGGACGACCCGGACGGCGTGGTGCTCGACGCGATCGTGTTCGGCGGCCGCCGGGCCACGAACGTGCCGCTCGTCGCGCAGGCCCGCTCCTGGGAGCACGGCGTGTTCCTGGGCGCGACGATCGCCTCCGAGCAGACCGCCGCAGCCGAGGGCCCGGTCGGGGTGCTGCGCCGGGACCCGTTCGCGATGCTGCCGTTCTGCGGCTACGACATGGCGGACCACTGGACGCACTGGTTGCGGCTCGGGTCGGCGCTGCGAGAGGAGGGCGTGCCGCTGCCGGCCGTCTTCGCGGTGAACTGGTTCCGCAGGGACGGCGACGGACGGTTCCTGTGGCCCGGGTTCGGCGAGAACGCGCGCGTGCTCGCGTGGTGCCTGGGCCGGATCGACGGCACGGCGCGCGCGGTCGACTCGCCGGCCGGGCTGCTCCCTGCACCGGGCGAGCTCGACGTGCGCGGCCTCGACCTCGACGAGGCGGCGATGGCCGAGCTGTTCCGCGTCGACCCCGAAGCGTGGCTCGCCGAGTGCGACCTGACCGAGGAGTTCTTCGCGCGGTTCGGCGACCGGCTGCCGGGTCGGATGGTCGCGCAGCTCGCGTCGCTGCGGGCGCGGCTGGCGACGGCGGACTGAGACGGGCCGCCGCCCGGCGCGGGACGGTCGGTAGGCTCGGCGACCGTGAAGATCCTCGTCGTCGGAACCGGTGCCCGTGAGCACGCGATCACCCGCGCGCTGTCGCTCGACCCCGCGGTGACCGAGCTGCACGCGGCCCCCGGCAACCCCGGCATCGCCGCGCTCGCCACCCTCCACGCCGTCAACCCGCTCGACGGCCCCGCGGTCGCGGAGCTCGCGACGAGCCTGGGCGCGGACCTCGTGATCGTCGGCCCCGAGGCGCCGCTCGTCGCCGGGGTCGCGGACCACGTGCGCGAGGCGGGGATCCCGGTCTTCGGCCCGTCGGCCGAGGGGGCTCGCCTGGAGGGCTCGAAGGCCTTCGCGAAGGAGATCATGGCGGCGGCCGGGGTGCCGACCGCTGCGCCTCGCGTCGCGACGGACCTGGCGCAGGTCGCGGCCGCGCTCGACGAGTTCGGCGCGCCCTACGTGGTCAAGGACGACGGGCTCGCTGCGGGCAAGGGCGTCGTCGTGACCGACGACCGCGACGAGGCGCTCGCGCACGCGCACGCCTGCCTCGAGAAGCACAACGGCCGCGTCGTGATCGAGGACTACCTCGACGGCCCCGAGGTGTCGCTGTTCGTGCTGTCCGACGGCACCGACGTGGTCCCGCTCGTGCCCGCTCAGGACTTCAAGCGCGCGTACGACGACGACGAGGGCCCCAACACCGGCGGCATGGGCGCGTACTCGCCGCTCCCGTGGGCCCCCGAGGGGCTCGTCGACGAGGTCGTCGAGACCGTCGCCAAGCCGACGATCGCCGAGATGGCGCGCCGCGGCACCCCGTTCGTGGGCGTGCTCTACGTGGGTCTCGCGCTCACGTCGAACGGGCTGCGCGTGGTCGAGTTCAACGCACGCTTCGGCGACCCCGAGACCCAGGTCGTGCTCGCGCGCCTGCAGACCCCGCTCGCGGGCGTGCTGCTCGCCGCTGCCACCGGCGGCCTCGGCGCGTTGCCGCCTCTGCAGTGGCGCGACGACGCGGCGGTGACCGTCGTGGTCGCCGCGGACGGCTACCCCGCAGCGCCGCAGTCGGGTGACCCCATCACGGGCGTCGTGCAGGCCGACGCGCTCGACGGCGTGCACGTGCTGCACGCCGGCACGTCGGACTCCGACGGGGTGCTGCACTCCGCGGGCGGCCGCGTGCTGTCCGTCGTCGGCGTGGGCGCGGACCTGACCGCGGCGCGCGCTGCGGCCTACGCGGGCGTGGACCTCATCGGTCTGCGCGGCTCGCACCACCGCTCGGACATCGCGCTGGCCGCCTCGCGCGGCTGACGTCGCATCATCGGCAGATCGCGAGCACGTCGGCGAGGACGTCCGCCGGGGTGCGGGCGGCCGTGTCGACGGAGGCGGCCTCGGGCCACGGGTCCACGTCGACGGCCAGCACCTCGGCCCACGTCGGCTGCGTGTGGCCGGGGATGTCCGCCTCGCGCTGCTCGACGCGGCGACGGTGCTCGTCGGCGTCCGAGCAGGTGAGCCACACCTCGACGGTCCGCGCACCGAGCCCGCGCCAGCCCGCCCGGGCGGGGTCGACGGCGTTGACGGCGTCGGCCACGACCGTCCGGCCCGCGCGCAGGTCGTCGGCCGCGACCGCCATCCCGACGGCGTAGCCCGCGATCCCGGCCCGCTCGAGCGGGGCCGAGCGGAGCAACGCCTGCTCGATCGTGTCGATGCGCACGTGCGAGGCCCCGAGCGCCCGGGCCAGCTCGCGTGCGAGCGTCGTCTTGCCCGTGCCGGGCAGCCCGCCCAGCACCACGAGGAACGGGGAATCGGTCACGGCGCGACTCTGCCATCTCAGCGCCACGTCGTGCGCGGCGGGGGTCTCGGCGGTGCGGCAGGATCGGGACCGACGGACGATCGAGAGGTGGCGTGATGGGCAACGGGACGTTCGTGTACGGCGGGGGCGCGTGGGGCGGGCAGGCGGCCGACGAGCCGAGCCTGCGCGTCGAGGTGCAGGACGGCGACATCGCCACGGTCGACTACCGGCCCGCGCCGCAGGGGCTGGGGCGGTTCTACCTCGGCTTCCAGCCGCGCGACTTCTTCGACGACCCCGACGAGAGCGCGCCGGTGGACCTGGCCGCGGAGGCGGAGGCTTTCGCGGAGTGGGCGCTGCTCGTAGGCGCCGTGGACGTCGAGGCCAAGCACGTGCGACGACTGCTCGCCGAGGAGCACGTCGAGGATCCGGTGGACACGTTCGTCGAGGAGACCGTCGAGCGACTCGTGCGTCTCGTCGGGCTGCCGATCCCGGACGGGCTCGAAGCGGGAGACGATCTCGTCTGACGCGCGCGCGACCGGCACACTAGGCGCGTGACCGCGACGACTGACCTGCCCGGCTGGACCCACACCTACTCGGGCAAGGTCCGCGACCTGTACGTGCCCGACGAGTCCGAGGCCGGCCGCGCGCTGGTCGAGGAGCACGGCGACGTGGTGCTCGTCGTCGCGAGCGACCGCGTGTCCGCCTACGACCACGTGCTCAGCCCCGGGATCCCGGACAAGGGGATCGTGCTGACGCAGCTCAGCCTGTGGTGGTTCGGCCAGCTCGCGGACCTCGTGCCCAACCACGTCGTGTCCACGGACGTCCCGGCCGCCGTCGCCGGGCGCGCGATGGTCTGCCGGCGGCTGACGATGTTCCCCGTCGAGTGCGTCGTGCGCGGGTACCTCACGGGGTCGGGGCTGGCGGAGTACCGCGTCTCGGGCTCGGTCACGGGCATCGACCTGCCCGCCGGGCTCGTCGACGGCTCGCGCCTGCCCGAGCCGATCTTCACGCCCGCGACCAAGGCCGAGCTCGGCGACCACGACGAGAACGTGCCGTTCTCGGCGGTCGTCGAGTCGGTCGGAGAGGCGTCCGCCGTGGCGCTGCGCGAGCTGACGCTGGCCGTCTATGCGCGGGCCGAGTCGATCGCGCGCGACCGCGGCGTCATCCTGGCCGACACCAAGCTCGAGTTCGGCACCGACCCTGTCACCGGCGCGATCACGCTCGGCGACGAGGTGCTCACGCCCGACTCGTCGCGCTTCTGGCCCGCCGACGGCTGGGAGCCCGGCCGCGCGCAGCCCAGCTTCGACAAGCAGTTCGTGCGTGACTGGCTCACCTCGGCCGCATCGGGCTGGGACCGCGCCAGCGACACCGCGCCGCCCGAGCTGCCCGCCGACGTGGTCGCTCGCACGCGCGAGCGGTACCTCGAGGCGTACGAGCGCCTGACGGGTTCCGCGCTGGTCCTGTGACGCGCGCGCCGTTCCGCCCGCGGGCGCGCGGCCGCTAGCCTCGCGCCATGGCCCAGGACGTGCGCACCGAGCGCGGGCTCGACCGGCTCGTCAACTTCACGGATGCGGCGGTCGCCATCGCGATCACGATCCTGGTGCTGCCGCTCGTCGACCTCGCCACCGAGTCGGGATCGGCGCGCCTGGGTGACGTGATCACCGAGCACTCGGACACGTTCATCGCGTTCCTCGTGACGTTCGCGGTGATCGCGCGGCTGTGGGTCGCGCACCACCAGGTCTTCGAGCGGCTGCGGTCGTACGACGGTGCCGTCGTGTGGCTCGACCTGCTGTGGCTCGCGTGCATCGTCATGCTGCCGTTCGCCGCGCAGGAGCTGTCGAACCTCTACTCGAGCGACCCCTGGGTCTTCGTCCTGTACATCGGGCTGGTGACGGTGGCGTCGGCCGCCCTGGCGCTCATCAGCGAGCGGGTCGCGAGGCGCCCCGAGCTGCGCCAGTCGGCGACCGCAGAGGGCGCCGACGTCGGGCGGTGGATCACGACGCTGCTGCTGCTCGCGGCGCTCGTGCTGGTCCTCCTGCTGCCGCAGCCCGGCATGTTCTGGCTGCTGCTCCTGCTGCTGTCGGGGCCGATCGAGAAGCTG
>JBCECL010000112.1:0-6636 GCA_039207135.1 Brevundimonas sp.
AGCCACCCGCGGAGCCCTTGCCCGTGTGCTCGAACTGCGAGTTCGGGTACAGGTTCAGCCGGTACAGGTTCGAGTAGACGACCTGCTGCTGCGCGGGCGTCGCGTGCGGGACCTCGATGACGCCGAGGCGGTCGTTCCACAGCTGCGCCGCCGTCTCCTGCACGTCGGCGAACGACTTGCCGGTGACCTCCTCGTCGAGGTTGGTCCGGGCCTGGTCGACCGAGATGAAGGACGTCGCGATGCGCATCTCGACGGTCTTCGTCGCGCTCGTGTCGAACTGCACGGCCAGGCCCGTCGTACGCCCGACCGTGGTCACTCCACGCGTCGGCGCCTGCGAGAACTCGGCCGTGAAGTACATGCGCGTACGACCGGACGAGAGCCCGCTGCCGTTCTCGACCCAGCCGGACACGGTCCGGCCCGCGTACAGGAGCTGCGACGCGTCGCTGACCTGGTCGAGGATCACCGTGCCGACGTTCGCGGCGGCCGGGTACGTGAACGAGTACACGGCGGAGTGGTCCGAGGGCGCGACCTTGGCGACGATGCCGTTGTCGAAGGCGACCTGGTAGAGGTCGGGACGCGCGATCTCGTTGTCGTGCGAGAACGGCAGCTTGCGCGCGTCGAGGCCTGCGTCGGGCGTCGCGGCGCTCGTGATCGACGGCATGATCGCGAGCTGGTCGCGGTCACCCATCCACGGGCTCGGCTCGTGCGAGATGCCGATGCCGTTCAGGGTCGGCCGGTTGTCCGCGTTGTTGCCCTCGGCGTACTTGTACAGCCACGTCGTGGAGCCCGCGTCCGTCATCGGCGTGTAGAAGTTGAAGCCGTTCGGCAGCGCGGTCGCCGGGATGTTGTTCCCGCGCGAGAAGCTCGAGTTCGCGTTCGTGCCGCGTCGGGTGTCGACAAAGTTCGCGAGACTCGATCCGTCCACGGTCGTGGCGGTGCGCAGCGCGACGTCGTCGAGCCAGCCCGAGAAGGTCGCACCCTTGCTGCCGTCCGGGTTGTGGTAGCTCAGCAGGATCTTCTTGACGGTCTTGCCGGCGAGGGAGCTCAGGTCCACGCGGACCGAGTTCCACTGGCTGCCGTACAGCGCCTTCTGCCGACCCTGGTCGGCAGCGTTCGCGCCGAAGCCGTACTGGTCGGTCAGACCGGCGTCGGACATGAGCGACGTGGTGGTCCCGTCGCTGAGCTCGAGGTCCACGGAGACGTACGTCGCCGGATACGTGAGGTCCGTCGTCGCGAGGATCGGGAAGACCTTGTACGCGAGCTCCATGCCGTCGGTGACGGCCACGTCGAGGTTGTCGTAGAGGACGTTCGTCGCGTGGGCGTCACCGTCGACCGTCTGCGCACCGACGTAGCGCAGGGACTTCAGTCCGGTGAAACCGACGTTGGTCTTGATGGTCGGGCCGGAGACCGGGCCGCTGCCGACGGTGGTGATCATGGGCGAGCTCGCGGGCGCGGCGTCGGTGCCGTCGAGGATCTCCCAGTCGGCGAGCTGCGTCAGGGAGTCGCCGCTGTTCTGGGTGATGTTGAGCCGGTAGTAGAGGTAGGAGCCCGGCGTCGCGACCGTGAACGTCTGCGTCTGGAAGCGGTTGGTGAAGGTCACGTTCGACTGCGTGTCGACGGTCGTCCAGTCGGCGCCGTCGTTCGAGCCCTGCACCTGCCACGCCTTGGGGTCGCGGCCAGCCGCGTCGTCGGCCGACGTCAGCGAGTAGGCCTTGACCGTCTGCGCCGATGCGAGCTTGTACCGGAGCCACCCCGTGTTGGTCCGCACCAGCCACTTCGTGCTCGAAGCGGCGTCCGCGCCGTTCAGGGCCAGCTCGCTCGGGGGGTTCTCCCCCGAGGCGGTCACCTCGGCGACCGTGCCGAGCAGGCTGCCGGGCCCGAACACCTTGCCGGTGATGCCGACCGGCGGGTCGTACGACGCCGACACCTGCGGAGCTGCGTCCGTCGTCTCGAACGACGACGAGAATGCCGGCGAGCCGGCCGCCGCAGCGGGGCTCGCTCCCACCACGGCCGTGAGGGCACTGCCGACGAGCGCGATGGACACGCCCGACGCCAGCAGGCTGCGGGCACGACCCGCAGGGATTACAGAACTCTGACGCATCGCTACCCCGTGGTTCGGTCTTCGTCGGCCTGGTGAGGAGGGAGAGTGTGTCGCGGTCGTCGTCCATGACAACGTTGTCACACATGCCGGACGTTAGGGGTGAAATGAGGACCTGTCAACCCCGTTGACGTGCAGATATGCGGCATGACAACGTTGTCACCTCGTGCGTGGAACTCGACGTCGAGGGCGCACATGGAACCAAGGGGCGACGAGGCCCGTGGAGGAGAGACGTTCGATGACGCTTGGACGACGCGGGCCCGCGCGATGGGCCGCCTGGACCGTTGGGGCCGCGCTCGTCGCGGCCCCGTTCATCGCCGCCGGCCCGGCGCAGGCCGCCACAGCATGGGTGACCGACCCGGCGCAGTACGTCAGCACCCTGGCCGGCACAGGCAGCGGCGGTGCCGTCGTCGGATCGATCAACAACTTCCCCGGGCCGTCGGCTCCCTTCGGGATGGTCCAGTTCTCGCCGGACAACCCGGGCACGGGTCAGGGCTACGCCTACAACAACACCACGCTGCGAGGCTTCGGGCTGAACCATGCCTCGCAGGGCTGCGGAGCGTTCGGCGACTTCCCGGTGCTGCCGACGACCGTCGGCACGACAACCGCCGACAAGCCGTGGGCGAGCACCAACTCGTACACGCACGTCGGCGAGGTCGGGACGCCGGGCTACTACAAGCTGGTCTCGACGGACGGCGCGGGCAAGGCGATCACGTCGGAGCTGACGGCGACGGCGCGGACCGGCGTCGCCGCGTTCACGTTCCCGGCAGGCGTCACCCCTGAGGTCTTCGTGCGGCCCGGTGCATCGAACACGAGCCCGACCGGCGCGAGGCTCAGCTACGACCCGGCCACGGGGATCCTCAGCGGATCCACCACGACGGGACGCTTCTGCGGGAAGAACAACACCTACACGGCGTACTTCGCCATGAAGTTCGAGCAGCCGGTCGCCGGCTTCGGCATGTGGGACGAGTCCGCGACCACGGCCTCTTCGACCTCGATCGACAACAAGAAGGCCGGTGGCTACGTCCGGTTCGCCGCGGGCACCACCACGATCCGCGCCGCGATCGCACTCTCGTACGTCAGTGCCGCGAACGCGCGGCTCAATCTCAGCACCGAGGTGCCCGCTCTGAGCGCCGCCGCGTTCGACTCCGTCCGGCAGGGCGCGTACGACGACTGGAACGAGCGGCTCTCGACGATCGAGGTCAGTCCCACGACCACGCGCGAGCTGGCGACGTTCTACCACACGCTCTACCGCTCGCTGCTGCACCCGAACACGTTCAACGACGTGAACGGCGAGTACCTCGGGTTCGAGACCACGCCCGTGGTGCACAACGTCTCAGAGCACCCCGGCCAGGACGCGCAGTACGCCAACTTCTCCGACTGGGACACGTACCGGACCCTGGCGCCCCTGCAGGCGATCCTGTTCCCCGACGAGGCCTCCGACATGGCTCAGTCGCTGGTCAACGACGCGGACCAGAGCGGCTCGTTCCCCCGCTGGGCCTTCGCCAACGCGAGCACCAACCAGATGTCCGGCGACAACGCGACCGCGCTCATCTCGCAGACCTACGCCTTCGGCGCGCGCGACTTCGACGCCGTCGCAGCACTGGACCACATGGTCGAGGGCGCGGTCGGCGACACCGCTGGCACCTACACCGGCGGGACCAACTCGCAGGCTGTCCAGCGCCCCGCGGCCAAGGTCTACAACGACCGCGGCTTCGCACCGCAGATCGCCGAGTACCAGACGGACCACGCCGTGACCGGCGCCTCGATCACGCAGGAGTTCTCGATCGACGACTTCTCCATCGCGACCTTCGCCGACGCCCTCGGCAAGGACTCCGTCTCCCAGACGTTCGTGCCCCGCGCCCAGTACTGGCAGAACCTGTTCAACCCGACCACCGGCTTCGTCTCACCGCGGGACGTCAACGGCAAGTTCCCCGCGGGCGACGGCAACGTCACGCCGTCCGACTTCGGCTTCCGCGGGCACGTCACGGGCTACGGCCAGGTGGGCTTCGACGAGGGCATGGCCGAGCAGTACCTGTGGCTCGAGCCCCAGAACATGGCCTCGCTCGTCGCCGCGCTCGGCGGCCGCGAGGCGACGGCCGAGCGGCTCGACGCGTTCATGACCCACGGCCTCAACGTCGGCGCCAACCAGCCGTACATGTGGGCCGGCAACGAGCCCAACTTCCAGACGCCGTGGGTCTACAACTACCTCGGCAAGCCGTGGCGGACCAGCGAGGTCGTCGACCAGATCCGGACCACGCTCTTCGGCCCGAACCCGGACGGCGCCGAACCGGGCAACGACGACCTCGGCGCCCAGGCGAGCTGGTACGTCTGGGCCGCGATCGGCCTGTTCCCGACGACGCCCGGGACCGATCTGCTCACCGTCAACGCGCCCGCCTTCGACGCGGTGCGCGTGCACCTCGGCAACGGCCACAAGCTCGACGTGACCGCCACCGGCTCGACCACGAACCGGTACGTGGCGGGCCTGCGCGTGGACGGCACGGACCAGTCGGCGACCTACCTGTCGTCGATCGTCGACGGCAGCGACCACACGGTCGACTTCACTCTCGCCGGCCAGCCGAGCACGACGTGGGGCGTAGCGCAGGACGACGCCCCGCCGTCGTTCGGCGACGGTGGCGCCCCGGTCGCCGCGGCCGTCACGCCGGCGTGGCCTCAGGCCGTGGCAGGCGACACGGCGACGCTGACGCTCGACGTCCAGCGGCTCGAGGCCGACGTGCAGCACGTCGACGTGCAGGCGACGAGCGCCCGCACCGGACTGACGATCTCCTCGCCCGGCTCGGTGCAGCTCGATGCCGAGGGCCACGCGACTGTGTCGCTCGACGTCACCGTCGCCGACGACGCCGTCGAGGGCGCCTACCCGGTCACGGTCACCACCGTGTCGGGCGGCCAGGAGCGCACGGAGGACACGTCCGTCCAGGTGACCCGCCCCGGGTCCCTGGCCTCGTACGCCTCGGTCGTCGGCACCGCGAGCGGCGCCCGACAGGACGGTGCCAAGTTCGACACCGACGGCAACAGCTACCGCCGTGACCTGCTCGCGCAGCACGGGCTCGCTCCGGGCGCGAGCTTCACGATCGACGCCGCCGGCTACGAGGGCATCTCCGCGATCTGGCCGGACACGGCCGAGGGCAGCCCGGACGCGACGATCCCGACCAACCAGACGATCACGCTCGCCCACACGGCGCGGGCGCTCGCCTTCGTCGGGGCGTCGCGCAACGGCTCGTCGAGCGCGACCGCCGCGGTCACGCTCGACGACGGGAGCCACGCGACCGCCGACCTCTCGTTCGGAGACTGGGTGCTTCCCTCGAGCGGGGGCGCGCCGGTGCTCGGCAACGTGACCGTCGCGAAGATGGACGAGCGGAACGCACGCTCGAGCGGCGACCGCACCGCCTACGTGTTCGCCACGCAGCCGTACGTCGCGCCAGCGGGTCGCCGCATCGTCTCCGTGACGCTGCCGACCGCCGTTCGCGAGCGCGTGTTCGCGATCGGCACCGACACGAGCGGAGCGCCCACCGTCTCCGCGCCGACGGCGCCCGTCGTCGCGGGGACCGCGGTCGCGGTCACCGGTAGCGGGTTCGGCCCGGGTGAGAGCGTCCGGGTCGCCGTCGCGGGCTCCACCACCGACGTCGCAGCCGCCGACGACGGCACGTTCACGGCCTCGGTCACCGTGCCGCTGAAGGCCGACGGGGAGACCTCCGTCACCGCGACCGGAGCCACCACGGGCCAGCACGCCAAGACGTCGATCCAGGTCACCGCCGTCAGCACTTCGCTGACGGCCCCGGCGCGCACCACCGCGGGCGCGTCGCTGGCATTCACCGGCTCCGGCTTCGTCGCCGCCGAGGACGTCGCCGTCACGTTCGGTGGGTTCTCGGCGACACTCCGGGCCTCCGCCGCGGGCACGATCACCGGCACGGTGCGCGCACCTGCCAGCACCGGTGAGTTCGAGCTCAAGGCGGTCGGCGCGACGTCCAAGGCGTCGGCGGCCGTCCAGGTGAAGGTCGACAGCGCGGCGGACGCGTCGATCGCGACGCCACCGAGCACGTCGCTCGGCGCGTCGATCACCGTCGCGGGGTCGTCGTTCGCTCCGGCCACGGACGTCCGGCTGTCCCTCGGCACGTCGTCGGCGGCCACGCTGGTCACGGCCCGCACTGACGCGCACGGCGCGTTCACCGCGAAGCTGACGGTCCCGGTGCGCGCCGACCTCGTCGGACGCGTCCAGGTGTACGCCCGGGGTACCGGCGCAGACGGTTCGGCCGTGGCGGTCACGCGACCGGTCTCGGTCAGCAAGGCGGCCGTGGTGCTCGGCGTCCCGGCCCTCACGCAGACGTCGACCGTCTACGGCTCGGCGACGCCGGTGAAGGTCTCGACGACGGTCACCGGTGCCACGTCGGGCAAGGTCACGTTCCGTGCCGGCTCGACCGTGCTCGGCACAGCCACGATCGGCTCGTCCAGCGGGGGCTACCGTGCTTCGCTGCTGCTGGCTCGTGGGTTGCCTGCGGGGACGTACGCGAAGATCACGG
>JBCECL010000113.1:0-6309 GCA_039207135.1 Brevundimonas sp.
GGCCCCGTGCCGGCGGGCGGGGTCACTCCGCCGAGATGATGCGCGCGCCCGGGACCGGCCCGTAGGCGGTCAGGACGCGGTCCGCGACGCCCGTGGCGGTGAAGGCCGCCGCGAGCGCGAGCGCGTGCTGACGGTTGCGCGCGAGTGCCGCGACGGTCGGGCCGGATCCCGATACGACGACGCCGAGCGCCCCCGCGTCCTGCGCGACGGCGAGCGGCTCGGCGAGCAGCGGGTCCAGCTCCAGCGAGGCGATCTGCAGGTCGTTGTGCAGAGCCGCGCCCAGCGCGTGGGGGTCACCGGCGCGCAGAGCCTGCATGAGGGGCACGTCGAGCTCGGGGTCGGGTGCGCCCACCTCGCCGCCGTGCAGCTCGTCGAACGTCTGGTACGCGGCGCTCGTCGAGAGCCCGCGGTCCTGCACCGCGAACGCCCACGAGAACTCGCCGCGGGTCAGCGCCGGCGTCAGCAGGTGCCCGCGCCCCTGCCCGACCGCGGTGTGGCCCATGAGGATGAACGGCACGTCGGCACCGACCTCGGCGGCCACCTCGATGAGCTCCGCACGGCTGAGCCCGGTGCGCCACAGCGCGTCGCAGGCGACGAGCGCGGCGGCGGCGTCGGCCGAGCCGCCCGCCATCCCGCCCGCGACCGGCACGCCCTTGTCGAGGTGCAGGTGCACGCCGTCGTCGACGCCGGTGTGCCGCGCGAGGACCTCGACGGCCTGCAGGGCGAGGTTGCTCGCGTCGGTCGGCACCAGGTCCGCCTGGACGCCCGAGACCGTGAGCGTGCGCTCGTCGGACGGGGTCGCGACGACCTCCTCGTACACCGAGACCGCCTGGAACACGGTCGTGAGCGGGTGGTAGCCGTCCGCCTCACGCGCGCCAACGCGCAGCGAGAGGTTGATCTTCCCCGGCGCCCGTACCCGCACCTCGTGCTCGGGCAGCGGCTCCACGGGGATCAACGTCACGCGCCCACCCTGCCAGAGCCGCTGAACAGGCGCTCCGCGATCTTGGCGAACCCCACGATGTCTACACGTTCTCCCCGTGCCTCGGGATCGACGCCCGCGGCCTCGAGCGCCTCGACGGCCGCGGCCGGCGAACCGGCGAGCGTCGCGAGCGCGGATCGGAGCATCTTGCGCCGCTGCGCGAACGCCGCGTCGACCACCGCGAACGTCTCGACGCGCGTCGCTGTCGTCACAGGAGGCTCGCGGCGGTCGAACCGCACGAGCGCGGAGTCGACGTTGGGCACGGGCCAGAACACGGACCGTCCGATCGTCGAGGTCCGACGAGCGGCGACGTACCAGGCGGCCTTGGCGGACGGCACGCCGTACGTGCGGCTCCCGGGGGGCGCGGCGAGGCGGTCGGCCACCTCGGCCTGGACCATGACCAGGCCGCGCTCGATCGAGTCGAAGCGCTCCAGGAACGTGAGCAGCACCGGGACCGAGACGTTGTAGGGCAGGTTCGCGACGAACGCCACGGGCGCCGTGCCCGGCAGCTCGGTCACGTCGAGCGCGTCGGAGGTGACGAGCGTCAGCCGCGCGCGCCCGGCGGCGTCGCTCAGCACGACGACCCCGTCCTGGGTCGCCGCCGTCAGGCCGGGGACGTGGCGCGCCACCGTCTCGGGCAGCAGCCCGGCGAGCACGGGGTCGATCTCGACGGCGGTCACGTCAGCGCCCGCCTCGAGCAGCCCGAGGGTCAGCGAGCCGAGCCCGGGACCCACCTCCACCACCCGGTCCCCGGGCTCGATGTCGGCCTGCCGGACGATCTTGCGCACGGTCCCGCCGTCGAGCACGAAGTTCTGCCCGAGCTGCTTGGTCGGGCGGATGCCAGCCCTGGCGGCCAGCTCACGGATCTCCGCGGGGCCCAGCAGGGCGGTCGTCGACATGCGCCGACCCTATGCGAGAAGCCCGCCGCTCCCCCATTTCGGGGGCGCAGCGGGCCTCTCGTCGGACCTCGGCGGAGCCTGGTGCTCAGGAGAACAGGCGCGAACCGCAGACGGGCCACTGGCCGGCGCCCGAGCGGTTGTAGAGCATCTTGGCGCGCGCGGTCTGCTCCGAGGCGCTCGCGTTCGACGGCAGGCCGGACCCGCCGACCGCGTGCCACGTGCCGACCGAGAACTGGTACAGCCCGTGGTAGAGCCCGTTGGACGAGACGATGTGCGGGTTGCCGCCCGACTCGCAGCGCGCGAGGGCCGCCCAGTTGAGGCTGTCGGCCTTGCCACCGGCCTTGATCGGGCCGCCCTTCGACGAGCCGCCCGACGACGAGCCGCTGCTCGTGGACGTGACGACCGGGCGCGCCTTGGTGCCGACGGCGACGACCTCGTCGACGGGCTTCTTGGTCACCTTGTCCGACACCTTGATCTTGTCGGTGACCTTGCCGTCGACGGTGGTGATGCGCGTGACGATCGTGCGCTCACCCTTCTTGCCGTCCGTCGTGACGACCTTGGTGCCCACGTAGCGCGAGTCGTCCTTCTTGGTGCTCGAGTCGAAGTCGACCTTCTTGTGCGTGGTCGTGTTCTTCACCACGACGCGGTTCACGACGACCTCCACGCCGCCGTCGTCCGCCGGCCGCACGGCCACGCGGTCGAGCGGCTCCAGCGTGACGCCGAGCTCGCCGAGCAGCTGGGCCACGGACACGTCCGCGTCCTGGCCGGTCAGGGTGTCGCCGTCGACGAGGACGTCGACCGAGCCGTGCAGCACGAGGTCGAGCGGGAGCTGCGCGCGACCCGCCGAGCTGCGCGAGGCGACGAGCGAGACGTCGGCGTCGCGCGCCGCGAGCGTGTCGAGCGCCTCGTCGGCCGTGAGCGCGGTGGTCCACACGGTGCGGTTGACCCCGTCGGTCGCGACGGTGATCTGGTGGGCGTGCCGGACGACGATGTCCTGCCCCTCACGCAACCCGCCGGTCGCGGAGACCGTGTCGCGTTCGCCCACCTGGACGCCCTGGTCGGCCAGGAGCTGGCCGACGGAGCCGGTGAACGTGCTGACGTCGCGGACCTGTCCGTCGACGTCGAGCTGGACCGTCTTGTGGACGTTCGCGTAGGCGGCGGTCGCGCCAGCGAGGACGAGCACCGTGGCGCCCGCCGCGATCGGCAGAACGCGACGACCCGATCGAGGGCCCTCCTGCTCCGCGTCGTGGGTTCGCTTGCGCGCGAGAGGACCAAGGAATCGAGTCGAGAACTGCACGGGGCTCCAGCCGTCGAGGTGCCCGGGCACGGGGTGCGGAGCGGCGCTGGTGTGGCGCACCCGGCGGGGGCCCAGGTTCGGGCCGGCAGACACCTGGAGGGAGGCGTCCCCGTCGGTTCCGGATCCCCGATCCGGCCGTCTCGGCGCCCGGACTCGGCCCGGCGCCGGCCGCTCCCCTACGTCTCGCAGGACAATCTCGCAGGGAGCGACACGCGACCGTAACCGAATCGTGATCCAGTTGCCAACCCCCGCCTAGGACGCGGATGGTAATGCGGCGGTCAGTACCAGCCCTGCGACTGGAAATGTCCCCAGGCCCCGCAGGGCGTCTTGTACCGGTTCTTGATGTAGCCGAGGCCCCACGTGATCTGCGTGGTCGGGTTCGTGCGCCAGTCGGCGCCGACGCTCGCCATCTTCGAGCCGGGCAGCGCCTGCGGGATGCCGTACGCGCCCGACGAGCGGTTCTCGGCGTTCACGCGCCAGCCGCTCTCGTGCTTCCACAGCGGCAGGAGGCACGCGAACTGGTCGTCACCCCAGCCTCGCGCAGCCGCGAGCTCGCGGGCGATCGCCTGCGCGCTGCCCGGGCTGACGTGGATGTCGGACGGGTCGGGGAGCACCATCGTGCCGACGTGGACGACCTGCGTCACGGGCTCGGTCGTAACGACAGACGAGAGCGCGGTGCGCCCCGTCACGACCCCGCCGACGGTCTCGAGCTGGTACGTCGT
This sequence comes from Brevundimonas sp., assembly GCA_039207135.1. GTDB lineage: Bacteria > Actinomycetota > Actinomycetes > Actinomycetales > Cellulomonadaceae > Cellulomonas. The sequence continues at coordinate 3,898 of JBCECL010000113.1, forward strand.
CGTGCGGATGCCGGCCTTGCCCTTGGTGACGACGAGCTTCGTGCCCTTGGCCAGGCCCGGGTCGTCGACCTCGTCGGTCTCGAACTTGACCGCCTCGGTCCGCGTCTCCGCGTCCGTCTGCGCGCGCGTGACCAGCACGGCCAGCCCGTCCACCGCGGTCGCGTCGAGCGGGACCGACACCTCGTCGCCCTCGTCGAGCACCAGGCCGATGTCCTTGAGCGCGTCGCGCACGGTCGAGGCGCTGCTGACGCCGTCGATGACCTGACCGTCGACGACCAGGTGGATCGTCTTCTCGGTGGAGACGCGCAGCTCGTCGCGGCCGAGCGGCTCCGAGCGGGACGCCGAGAGGCGGACGTCGCCGTCGCGCAGCCCGAGGGAGTCGACGGCCTCGCCCACGGTCAGCGCCGTGGTCCACACCCGCTGCGGCTCTCCGTCGACCACGACGTCGAGGTCGCGGCCGTGGCGCACGACGATCTCCTGGCCCTGCGTGACGCTGTCGCCCAGCCCGGGCGCCACGACGTCGCCTTCGCCGACGTGGATCTTGGCACCCGCGAGCACCGCGCCGACCGTCCGGCCGAACCCCTCGACCTGGACCGCACGGCCGTCGACGTCGACGGTCACCTGCTTGTGCATGACGGCGAAGGCGCTGGTGGCGCCGGCCACCACGGCCAGCACGGCGGCCTGCGCCGCGAGACGACCGGCGCGCCGACGAGGCATGCGAGAGCGCTGCGTCGCGCCTCGCTCGCCGTCCGTCACGCCTGTCCTCTCACCGGTCCTCGCGGGCTCGACCCGCCGGAAGCATCGTCAGACCGTAACCGATCCGTGACGAACGCCGAAAGCCGGGATCGGACACCTCGGACACGCGACTTGCGAGCCCGGCGTGTCGCGACGGCGTGTCGCGTCACCAGGTGCCGTAGACCGCCTCGGACGCTCGCGCGAGGGACCGGCACGTCTCCTCGAGGGTCCGTCCGGTCTCGTCCGCGATCGTGCGGACCGTCCCCGGCAGCAGGTACGGCGCGTTCGGGCGGCCGCGGAACGGGTGGACCGTGAGGTAGGGCGCGTCGGTCTCGACCAGGACGAGCTCGTGCGGCAGCTCGCGCAGCGCGGCCCGCAGCTCCTCGTTGGCCGGGAAGCTCACCGGGCCCGCGAACGAGCAGAACCAGCCGTTCCTCGCCGCGACCTCGGCGAGAGCCGGGCCGCCCGAGAAGCAGTGGAACACCGTGCGTTCCGGCGCTCCGTCCGCGAGCAGGATCTCGACGACCTCGTCGTGCGCGTCGCGGTCGTGGATCTGCAGCGCCAGGCCGAGCTCCTTGGCCAGCGCGATGTGCGCGCGGAACGCGTCGCGCTGCACCGCCCGGCCGCGCGGACCGGCCCGGAAGTGGTCGAGCCCGGTCTCGCCGATCGCGCGGATGCGGCCGTTGGCGCGCGCCGTCACCGCCACGGCGTCGATCGCGTCGTCGAGCGACATCGCGTGCCGCGGCTGCGCGTCGGGGTCCAGCCCGTCGGGCGCGACCTCGCGCACGCCGGCGTGCAGCACGGCCTCGTTGGGGTGGATCGCGAGCGCGCCGACCAGCTGCGGGTGTGCCCTGACGGCCGCGTCGGTCCACGCGACGGCGTCGAGGTCGCAGCCCACCTGGACCATCCGGGTCACACCGACCGCGGCCGCGCGCTCGAGGTGGTCCTCGATCGACGGCGGCGCGTCGTCACCCCATCCGTCGGCGACCCACTCCAGCACCGACTCCAGGTGGGTGTGGTTGTCGACGACCGGGAACGGCAGTGCCTCAGGAGCCGGCGGCCAGCCGCGCTCGCGCGAGCGGGCCATCGTCAGCCCTTCGTCGCGCGCTCGATCTCCTGCTCGACGATGTCGTCGTCGAGCTTGGTGAACACCGGGGTGGGCTTGCCCACCGGGGTGCCCGCCACGACCGGCACCGACTCGAACCGCGGCGTCGCCGAGTAGTCGCCCGTGATGATCGGGTACGTGCGCGACGCGTCGTCGAGGTCGGTGACCTCCTCGATGCGCGGCTGCGGTGCGAACTCGCCCGTGCGGCCGAACGTCTCGTGCACCTTCTGCGCCGCGAACGGCAGGAAGGGCGCGAGCAGCGTGTTGGCGTCGGCGACCGCCTGCGCGGCCGTGTTGAGCACCGTGCCCAGCCGCTCGCGGTCGCCGGTCAGCTTCCACGGCTCGGTCTCGGAGATGTAGCGGTTCGCCTCCTGCACCACGCGCATCGCCTCGCCGATCGCCGCGCGGTTGCGGTGCTCGCCGAGCAGCCCGCCGACGACGCCGAACGCCTCGCCGGTCGTCGCGAGCAGCGCGCTGTCGACGGCCTGGCGCTCGCCGGCCGCGGGGATCTCGCCGAAGTTCTTGGCGATCATGCTGGCCGTGCGGTTGACCAGGTTGCCCCAGCCCGCGAC
>JBCECL010000114.1:0-1233 GCA_039207135.1 Brevundimonas sp.
GCGCCCCCGGCAGGACTCGAACCTGCAACCTACGGATTAGAAGGCCGTTGCTCTATCCATTGAGCTACGGGGGCACGGGCGAGGCCGCGCGACCAGAGTAGTGGGCACCGGCCGCGTCGTCCGGATCGCCCGACTCGTGCGCTCTCGACCGCGTGGCGCGTTTGGCCTGGTCAGGTCCGGGCCTGAGAATGAGCACGTGAGCATCCAGCCGGGCACAGCGTCGGCAACGCCGGCACGTGAGTCCGCGCACGGTCGGCACTCGGCCGACGATCCGCGTTCGGTGCTCGCTCGACCCCTGGCCGCGACCAGCCTGCTCGACGCGGTGCGTGAGCTGCGACGAGACGTCGCGACGACGCGTTTCCCGCTCGCGCTCGACGGTGCCAAGGAGGCGGAGGCGTCGCGCGTGCGGCTGCTCGACCAGCTCGACGAGCACCTCGTGCCGCGCCTGACGGAGCTGTCCGCGCCTGCCGTCGTCGTGGTCGCGGGCTCGACGGGGGCCGGCAAGTCGACGCTCGTGAACTCGCTGGTCGGGTCGGAGGTGAGCACGGCTGGCGTGCTGCGGCCGACGACGCGACGGCCGGTGCTCGTGCACCACCCGCTCGACGAGGACCTCCTGTCCCACCACCCCGTGCTCGAGTCCGTCGAGGTCGTTGCCGACGAGAACGTGCCGCGCGGGATCGCGCTGCTCGACGCGCCCGACCTCGACTCGGTGCTCGAGTCCAACCGCGAGTCGGCGCACCGGCTGCTCGAGGCAGCGGACCTGTGGCTGTTCGTGACGACCGCGGCGCGGTACGGCGACGCGCTGCCGTGGAAGGTGCTCGAGGCCGCCGTCGAGCGCGGGGCGTCGATCGCGATGGTGCTCAACCGCGTGCCGTCCGACTCGCTTCCCACCGTCCGGGGTGACCTGCTGAGCCGCCTGCGTGCGCACGGGCTCGACGGGTCGCCGCTGTTCGTCGTGCCGGACATGGGTCCGCACCAGGGGCTGCTCGCCGCGCCCGCCGTCGCGCCCGTGCACCGCTGGCTGACCATGCTCGCCGGGCCCGACCGCGCGCGGACCGTCATCGGCCGCACCTTGCGGGGGTCCTTGGCCTCGCTGCGGGAGTGGGTCGAGGAGCTCGCCGAGGCTGTGCAGACGCAGGCCGACGCGGCCGCGGCGATCGGCGAGGCGCTGGATGCCGCGCTGGTCGAGCCGTCGAGAGCGGCTGGGGAGGCGATCCGCGCCGGGTCCGTCGC
>JBCECL010000114.1:1333-5994 GCA_039207135.1 Brevundimonas sp.
CGCCCCCGTCGGCGGGAAGTCGGTCGCCAAGCTGTGGAAGAAGGGCGCCTCGCGACGCACCGCCGCGGCGGAGCTCGCGGCGCGTGGCTGGACTGCGCAGGGGCCGCGGGTGGTGCGCGCCGGACTGGCTGCGAGGCCCGACGGCGACGTCAGCGGACGCGCGCTCGCTCGCGTCGAGAAGGGGCGTGCTCGGGCGCTGAAGGCGCTCGGCGAGGACGGCCTCGCGGCCGTCGCGCTCGCGGCGGCTGCCGGAGTCGGCCGCGCGGCGACGCTGCTCGTGACGCTGCTCGGCCCGACGGGCCAGCGCATGATCGACGACCTGGTGCTCGACCTCGCCGATCGCGCCGTCGGCCAGGCTGGGCTCGAGCGGACCATCGTCGGCGACGTCCTCGCCGACCCTGATCTGGCCGACGACGCGGCCGCCCGCCTGCGCCTGCGCCTGGCCGTCCTCAAGGGGCTGACATGAGCGACTCCGACATCCTGGAGCGGCGCGTCGCCGCACTCGTCGACGCGATCGAGCGAGGTGGAGACCGCCTGGACCCGGACGTCGTCGCGACGGCCCGCGCCGGTCTCGACGGCGTGCGTGAGCGCCTCGCGCTCGACGTCGACCACACGATCGTCGCGCTCGTGGGCGGGACGGGCTCGGGCAAGTCCAGCCTGTTCAATGCCGTCTCCAAGCTGCGGTTCGCCGACGTCGGCGTCCGCCGACCCACGACGTCGCAGGTCACCGCGTGCGTGTGGGGGACCGACGCGTCCGCGCTGCTCGACTGGCTCGGCGTGGACTCCGAGCGCCGGATCGTGCGGGAGAGCGCGCTCGACGGCGAGTCCGAGGCCCCGCTGCGCGGCCTCGTGCTGCTCGACCTGCCGGACCACGACTCGATCGAGCCTGAGCACCGGGCCGTCGTCGACCGCCTGCTGCCCCAGGCGGACCTGCTCGTGTGGGTGGTCGACCCGCAGAAGTACGCGGACGACGCGCTGCACACCGGTTACCTGCAGCGACTCGTCGGCCACGAGGCGTCCATGCTCGTCGTGATGAACCAGATCGACACGGTCAAGCCCGAGGTCCGCGCGGAACTCCTGGCGGACGTGGGCCGGTTGCTCGTCGCCGACGGTCTGACAGGCGTGCCCGTGCGTGCGGTCTCCGCGCAGACCGGCGAGGGCATCGGCGAGCTGCGCGAGTCGCTCGCCGGGTCCGTCGCGGGGCGGTCGCTGGCGGCGACGCGCGCCGCGTCCGAGATCGCCGACGCCGTTTCCGCTGTGGGCAGCCAGGTGGGCGAGCGCGAGCCGGCGGCGCTCTCGGTGACGGGCGTCGTCGACACCCTGTCCGCCGCCGCGGGCCTGCCAGCCGTCGCGGCGGCCGTCGGTGCGGCGAGCCGTGGCCGCGCCGCGACCATGCCGTCGCCTGGTCCCGTGCAGGTGCACTCCGTGGGGCTGGCCCGCTCGGCGTGGCTCGAGCCGCTCGTGTCGGGGCTCCCGGCGCGCTGGGGCGCCGACCTGGAGGCGCGGGTGGCGACGCCTGCGCAGATCGGCGCGGCGGTGCAGGAGGCGCTCGCGTCGATCCGGATCGACGTGCGCCGCTCGGGGCTCGCGGTCGTCCTGACGGTCGCGGCGGCCGTGCTCGGCGTGCTCGCGATCCTGGTCGCGGCCCTTGCTGTCGGGACGCTCGTCGGGGACGGCGACCAGTACAGCTGGGCGCCGTGGGCCGCGATCGTGCTGGCCGTCGCGGCGGTGGCCTGCGTCCTGGGCGCGAACGCGGCTCGACGCGCAGCGGGCCGACGTCGCGGTGCGGCGACCTTGCGCGACGGCCGCGCGGCGATCGAGGGCGTGTCCCGCACGCTGCTCATGGACCCGGCGCAGGCGGTGCTCGGTGAGCACCGCGAGGTGCGCGAGCTCGTCGCCGCGGCCCGCGCCTGACGTCGAGGCGACCACAGCCCCCGATCCGGCGCGGTCCGTCCACGACCTCTTCGTCGTGCGCTCCGCGGTCGGGCCGGCCGCGCGACGCTCCTTGTCACGAGCCCCGCACCTCGCCGGGGCACCGGCGAAGGAGAGTCACATGAGCACGCAGAGCCTCGACGTCACGGTGGTCGGCTGGATCGGCAGCGACGTCACCCTGTTCCCCGCGCGAGAGGGGCGTCAGGCGTACACGTCCTTCCGCGTCGCCAGCACGCGCCGTTACTTCGACCGCAGCACCGGCGCCTGGCGCGACGGGCGCACCGAGTGGTTCCGCATCAAGGTCTGGCGCACGCTCGCCGTGAACGTCGCGGCGTCGTTGCGCAAGGGCGACCCCGTGGTCGCGCACGGTCGGCTCTCGACGGAGGAGTGGACGGGCGCCGACGGCACGGCGCGCAGCGGGCTCGTGCTCGAGGCGGTCGCCGTCGGGCACGACCTGGCCTTCGGGTCGAGCAACTTCCGCCGCACCATCGCGAGCGCGGCGCGCGCCGACGAGCAGCCGCAGCCGCAGCACGTCGCGGACGTCAGCGGTCTGGAGGTGCTGCCCGACGGTGACGAGCGCTTCGTGCCGGGCGACGCGGTCGGCGCCGGCGACGGCGAGCTGGTGGAGGACGACAGCGACATCGACTTCCTCGACCAGCTGCGCGCCGGCGAGGACCGCGCCGGCGAGCCCGCTGCGCCGCGCGAGCTCGCCGTGAGCAGGTGATCGCCTAGGCTGGGGAACCGGCATCCCGCGAGGAGGCCGGCCGACGCCTCGGGGTCGGGCCGGCGCCTCGCCGGGCAACCTCCCCCAGCAACCGAGCACGAGGCGGACGAAGAGCCAGTGGCTGAGTTCATCTACTCCATGTACAAGACGCGCAAGGCGCACGGCGACAAGGTGATCCTTGACGACGTCACCCTGAACTTCCTGCCCGGCGCCAAGATCGGCGTCGTCGGCCCCAACGGCGCGGGGAAGTCCACGATCCTCAAGATCATGGCCGGCCTCGACCAGCCGTCGAACGGCGAGGCCCGGCTGAGCCCCGGCTACACCGTCGGGATCCTGCAGCAGGAGCCGCCGCTCAACGAGAGCAAGACGGTCCTGGGCAACGTCGAGGAGGGCGTCGCCGAGATCAAGGGCAAGCTCGACCGCTACAACGAGATCTCCGAGCTCATGGCCGAGCCCGACGCGGACTTCGACGCGCTGCTCGCCGAGATGGGCCAGCTCCAGGAGGCCATCGACGCGGCCGACGCGTGGGACCTCGACGCGCAGCTCGAGCAGGCGATGGACGCGCTGCGCTGCCCGCCGCCGGACGCCGACGTGACCGTGCTCTCGGGTGGCGAGCGCCGCCGCGTGGCCTTGTGCAAGCTGCTCCTGGAGAAGCCCGACCTGCTGCTCCTCGACGAGCCCACCAACCACCTCGACGCCGAGAGCGTGCTCTGGCTCGAGGCGCACCTCAAGGACTACTCGGGCGCGATCCTCGCGGTCACCCACGACCGGTACTTCCTCGACCACGTCGCGGAGTGGATCTGTGAGGTCGACCGCGGCCGCCTGTACCCCTACGAGGGCAACTACTCCACGTACCTGGAGAAGAAGCAGGAGCGCCTCGCGATCCAGGGCAAGAAGGACGCGAAGCTCGCCAAGCGCCTCAAGGACGAGCTCGAGTGGGTCCGCTCGAACGCCAAGGGCCGCCAGACGAAGTCCAAGTCGCGCCTCGCCCGCTACGAGGAGATGGCCGCCGAGGCGGACCGCACCAGGAAGCTCGACTTCGAGGAGATCCAGATCCCGCCGGGCCCGCGCCTGGGATCGATCGTCCTCGAGGCCAGCGGTCTGCAGAAGGGCTTCGACGGGCGCGTGCTCATCGACGGCCTGAGCTTCACGCTGCCGCGCAACGGCATCGTCGGCGTGATCGGCCCCAACGGCGTCGGCAAGACGACGCTGTTCAAGACGATCGTCGGGCTCGAGCCGCTGGACGGCGGCAACCTCAAGGTCGGCGAGACCGTCTCGATCTCGTACGTCGACCAGTCCCGCGGCGGCATCGACCCGAAGAAGACGCTGTTCGAGGTCGTCTCGGACGGGCTCGACTTCCTCAAGGTCGGCAACGTCGAGATGCCGTCGCGCGCCTACGTGGCCGCGTTCGGGTTCAAGGGCCCGGACCAGCAGAAGCCGGCCGGCGTGCTCTCGGGTGGTGAGCGCAACCGCCTGAACCTCGCGCTCACGCTCAAGCAGGGCGGCAACCTCCTGCTGCTCGACGAGCCGACCAACGACCTCGACGTCGAGACCCTCGGCTCGCTCGAGAACGCGCTGCTCGAGTTCCCCGGCTGCGCGGTCGTCGTCTCGCACGACCGGTGGTTCCTGGACCGGGTCGCGACGCACATCCTGGCCTACGAGGGCACGGAGGAGGACCCGGCGAACTGGTACTGGTTCGAGGGCAACTTCGCCTCGTACGAGGAGAACAAGGTCGCGCGCCTCGGTGCCGACGCCGCGCGCCCGCACCGCGTGACGTACCGCAAGCTGCGTCGCGACTGACGCCAGAACGACGACGACGGGGAGCGTTCCGCCACGAGGCGGACGTTCCCCGTCGTCGTTCCTTCGGCGCCGACGAGCCCGAGCGCCGACGCGCCCGAGCGCAGCCGGCCGAGCGCCGACCAGCGCCGACGCGCGCCCGCACCGGCCAACACGCACGCGAACCAGCACACTGGGCACATGGACGCACCCGACCCTCCCAGGCCGG
>JBCECL010000115.1:0-5726 GCA_039207135.1 Brevundimonas sp.
GCGTGGGCTGCTAGATGCGCTGCTGACGGGCGAGCAGGGTCTGGGCGACGACGACGATCGCGAGGAAGCCCCCCGAGACGACCAGCTGGACGGAGCTCGTGAGCGAGCCGACCTGGTTGATGAGGTTCTGGATGACGGCGAGGACCAGGACGCCGGCGAGCGTCCCGACGAGCGAGCCCTTTCCGCCGGTGAGCAGGGTTCCGCCGATGACGACGGTCGCGATGACCGTGAGCTCGTAGCCCACGCCGACGTTCGGCACGCCCGACGACGAGTACGCGGCGCTCAGCGCCCCCGCGAGCCCGGCCGCAGCGCCGCTGATCACGTAGACCACGAACTTGACCCGGCGTGCCGGCAGACCCATCAGCAGCGCGGCGCTCTCCGAGCCGCCGACCGCGTAGACCGCCATGCCGGTGCGGGTGCGCCCGAGCACGACGATGCCGACGACGAGGACGGCGATCGCGACGAAGACCGGGAACCGCAGACCCCCGATCCCGCCCTGGCCGAGCGTCCGGAACGCGTCCGACTGGACGAGCGGCGTGATCGAGCCGCCCTGCGTGAGCGCGAGCGAGACGCCGCGCACCGCGCCGAGGCCCGCGAGCGTCACGATGAACGGCGCCATCCGCCCCCACGCGATGAGCGAGCCCTGGACCGCGCCGACGACGACGCCGGCGAGCACCGGCACGAGCAGCGCGGCGGCCAGGCCGCCCCAGTGCGAGGACATCGCGGCGAGCACGCCGCCGAGCGCGAACATCGACCCGACCGACAGGTCGATGCCCCCGGTCAGGATCGTGAACGTCATGCCCACCGCGATGATGAGCGTGAACGACGACTGCGTCGCGATGTTCGTCAGGTTGTCGGCCGTGAGGAACGACGGGAACGCGGCCGCTCCGAGCACGACGAGCATGCCGAGCACGACCATCGCGCCGTAGTCCTGCACCGCGCCGAACAGTCGCTCCTTGGTCGCCCGCTCACGCGTGACGGGCCCGGCCTCGAGGGTGAGTGCGGTCATCGGGACACCTGCCGTCCGCGCTGGAGGAACACGGCGAGCACGATGATCGCCGCCTGGATGATCTGCGAGACGGCGTCCGAGACGTCGTGCTTGATGAGCGTCGCGGTGATGAGCTGCAGCAGCACCACGCCGACCACGGTGCCGCCGATCTTCACGCGGCCGCCGGTGAGCGGCGTGCCGCCCACGACCACCGCGGTGATCGCGCTGACCTCGATCAGGTTGCCGAGCGTGGACGGCACCGAGGCGGACAGGCGCGAGACCCCGACGAGCCCAGCGATGCCCGCGAGCACCGCGCTGATCAGGTAGACGAGCAGCAGCACCCGCCGCACGGGCAGGCCGGACAGCTCGGCCGCGCGGCGGTTGCCGCCGACCGCGACGAGCTGCTTGCCGAACGTCGTGCGCGAGACGAGCAGCGCGACGACGACCACGAGCGTCGCGGCGAGCAGCACGCTGTAGGGGATGCCGAGCACCGACCCGCTGCTCAGCTGGGAGAGGACCGGGTCGCTCACCGACCTCGACCGGTCGCCCGCGATGAGCAGCGCGAGGCCGCGCCCGCCGACCATGAGCGACAGCGTCGCGACGATCGGTTGCACCCCGACGAACGCGACGAGCGTGCCGTTGACGAGGCCGATCAGGCTCGCCACGAGCACCGAGGCGATCGCGGCGGGGACGAACCCGTAGCCGATGTAGAGCGGCAGCACCGCGGCCGCCATCGCCATCGACGCGCCGACCGACAGGTCGATGCCCTCGGTCCCGATCACGAGAGACATCCCGAGCGCCACGATGAGCACGGGCACGAGCTGCACGAACTGCGTGCGGATGTTGGACGCCTCGAAGAAGTTGGCCGTGAAGAACAGGTTGTAGAGCAGCACGAGGACGAGGCCCGCGTACACGCTGTAGCGCTGCGCGTAGGTCAGCACCGAGCCCGGGCGCGGCAGCGAGAACGTCACGCTCGCCGCGGTCACTGCCCGTCCTCCTTCTGACGGTGCGTGGCGTCGGGCGCGGGCTCGTCGCCCGGGTCCGTGGTGTCGCCCGCGATCGCTGACAGGTACCGCTCCTCGTCGACCTCGCCGTGCGGCAGCTCGGAGACCACGCGCCCGTCGCGGAGCACGAGCATCCGGTCGGCACCTTCCACGATCTCCTCCACCTCGCTCGAGACGAGCACGATCGCCAGACCCTCCTTGGCGAGCTCGTCGATCAACGCCTGCACCTCGGCCTTCGCGCCCACGTCGATGCCGCGCGTCGGCTCGTCGAGCAGCAGCACGCGCGGGCTCATCGCGAGCCAGCGCGCGATCATCACCTTCTGCTGGTTGCCGCCGGACAGCTCCGAGACGAGCTGGTCGGGGCTCGACGCCTTGATCCGCAGGCGCCGCATGAACACCTCGGCGACCTTGTCCTGGTTGCGCCGCGACGCGAAGCCCGCGACCGACAGGCGGGGCAGCGCGGCGAGCACGATGTTGTCCCGGACCGACAGGTCGGGCACGATCCCCTCGGCCTTGCGGTCCTCGGGGAGCATGACGATGCCCGCGCGGATCGCGGCGGCGACCGACCCCGGCCGGACGTCGTTCCCGTCGACCTCGACGTCCCCCGCGTCGAGCGGCATGACCCCGGCGATCCCCTTGAGGGTCTCGCTCCGCCCCGCGCCCAGCAGGCCGCCGAGGCCGACGACCTCGCCGGCCCTCACCTCGACGTCGACCCCGTCGATCTGGTGCCGGCGGGACAGGCCCCGCGCGACGAGCACGGGTTCGGCGCAGCGCACGTGCACGTCGTCGCCGAACGCGGTGACGCCGCCCGTGCGCTCGATGCTGCGGCCGAGCATGAGCTGGACCAGCTCCTTGCGGGGCACGTCGGCGAGCGCGCCGTCATGCACGAGGCGCCCGTCGCGCAGCACGGTGACGCGCTCGCAGATGCGGTAGATCTCGTCCATCCGGTGGCTGACGTAGACCACAGTGATCCCGCGCTCGCGCAGCATGCCGATGACCCCGAACAGCGTCTCGACCTCGCGCGCCTCGAGCGACGACGTCGGCTCGTCCATGATCACCACCCGCGCCCGGACGCTCACCGCACGCACGAGCGCGACCATCTGCTGGGTGCCCAGGGACAACGACCGCAGCGGCCGGCGGACGTCCACGTGGATGCCGTAGTCCGCGAGCAGCGCGGTGGCCCGTGAGTTCATCTCGCGCCGGTCGACGAGGCCCGAGCGCCCGCGCGGCTCGCGGCCGAGGAAGGTGTTCTGCGCCACCGACATCAGCGGGACCAGGTTCACCTCCTGGTAGATCGTGCTGACCCCGAGCCGCTGCGCGTCGAGCGGCTGCGCGAACCGCACGGGCTCGCCGGCCATGAGCACCTCGCCCTCGTCGGGCTGGTGGACCCCCGTGAGCACCTTGATGAGCGTCGACTTGCCTGCGCCGTTCTCGCCCATCAGCGCGATGCACTCCCCCGCGTGCACCGCGAAGTCGATGTCGCTCAGCGCGGTGACCCCGCCGAACCGCTTGGTCACCTGCCGTGCCTCGAGCACGGCTGCGCCCGGGCTCGACCCGGTCGATGTTCCTGGTGGCGACACGACCACGTCGTCGGTTGTCCCCGGCACCGCTACCTCCCTCTCACCGCAGCCCGGGCCGGCGGGACCACTTCTGGTCCCGCCGGCCCCGTCGTGACCGACCGTCAGTACGCCGAGTCCACCTTGTCCTTGGCGTTCGAGGGGTCATACTCGCCGTCCTCGATGACGATGTCCTGCCCGACCTTGTCGCCCTTGAGGAACGACGCGAGCGTGCTGAAGGCGAGAGGTCCGAACCGCGGGTTCGACTCGATGACGCCGTTGTACTTGCCCTCCACGATCTGCGAGACGGCGTTCTTGGTGCCGTCGATCGAGTAGAGCTGGATGTCCGTGCCCGGGTTCTTGCCCGCCGAGATGATCGCGGCCTGCGCGCCGAGGCCCATCTCGTCGTTCTCGGCGTAGATCGCGGTGAGGTCCGGGTGCGCCTGCAGGAGCTGCTCGGTGACCGACTGGCCCTTGTCACGCGCGAAGTCCGCGGTCTGCTGCGCGACGATCTCGATGTTCGGCCCCTTGGCCTTGATCTCGTCGACGAAGCCCTTGGTGCGGTCCGTGGTCACGCCGTTGCCCGACGCACCGAGCAGGATCGCGACCTTGGCCGTGCCACCCGTCCCGGCGATGAGCTGGTCGGCGGCGCGCTTGCCCTGCTCGACGAAGTCGGAGCCGAGGAAGGACACGTAGTCCTTGCACGCGGTCGCGTTGAGCTTGCGGTCGATCGTCAGGACCGGGATGTTCTTGGCGCGCGCGGCCTCGAGCGCGGGCTCGAGCCCGTCCGAGTTGAGCGGCGCGACGATGAGCACCTGGGCGCCCTGCGCGATCATGTCCTGGATGTCGGAGATCTGCTTCGACAGCGTGGACTGGGCGTTCGTCGTGATGAGCTTCTTGACGCCGATCTTGGCGGCCTCGTCCTTGATGGACTGGGTCTCCGTGGTGCGGAAGGGGTTGTCCTCCTTCTCCGACTGCGAGAACCCGACGACCGCGTCCTTCAGGTCGATCTGCTCGCCGCCGTAGGTGGCGCGGTCGCAGGTCGGGCCGTCCGTGGCGCCCGCCTTGACCGTCTGCTCCACGTTCGGCGCCGCGCTGCTGCTCGTGCCGGGGTCCGCGGTGTCGTCGCCAGAGTTGGTGCAGCCGGCGAGGGCCATGCTCGCGCTCGCCGTCAGCGCGACCGCCCAGAGGGCGGCTCGTCGAGTACCGGTAGTCGTCATCGTCGACCTGACTTCCTTGTCGGGGTACGTCGCGCGGCCGCCGTGGCCGCGTCGCGGGACATGTTTCCGAAACCGTGTCCGAAAGTCGAGTCCGTTATCGAAATGAGACAACTTGCAACGTTTCGACCACCCGTTCAGGCGACGACGAGCGTCCGTCCGGGCGATCGAGAGCCCGGGTCAGTCGGCGACGGGGACCGACGCGATGCCGGGATCGCCGTCCGCGCCGCCGGGGCGCAGGCGCATCGTGATCGTCCGGCGCTGGGTGTCGTCGTCCTGCGACTGGTCGCGGTCCGCCCACTCGAAGGCGCGGTAGACGGTCGCGCGCGACGTGCCGACCTCCTCGGCGATCTCGCGCACCGTCGCGCCCTGGTCGCGCATGGCGAGCACGCGCTCGACGTTCGCCTCGGACAGCGCTCGCGGACGACCCCCCACCCGTCCGCGAGCGCGAGCGGCGTACACGCCGCTCATGGTCCGTTCCCGGTGCAGCCTGCGGTCGAGCTCGACGAACGACGCGATCGTGAGCCGCACCCCGGCGGCGCTGCTGTCGAACTTGTCCGCCACGCTCACCACGGTCACGCCGCGGCGCACCAGCAGGTCGAGCAGGGTGAGCACCGACGACAGCGTCGAGCCCAGCCGATCGAGCCGCCAGACGACGAGCGTGTCGCCGGCAGCGAGCGCGTCGAGCGCCTCGCCGAGCCGGTCACGCCCCTGGCCAGAGCGGTCGGCGATGTCCTCGAGCAGGCGCTCGACACCGTTGTCCGCGAGCAGGGCGGCCTGGTAGTCACGGTTGTACTCGAGGGGGCCGACCCAGACGTAGCCGATCGTGGTCATCAGTGCGTCGAGCCTCTCGCATCGCGCGCCCGCGCCTCGTCGGCGGCCGGCCAACTGTCCGATTCCGTGTCCTGTACGTCCAACGAGCATGGACTTCCGGCCAGCCATTTGCAATGTGACCTTCGGC
>JBCECL010000116.1:0-5236 GCA_039207135.1 Brevundimonas sp.
ACGAGCTCCGCCGCGTGCTTCAGCACCGGTCCGTCCACCAGTCGCCCGTCCCAGCGGAACGCGCCGCGCTCCCCCTCGGCCGCGGCCAGGACCGCGCGCGCCCACTCGAGCTCGCTGGCGGTGGGGCGGTACGCCGCCCGGATGCCCGGCACGTGCGAGGGGTGCAGGCACGCGGTCGCCGCGAAGCCGCTGGCCGCGGCGTCGGCGGCCTCGGCGGCGACGCCGTCCAGGTCGTCCAGGTCCAGGTGCACGGCGTCGATCGCTGCCTTGCCGTTGGCGCCGGCCGCCACGAGCGTCGCGGCCCGTGCGTGCACCGCGACGTCGCGGTAGCGCCCGTCCGGTAGCCGGCTCGACGTGCCGCCGAGCGACGCGACGAGGTCCTCGGCACCCCACATGAGCCCGACGACGTTCGGCGCCGCCGCGATCTCCGCGACGTGCGCGAGCCCCATGGCGGTCTCGATCAGCGTCACCACGTCGTACCCGGCCAGGCGCGCGACGTCGGCGGGACCCGACGTCTTCGCGAGCATCACGGTCCGGTACGGCGTCTGCGCGAGCGCCACGAGGTCGTCCTCGAAGAACTCTGTCGACACCGCGTTCACGCGGACGATCGACCGCGCCGGGTCCAGGACGTCCCCGGTCACGAGCATCCGGCGCGCCTCGGGCTTGAGCTCGGGCGTGACCGCGTCCTCGAGGTCGAGGATCACCGCGTCCGACCGGTCGGCCGCCTTGCGGTAGCGGTCGGGCCGGTCGCCGGGGCAGAACAGCAGCGCCGGTCCCATCGCGAGCCGGCTCATGGCTTGCACCACACCAGCACCGACCGCGTGGCGGTCGCGACGACGATCCCGTCCTGGTTGCGCCCGGTGTGCTCGAACGTCGCGATTCCCTGCCCTGGCCGCGACGCCGACAGCCGCTTGTCCACCACGACCGACTCCGCGTACAGCGTGTCCCCGTGGAACAGCGGGTGCGGGAAGCGCACCTCGCCGAACCCTAGGTTCGCGACGATCGTCCCCTGGGTCAGCTGCGCGACCGACGACCCGACGAGCACGGCGAGCGTCATCATCGAGTTCACGAGCCGCTGCCCGAACGGCTGCTCCGCCGACCACGCCGCGTCCAGGTGCAGCGCCTGCGGGTTCATCGTCAGGGTGCTGAACAGGACGTTGTCGGCCTCGGTCATCGTCCGGCCCGGCCGGTGCAGGTAGCGCGCGTCCAGGTCGAGCTCCTCGTAGTAGAGCCCGCGCTCGACGACGTCCCGGGTCATCGCGACGCCTCCGCGAAGCCGAGCTCGCGCGCGATGACCATGAGCTGCACCTGCGTCGTGCCCTCGCCGATCTCGAGGATCTTGGAGTCGCGGTAGTGCCTCGCGACGGGGTTCTCGTTGAGGACCCCATAGCCGCCGAAGATCTGGGTCGCGTCGCGCGCGTTGTCCATCGCGGCCTCGCTGCCGACCATCTTGGCCAGGCTCGCCTCGAGCTTGAACGGCTCCCCCGCGAGCAGCCTGCGCGCGGCGTCGTACCAGGCGAGGCGCGCGGTGTGCACCCGGGACTGCATGCGCGCGATGGTGAACGCGATGGCCTGGTGACCGCCGATGGGGCTGCCGAACACGTTGCGGCTGCGCGCGTACCGCATCGCCTCCTCGAGGCAGCCCTGCGCGGCGCCCGTGCAGAGCGCGGCGATGGCGACGCGGCCCTCGTCGAGCGTCTGGATGAAGTTCGCGAAGCCGCGACCCCGCTCGCCCAGGAGGTTGGCCTCGGGGACGCGCACGTCCTCGAACAGCAGCGGGTGGGTGTCGGAGGTGTGCCAGCCGACCTTGTCGTACGCCGGCAGCACCGTGAACCCGGGCGTCCCGCTCGGGACGATGATCGCCGTGAGCTCCTTGCGCACGGAACCGTCCGGCCGCTCGCTCTGGCCCGTCACCGCCGTGATCGTCACGAGCCGCGTGATCGCCGACCCGGAGTTGGTGATGAACTGCTTGCTCCCGTCGATCACCCACTCGCCGTCCTCCAGCCGCGCGGTGGTCTTGGTGGCACCTGCGTCGGAGCCCGAGTCGGCCTCGGTCAGTCCGAACGCGCCGAGCGCCTGCCCGGACGCGAGCATCGGCAGCCACTCCTGCTTCTGCGCCTCGGTGCCGCTCCGGAAGATCGGCATCGCGCCGAGTCCCACGCCTGCCTCGAGCGTCACGCCGATGGACTGGTCGACCCTGCCGAGCTCCTCGACGGCCAGGCAGAGGTCGAAGTAGGTGCGGCCCTGCCCGCCGTACTCGGTGGGGAACGGGAGGCCGAACAGCCCCATCTCGCCCATCTGGGCGATGATCTCGTACGGCAGCTCCCGCTTGGTGTCGTACTCGTACGCGGCCGGCGCGACGACGTGGTCGGCGAAGTCGCGCACCTCGTTGCGCAGCTTCTCCTGCTCCGGCGTGAGGTCGTAGCTCATTCCTCGGTCCCTTCGTGGGGGTGGGTCTCCGGCCCTTCGTGGGGGCTGGGAGCGATGGTCGCGACGACGTGGTCGAGCTTCACCTGGTCGGCCGTTCGGACCGTGACGGTGACGACCCCGTCGTGCGGGGCGAGCAGGCGGTGCTCCATCTTCATGGCCTCGATCGTGAGCAGCGGTTGGCCCGCGACGACGGCGTCTCCGCTGGTCACGTCCACGGCGACGACGGTTCCGGGCATGGGAGCGCGGACCTCCGGGTCCGACGGGCGCTCTCCGCTGGCCCGTGCCGCGAGCTGCTCGGCGTGGCGGTCGAGTCGGCTGCGGAAGCGCACGTCGTGGGCGACGCCGCGCATGCCGACCCAAGTGACGGGACCGTCGTTCACGACACGCAGGGGGTGGACGACGCCGTCGATCTCGAGCTCGGCTGCGTCTGCGCCGACGACCGTCAGGCGGGCGCGCACCGGCGACGCGTCGCCGACGACGACGGTCGCGTCGAGCGCCTTCACTGGCTCAGCCTGGGACCGCGGACGGTCCTGCGAGGTACCCGCCGCGACGGCGATCTCGACGACCTCGTCGGGCCCGACGACGACCTCGTACCGCACCGGGCGCGCCTCACCGATCCGCCAGCCGTCCATCCCCCACGCCGACGCCGCACCGCCCGCGCGCAGGTCCGCGTGCCGCCACAGCGCGGCCGCGATCCACGGCAGCGGGTCGGCCTCCCGTGCCGTGAGCGACGGCAGCGCACGCGCGATCAGCCCGGTGTCGAGCCGCCCGGCGCGCACGTCGTCGTCCCCGACAAGCCGCCGCAGGAAAGCGACGTTGGTGCGCACGCCGAGCACGGTGGTCCGGGCCAGCGCCGCGTCGAGCCGCGCGAGCGCCGCCGCCCGGTCCGGCCCCCACGCGACGACCTTGGCGAGCATCGGGTCGTACGTCGAGCCGATCTCGAGCCCGACGCGCAGCGCGCTGTCGACCCGCACCCCGTCCCCGGATGGCTCGTCGAGCACGAGCACCGTCCCCGTGGTCGGCAGGAACTCGCGCGACGGGTCCTCCGCGTACACGCGCGCCTCGACCGCGTGCCCGGTGAGCCGCACGTCGGCCTGCGCGAACCCCAGCGGCTCCCCCGCGGCGACGCGCAGCTGCCACTCGACGAGGTCCAGCCCGGTGACGAGCTCGGTCACGGGGTGCTCGACCTGCAGCCGCGTGTTCATCTCCATGAAGAAGAACTGGGTCGGGTCCTCGTCGGACACCAGGAACTCGACGGTCCCGGCGCCGAGGTAGCCGACGCTGCGCGCGACGTCGCACGCTGCCGCGCCGATCCGGGCACGCGTCGCGGGGTCGAGCAGCGGCGACGGCGCCTCCTCGACCACCTTCTGGTGCCGGCGCTGCAGCGAGCACTCGCGCTCGCCGAGGTGCACGACGCCCCCGTGCGCGTCGGCGAGGAGCTGCACCTCGATGTGCCGCGGCGCACGCACGAACCGCTCGAGCAGGAGCGTGTCGTCGCCGAACGCCGCGGCGGCCACGCGGCGCGAGGCCGCGAGCGCGTCGCGCAGCCCCGCGGGATCGTCGACCACCGTCATGCCCTTGCCGCCGCCCCCGGCCGATGGCTTGACGAGAAGCGGGTAGCCCAGGCGCGCGGCGGCGGTCTCGAGGTCGTCGTCGGCGACCTGGTCGAGCGCGAGCCCCGGGATCACCGGCACGCCGGCGGCCGCGACGTGGTCCTTGGCGCGCACCTTGTCGGCCATGACGTCGAGCGCCTTGACCCCGGGCCCGACGAACACGATCCCCGCGTCCGCGCACGCGCGCGCCAGCTCGGGGTTCTCGGAGAGGAACCCGTACCCGGGGTGGATCGCGTCGGCGCCCGTCTCCAGCGCCGCGCGCACCACGGCGTCGACGTCGAGGTAGCTGAGCCGCGGCTCCGCCGGGCCGAGCCGGACGGCGGCGTCGGCCAGGGCGACGTGCCGCGCGCCGCGGTCGGCGTCGCTGTAGACCGCCACCGCGCGGATCCCGAGTCGTCGCAGCGTCCCGATCACGCGCACGGCGATCTCGCCGCGGTTCGCGACGAGCACGGTGCCGAAGGTCATCGCGATCACATCCGGAACATGCCGAAGCGCGGTTCGGGCAGCGGCACCCGCGAGCACACGTCGAGCGCCATGCCCAGCACGCGCCGGGTGTCGGCCGGGTCGATGATCCCGTCGTCCCACAGCCGGGCCGTGGACCAGTAAGCGCTCCCCCGCGTCTCGTACCGCTCGCGCAGCCCGGCGCGGTACTCCTCTTCCTCGTCGGGCGGCCAGGTCTCGCCTCGCGCCTCGAGCACGTCGCGCCGGATCGTCGCGAGCACCGACGACGCCTGCGCGCCGCCCATCACCGAGATGCGCGCGCCCGGCCACATCCACAGGAACCGCGGCGAGTACGCCCGACCGCACATCGAGTAGTTGCCGGCCCCGAACGAGCCGCCGATCACGACGGTCAGCTTCGGCACGCGCGTCGTCGCGACGGCGGCGACCATCTTGGCGCCGTGCTTGGTGATGCCGCCGGCCTCGTAGTCGCGCCCGACCATGAACCCCGAGATGTTCTGCAGGAACACGAGCGGGATGCCGCGCTGGTCGCACAGCTCGATGAAGTGCGTGGCCTTGAGCGCGGACTCGCTGAACAGCACGCCGTTGTTCGCGACGATCCCGACGGGGTGCCCGTGCAGCCGGGCGAACCCGGTGACGAGCGTCGGTCCGTACTCCGCCTTGAACTCGTGCAGCTCGCTGCCGTCGACGATCCGCGCGATCACCTCGTGCACGTCGTAGGGCACCTGGAGGTC
>JBCECL010000117.1:0-5131 GCA_039207135.1 Brevundimonas sp.
CCGAGCTGATGAACGGCAGGAAGATCAGCGGGTAGCTGAACGCGCTCGCGCCGTCGACCGTCTTGGCGGAGAGCCCTGCGATCACGGCGGTCCACGTCAGCGCCAGGGTGAACAGCACCAGGATGCCGGCGACGGCGAGCCAGGCTCCGACGGAGGCACCGGTGCGGAAGCCCATGAGGAGCCCGACGCCGACGACGATCACGACGGACGTGAGGTTCGCGGCGAGCGAGGTGAGCACGTGCGCCCACAGGACGCTCGGCCGCGCGATCGGCATCGACTGGAACCGCTCGAAGATCCCGCCCTGCAGGTCGAGGAACAGCCGGTACGCCGTGTACGCGACGCCGGAGGCGACCGTGATGAGCAGGATGCCGGGCAGCATGTAGTCGATGTACGACTCCTGCGACCCGATGCTGATCGCGCCGCCGAACACGTAGGTGAACAGGAGCATCAGCGCGATCGGCGTCACCGCGGTCGTGATGATGGTGTCCGGGCTGCGCACGATGTGGCGCAACGACCGGTCGGTGAGGGCGACCGTGTCCCGGACGGCATGCGTGGTGCTCATGGCAGGTCCTTTCCGGCTGCGGTGCTGCCCGCGCCGACGAGTGAGAGGAAGACGTCTTCGAGCGAGGGCTGCTTCTCGACGTACTCGACCTTGGCCGGCGGCAGGAGCCGCTTGAGCTCGTCGAGCGTGCCGTTCTGGATGATGGTTCCCTCGTGCAGGATCGCGATGCGGTCGGCGAGGTGCTCGGCCTCGTCGAGGTACTGCGTGGTCAGCAGCACGGTCGTGCCGCCGGCGGACAGCTCCTTGACGGTGTTCCACACCTCGATCCGCGCCTGCGGGTCGAGCCCGGTGGTGGGCTCGTCGAGGAAGATGACCGGCGGGTTCCCGATGAGGCTCATCGCGATGTCGAGCCGGCGGCGCATGCCGCCCGAGTAGGTCGCCGCGCGTCGCCCACCGGCCTCGACGAGGTCGAAGCGAGCGAGGAGCTCGTCGGCGATCGCCCGCGGGTTCTTCAGGTGGCGGAGCTTGGCGACGAGAACGAGGTTCTCGCGGCCGCTGAGCATCCCGTCGACGGCGGCGAACTGACCCGTCAGGCTGATCGACTCGCGCACGTCGCCGGCATCGGCCACGACGTCGAACCCGCGCACCGTCGCGGTGCCCGCGTCGGGCTTCAGGAGCGTCGACAGGATGCGCACGAGCGTCGTCTTGCCGGCCCCGTTGGAGCCCAGCAGCGCGAAGATGCTGCCGGCGGGCACGTCGAGGTCGACGCCGCGCAGGACGTGGACGTCGCCGAACGACTTCTCGACGCCCTGGACGTGGATGGCAGGTCCCGTGGTCACTTCGGCTCCTCCTTCTCGGCGTCCTCGATCGCCTTGGTCAGGCGCGCCCGCTCGGCGTCGATCCACCGCTTGCCCTCGTAGGCCTGCGCGAAGGTCTCCGCGAACTCGACGGGGTCGTCCCCGACGATGTCCCGGACCGGCGTCCCGTCGGCGGCAGCCCGGTCCCACAGGTCCGCGAGGTCGCCGAACATCGTGATGAGCGTGTCTCCGTCGGTGACGCCGCCGTAGTACATGAAGTACCGGTGCATCGCCTTGGCGGCGGCGCGGTGGGGCTCGGGGAGAGCCTCGATGCGCGCGACGTTCTGCTTGTACTGCTTCTTCTGCTCGAGCGATCCCGTGAGGGCCTCGATCCACTTCGCGACCATGTCAGTTCTCTCCTTCGTTGGCGTCTGTGCGGAGCTGTTCGATACGTCCTGCGAGGAAGCTCCAGGTCCTCCAGAACTCGTCGAGCTGTGCTCGTCCTGCTGCGTTGAGCGTGTAGACCTTGCGCGGCGGTCCCTTCTCCGACGGGACCTTCTCGACGTCCACGAACCCCCGCTGCTCGATGCGGACCAGGAGGGCGTAGACGGTGCCCTCGGCCAGGTCGACGAACCCCTGCTCGCGCAGCGTCGTCGTGATCTCGTAGCCGTACGCCGGCCGAGAACGCAGGGCCGCGAGGACGATGCCCTCCAAGGTCCCCTTGAGCATCTCGGTCATCTGGTTGCCCATGGTGGCCACCTCCTTCCTCTACTCAGTGATGCTTGGTACTGGAAGACAGTAACGCTAAGTACCGGTACATAGCAACACCGAATAGTGAAGAGATGTGAACCGCTCGCCGCACCGTCTCGTCTCACCACATATCGGGCCCGTCGTGGGCTCGCGGAGAAAGGGTTGACGATGAAGACGATCCTGAGACGCGCAGCGATGGCAGCAGCGGTGGTCGTGACCGCCGGATCGGTCGTGGGGGCTCCCGCGGCGTACGCCAGCAGTGGGCACGGAAGTGGGCATGGAAATGGGCACGGCGACGATCACCACAGCGGGCGGACGATCCTCGCCGCGGAGCTGGCCGGCAGCCTGACGACCGATCCGGTGCTCTTCGGCGTCGCGCCCGGGGGAGCGGACTGGGTGATCGGGCACAGCAAGGCCACGCTCCGCCACGGCGGTCGGCTGGACGTGCGGGTCGACGACCTCGTCCTGACGTCGACCGGCGCGAACCCCGTCACGCAGGTGGCGGCCAGCGTCGTGTGCAACGGCATGGTCGTCGCGACCACCGCCGTCGTGCCGTTCTCGACGACCGGCGACGCGAAGATCAAGGCGAACGTCACGCTGCCGAAGCGGTGCATCGCACCGGTCGTGCTGCTCAACCCGCGGGGGAACGCCGCGGTCTACATCGCGGTGACCGGCACGGAGGGGTGACGGGCTCACGGGGATGACCGGACCGTGACCGCGGCGGCCCGGTCCGCGGTGACGGGTGCGATCCCGGCCGCGGACCGGGCCGATCAGACGCGCTGGTTCGCGTGCGGCGCCGCGGTCGACGAAGCGTGCGTGAACGCGCGACGCCGGGCAGCCGTTAACCCGAGGAGGGCCCGAGGGGGCAGGGGATCGTCGGCGATCCCCGCCGCTTTGGGCAGTGCGCGCGCCGGTGGTGGGCGCCGGTCGACGCCCACCACCGGTGAGTCCTCAGGCGTCGGCCGGCTCGGCCGCTGAGATCTGGCGGGCGCGATCGCCGTGCTGGACCTCGATCCGGCGCGGCTTGGCCTCCTCCGCCACCGGGACCGTGAGCGTGAGCACGCCGTCCGCGTAGGTCGCCGAGATCGCGTCGAGAGCGAGTCCTCGCCCCACCGTCAGCTGGCGGGCGTAGGTGCCCACGGGGCGCTCCTTGGCCAGCCACTGCACGTCCTGGTCAGTGCGAGGTGTGCGCTCGGCGCGGATGGTCAGCGTCCGGTCCTCGACGTTGACGTCGATCGTCCCCGGGTCGGCTCCGGGCAGGTCGACGTGGATGACGTAGTGGTCGCCCGATCGGTACAGGTCCATCGGCATGGTCGCCGCCGACCGGTCGGATGCCATGAACTGCCCGACCAACCGGTCGAGCTCCTGGAACGGGTCGAAGCGAGTAGCCATGTCGTCACCTCCCTCGCGGGGTTCCGGACGGTCCGGAACCCGACCGTCCGGCGCTGCTGGTGCGCCGGAACTGGCTACACCAATGTGTTAGCACTCGGGAAGGGAGAGTGCCAACGCGTGTTCGCTCTGGGCGATCGCACGGACGTCGCCCGCTGTGGCAGCCGCGCGGAGCTTGCGTGAGGTGAACGCAAGAAGGGGAGCCCGCAGGCTCCCCTTCTCGACCGTTCGATGCTCCCCCGACTGGACTCGAACCAGTAACCCTTCGATTAACAGTCGAATGCTCTGCCAATTGAGCTACGGGGGATCGCAGCGGGAAAACTGTAGCAGCCCGAAGGGGGTGCCTCTGACCTCACCGCGGCAGGCCGGCCGCATCCCGCACGGCGTTCTCGGCCGCGTCGACGAGAGCCGCGACTGCCGGGTCCGCGAGGTCGACGTCCCCCTCGGCGAGCACCTGGCTGAACAGCTCGCCGTCCTCGTCGCGCCGCAGCGCGACGCGTGCGCGTCGCCCGCCGGGGAGCGCGACGCTCGTCGTGTGGACCACCGAGGCCTGGACCCGCTCGCGGAACGACTGGCTGAACGCGACCGATGCGCGGTCCTCGGCGAACGTGACGCGCGTGGAGCCGCCCCACACCCAGCGGATGGTCAGCGTGCGGGTCGCGGGGTCGAGGCTTCCGGCGTCCACGTCGGCCCACGGGGTGCGCGTGACCTCGTCGGGCGCCAGCAGGTAGAGGGCGAGGCGCGTGGCGATGGCGCGGCGGCCGTCGGCCAGGTCGGCGGCGACGAGGGCGCGATCGCCCGGGCGCAGGTCCAGGCGGGCACGCTCGTCGGCCGCTGGACGGCGACGGCGGGGCTGTGCGGGCACGAGGTCACGCTACCCGCGTCGGTGTCGCCCCCCGACGCAGACCCGCTGTGCGACGGACTCCAGACGGCCGACAGGGCCGCCTCGTCCGGCCGCGGAGCGGCTCAGGCGAGGCGGCCCTGGTCGTGGTGCCATCAGGCCTTGTTCGACGGCAGCGTGAGCCGCGCACCGAGCGCGTGCGCCCCGACGACCGCGGCAGCGCAGACCAGCACGATGTCCTTCAGGACGTACTGCCCGACGATCGTCGGGCCGTGCGGGAACAGCTCGTGGAAGAAGAGCACGAGCGGGGCCATGATCCCGACGAAGGCGCCGGCGAGGAGCACGAGGCCGAACCGCAGGAAGTACCCGGTGACCAGCGTGAGTCCGATGACGGTCTCGAGGATGGCCGTGATCAGCAGGGCAGGGCCGGGGGCGACGAAGCCGAACGTGAGCTTGTCGATCGTTCGTTGCACCAGCTCGGCAGCCGGGCTCATGCCGTCGAAGAACTTCAGCACGCCGAAGCCGAGGAACACGAGACCGAGGCTGATGCGCAGCGCGGTGATCGAGTGCCGGGCGAGCAGGGTGGCGAGCTTGTCGACCGGTGCCGCGGCGCGGGGGGCGGGGCGGAACGTGTTCGACGGGACGGGCGTGGACGTGTCGCGACGCGGCGCGTTCGTGGCCAGGGTGGTGGACATGGTGATGCCTTTCGGTGTTCGCGCCCCGTGTCGGGGCCGTGAGGCGTCCGGGATGTCGGACGGTGGCTGGCGGCCCGGTGGGGCGCGCACGATCACCCAGGAGGCGAGCTCCGATGTCCTGATACGTCCGAGATGCGCGATCTGTCCGAATGTGCAT
>JBCECL010000118.1:0-5097 GCA_039207135.1 Brevundimonas sp.
CGAGGATGTCGAGGTGGAGCTCGCCCATGCCGCCGATGACGGTCTGGCCGGTCTCCTCGTCGTGCTTGACGCGGAAGGTCGGGTCCTCCTCGGCGAGCTTCTGGATGGCGACGGAGAGCTTCTCCTGGTCGCCCTTCGTCTTCGGCTCGATCGCCACGTCGATGACGGGCTCCGGGAAGGTCATCGACTCCAGCACCACGGGCGCCGACGGGTCGCTCAGGGTGTCACCGGTGGTGACGTCCTTGAGGCCGATGAAGGCGTAGATGTGGCCGGCCGTCGCGTCCTCGACGGGGTTCTCCTTGTTGGAGTGCATCTGGAAGAGCTTCCCGATGCGCTCCTTCTTGTTCTTCGTCGAGTTGAGCACCTGGGCGCCCTGCGAGACCTTGCCGGAGTAGACCCGGACGTAGGTCAGCTTGCCGAAGAACGGGTGCGACGCGACCTTGAAGGCGAGCGCGGAGAACGGCTCCGTGGCGTCGGGGTGACGCTCGACGACGACCTCGGGGTCCTTCATGTCGTGGCCCTCGACGGCCGGGACGTCAAGCGGCGTCGGCAGGTAGTCGATGACCGCGTCGAGCATGGGCTGGACGCCCTTGTTCTTGAACGCCGAGCCGCACAGGACCGGGTAGGCCTCGCTCGCGACGGTCAGCTTGCGGATGCCGGCCTTGATCTCGGCGACCGAGAGGTCCTCGCCACCGAGGAACTTCTCGAGCAGCTCGTCGTCGGTCTCGGCGACGGCCTCGAGCAGCTCCGCGCGGTACTGCGCGGCCTTCTCGACGAGGTCGGCGGGGATCTCCTCGACCTCGTACTTCTCGCCGAGCGCCGTCTCGCCGCGCCACACCAGGGCGCGCATCTCGACCAGGTCGACGACGCCGATGAAGTCGTTCTCGGCACCGATCGGGAGCTGGATGACCAGCGGCTTGGCCTTGAGGCGGTCGACGATCGTCTTCACCGTGAAGTAGAAGTCCGCGCCGAGCTTGTCCATCTTGTTGACGAAGCAGATGCGCGGCACGTCGTACTTGTCGGCCTGGCGCCACACCGTCTCGGACTGGGGCTCGACGCCCTCCTTGCCGTCGAACACCGCGACGGCGCCGTCGAGGACGCGCAGCGAGCGCTCGACCTCGACGGTGAAGTCGACGTGCCCGGGGGTGTCGATGATGTTGATCTGGTTGTTCTTCCAGTAGCAGGTCGTCGCGGCCGACGTGATCGTGATGCCGCGCTCCTGCTCCTGCTCCATCCAGTCCATCGTCGAGGCACCGTCGTGCGTCTCACCGATCTTGTAGTTGACCCCGGTGTAGAACAGGATCCGCTCGGTGGTCGTCGTCTTGCCGGCATCGATGTGAGCCATGATGCCGATGTTGCGGACCTTCGTGAGGTCCGTCAGCACGTCAAGTGCCACGTGAATTGCCCCTTACGGTTGGCGTGTGGTGGTGCCGCGGGCCCGCCCGCGCGAGCAGGCGGGCCGCGGCGACCAGGCCGGGATTACCAGCGGTAGTGCGCGAAGGCCTTGTTGGACTCGGCCATCTTGTGCATGTCCTCGCGACGCTTCACAGCGGCACCGAGGCCGTTGGACGCGTCGAGGATCTCGTTCATCAGACGCTCGGTCATCGTCTTCTCGCGGCGAGCGCGCGAGTAGTCCGTGAGCCAGCGCAGCGCGAGGGTCGTCTGGCGGACCGGACGGACCTCGACGGGCACCTGGTACGTGGCGCCACCGACGCGGCGCGAACGCACCTCGAGCGACGGACGCACGTTGTCGAGCGCGCGCTTGAGCACGACGACCGGGTCGCCCTGCGTCTTCTCACGCACGCCCTCGAGGGCGCCGTAGACGATCGACTCGGCGACGGACTTCTTGCCGTCGAGGAGGATCTTGTTGATCAGCTGCGTGACGACCGGGGACCCGTAGACGGGGTCGACGATCAGCGGCCGCTTCGGGGCCGGACCCTTGCGAGGCATCAGCCCACCTTCTTCGCGCCGTAGCGGCTACGCGCCTGCTTGCGGTTCTTGACACCCTGCGTGTCGAGGGCGCCACGGACGATCTTGTAGCGGACACCGGGGAGGTCCTTCACACGGCCACCGCGCACGAGCACGATGGAGTGCTCCTGCAGGTTGTGACCGACGCCCGGGATGTACGCCGTGACCTCGACCTGGCTCGAGAGGCGAACGCGCGCGACCTTGCGGAGGGCGGAGTTCGGCTTCTTCGGGGTCGTGGTGTAGACGCGGGTGCACACACCGCGTCGCTGGGGGCTGCCCTTGAGGGCAGGCGTCTTCGACTTGTTCGTCTTCGCCTGCCGGCCCTTGCGGACCAGCTGCTGGATCGTAGGCACTACGTCTCCGTCTGTTGGATGAGCTCTGGTCGACCGGACCCCGTCACCCTGGACGGCCGGCATGTTCGAGGAGCGCCGCCCGTCGCGCGGCTACCTCGTCTGTCTGGAGTCCCGAACCGACCCCCGCGCCCGGGCGTGTCGCCCCGCTCTCTGGCACCGTCGGCCTGCCAGGTCTCCCTGGCCGATCGACGAAGCTCAGTGGGCGGTGCTCACCCGGCACACTCGACGGACTAGTCCGCTCGGAGTGCACGCACGAGGGCCCGACGGCGCGGGCACGGTGTCCTACGTTACCTGGCGCCCCGAAGGGCGTCAAAGCGGCTGACCAGCGCAGCGGGACGGCCGGACAACGGGACCTGTCCAGGCTACGCCGCGGCCGCGCGCGCCGCTTGGGTCGAACGGCCCGATGGTCAGGCCGGACGGCCCGAGGGGGCCCACCGGAAACCGGTGGACCCCCTCGGAGCGGTGCGGAACGAGATCAGCGGAAGTCGCCGAAGTCGATGTCCTCGAGCGGGATCGCCTCGCCCGAGCCGAGGCCCAGGGCGGGGAAGTCGATCTCGTCGTAGCCGAAGGTCGGGTACAGCTCGGCCTTCGCCTCCTCGGTGGGCTCGACCGCGATGTTGCGGTAGCGGGGCAGGCCCGTACCGGCGGGGATGAGCTTTCCGAGGATGACGTTCTCCTTGAGGCCCAGCAGCGGGTCGGACCGACCCGACATCGCGGCCTCGGTGAGGACGCGCGTCGTCTCCTGGAAGGAGGCCGCGGACAGCCACGAGTCGGTCGCGAGCGACGCCTTCGTGATGCCCATGAGCTCCGGACGACCCGAGGCGGGCTGGCCACCCTCGGCGACGGCCTTGCGGTTCGCGTCCTCGAAGCGGCCACGCTCGGCCAGCTCGCCGGGGAGCAGGTCGGTCGTGCCCGAGTCCAGCACGGTCACGCGACGCAGCATCTGCCGCACGATGACCTCGATGTGCTTGTCGTGGATGTCCACGCCCTGCGAGCGGTAGACCTCCTGGACCTGGTCGACCAGGTGCTCGTGCGTCTTGCGCGGGCCGAGGATGCGCAGGACCTTCTTCGGGTCCACGGCACCCTGGACGAGCGACGTACCGACCGTCACGCGGTCGCCGTCCTGCACGAGCAGGCGCGAGCGCTTGGTGATCGGGTACGGCACGGGCTCGATGTCCGAGTCGTCCGGCGTGAGCAGGATGCGCCGCGAGCGGTCACCCTCCTCGATCGTCACGACGCCCGAGTACTCCGCGATCGGCGCCTCACCCTTGGGGGTACGGGCCTCGAAGAGCTCCTGGACACGCGGCAGACCCTGCGTGATGTCGTCGGCCGACGCCACACCACCGGTGTGGAAGGTACGCATCGTCAGCTGCGTGCCGGGCTCACCGATCGACTGGGCCGCGATGATGCCGACGGCCTCGCCGATGTCGACGAGCTTGCCCGTCGCGAGCGAACGGCCGTAGCACTTGGCGCACGTACCGACGCGCGACTCGCAGGTGAGCACCGAACGCACCTTGAGCGCGTCGACGCCACCCTCGAGCAGGCGGTCCAGCAGCACGTCGCCCACGTCGTCGCCGGCGTGGCCGACGATCTCGCCGTCCACCTCGACATCGGTGGCCAGCGTGCGGGAGTAGACGCTCGTCTCGACCTTGTCGTGACGACGCAGCCCGTTGGTGCCGGGCACGCCGATCGGCATGGTCAGACCGCGCTCGGTGCCGCAGTCCTCCTCGCGGACGATGACGTCCTGCGAGACGTCCACCAGACGACGCGTGAGGTAGCCCGAGTCGGCGGTCCGCAGAGCGGTGTCCGCCAGACCCTTGCGGGCACCGTGCGTGGCGATGAAGTACTCGAGGACGGACAGGCCCTCGCGGTAGTTGGACTTGATCGGACGAGGGATGATCTCGCCCTTCGGGTTCGCCACGAGACCGCGCATACCGGCGATCTGACGGACCTGCATCCAGTTACCACGGGCGCCCGAGCCGACCATCCGGTACACCGTGTTGCGAGCAGGGAAGTTCTCCTGCATCGACTTGGCGACCTTGTCGGTGGCCTGCGTCCAGATCTCGATGAGCTCCTGGCGACGCTCGTCGTCGGTGATGAGGCCCTTGTCGTACTGGCCCTGCACCTTGGCGGCCTTCGCCTCGTGCTCCTCGAGGATCCCGGCCTTGGCGGACGGGGTCGCGACGTCGGAGATGGCGATCGTCACGCCCGAGCGGGTGGCCCAGCGGAAGCCGGCCTCCTTGAGCGCGTCCAGGGACGCCGCGACGGCGACCTTGGGGTAGCGCTCGGCGAGGTCGTTGACGATGACCGAGAGGCGCTTCTTGTCGACGACGCCGTTCTCGTACGGGTAGTCGACGGGCAGCAGCTCGTTGAAGAGCGCACGGCCCAGCGTCGTCTCGTACAGCAGCGGCTCACCCTCGGACCAGCCCTCGGGCGCGTCCTCGGCGGCGAGCACCAGGTCGTCGAAGAGGATCTTGACGACGGCGTTGAGGTCCAGCGTGTGCTGGTCGAACGCCATGATCGCCTCGGCGACCGAGCTGAACGCACGGCCGTGGCCCAGGGCCTCCTCGCGGTCCGACGTCAGGTGGTACAGACCGATGATCATGTCCTGCGAGGGCATGGTCACCGGACGGCCGTCCGACGGCTTGAGGATGTTGTTGCTCGAGAGCATGAGGATGCGGGCCTCGGCCTGCGCCTCCGCGCTCAGGGGCAGGTGCACGGCCATCTGGTCACCGTCGAAGTCGGCGTTGAACGCCGCGCAGACGAGCGGGTGCAG
>JBCECL010000119.1:0-4920 GCA_039207135.1 Brevundimonas sp.
TCAGCGCACCCAAGGCGCCGGGTCGGACTCCCACCAGCGCGTCGCGCGCCCGGGCGAGACGACCGTCAGGCCGTACAGCGCGGCGACGCGGGCGAGGTGCACGTCGTACGTCGCGATGCCGCCGACGTCCGGGTCGGCGAGGGCCAGGCCCAGGTGCAGCGCGACGAAGGGCGGGAGCACCCCGGCGACGTCGGTCGCCTTGCGAACGGCCTGGTCGGAGAACCGCACGACGGGGAACTCGAACGCGAGCTCGGAGGCGATCCCGGGTGCGTCGCCGCCACGGATCCGCGCGATCCCGCGCAGCTCGCTCACACCGAGGGGCGACGTGACGAGCCCGTCGCGGTGCGCCTCGGCCCACTCACGCCACTGGGCGCCGTGGGGTGCACCCGGCAGGTAGCGGGAGAGGGCGGAGCCGTCGGCGTACACACGCGCTGGCGGCTCCGGGGACACGCGACCCATGATCCCGCATCACCGCCCGCCGCCGCGCCTACGCGGCGCCTCAGCCGCTGACGATGGCGTCGGAGTTGTCCGCCACCCACTCGAGCAGCGGGAGCAGCCGCTCGACGAGCTCGGTCCCACGGTCGGTGAGCGAGTAGTCGACGCGCGGCGGCACGCTCGGCGTCACCTCGCGCAGCACGATCCCGTCCGCCTCGAGCGTGCGCAGCGTCTGCGCGAGCATCTTCTCGCTGATGCCCTCGACCACGCGGCGCAGCTCTCCCCAGCGCATCGTGCGCTCGGACAGGGCTAGGAGCAGGAGCACGCCCCAGCGGCTCATGACGTGGTCGAGCACGACGCGGGTGGGGCAGTCGGACGCGAGCTTTCCGTCCACGAGCATGCGGTCCAGGACGCTGACCTCGTTACTAACCGTCACGTGCGTACCTGACCTCAAAGTGGGTATCGGCTTTCGGGAAGGTACCCACCCTACCCGCGGTTCTGCATGACGAACCCGCACCACCATCGGAAGGAACGTCATGACCATCGCCGTCACCGGAGCCACCGGCCACCTCGGCCGCCTGATCGTCGAGGACCTG
Source organism: Brevundimonas sp. (assembly GCA_039207135.1). GTDB lineage: Bacteria > Actinomycetota > Actinomycetes > Actinomycetales > Cellulomonadaceae > Cellulomonas. The sequence goes on from JBCECL010000119.1 coordinate 1,032, forward strand.
CTCGAGGCCGGCACCGCGCCCGACCAGATCGTCGCGACGGGCCGCAACGCCGAGCGGCTCGCGGAGCTGGCCTCGCGCGGCGTGCGCACCGTCGCCGCCTCGTACGACGACCCTGCGAGCCTCGCCGAGGCGTTCGCGGGCGTCGACACCCTCGTGCTGGTCTCGGGCTCGGAGCCCGGCAACCGCGTCGCGCAGCACACCAACGCGATCGAGGCCGCGAGGGCCGCGGGCGTCACGCGCATCGTCTACACGAGCATCCCGCGCGCGGACACGACCCAGCACGTCCTGGCCCCCGATCACCTCGGGACCGAGAACGTGCTGCGCGCGTCCGGCCTGGCGTGGACCATCCTGCGCAACAACTGGTACTCCGAGAACCAGGCGCCCGCGCTCGCCCAGGCCCGTGAGACGGGCGTCGTCGCGTCGGCGACGGGGACCGGCCGGATCGCCAGCGCGAGCCGCGCCGACTACGCCGCGGCGGCCGCCGCCGTCGCGCTCGGCACCGGGCACGAGAACCGGGTCTACGAGCTCACCGGCGACGTCGCGTGGTCGTACGACGAGCTCGCCGCGGCGATCGAGGAGGTGCTCGGCACGCCCGTCGTGCACAAGGCCGTGAGCACGGCCGAGCTGGCCGCGTCGCTCGCCGACGCGGGGCTGGACGACGGGACCATCGCGTTCGTCGTCGCGCTCGACGAGGGCACGGCCCGCGGCGAGCTCGCCGACGTCACCGCCGACCTGCGCACGCTCATCGGGCGCCCGACGACGCCGCTGGTGGAGACGCTCCGCGCGCTCTAACCCGCGACGGCACGAGACGACGACGGCCGGTCCCCCGAGGTTCGGGGGCCGGCCGTCGGTCGTCGTGCAGGCTCAGCGGTTGCGCAGACGCTCCATCGCGAGCTGCACGAGCGAGATGAGCGCCTGCTTGGTGGCCGCACGCGAACGCGCGTCCGTGTACAGCACCGGCACGTGAGCCGGGATCGCGAGCGCCTCGCGCACGTCCTCGAGCTGGTGCTTGGCGACGCCGTCGAAGCAGTTGACGCCCACGACGAACGGGATGCCACGGCTCTCGAAGTAGTCCACGGCCGGGAAGCACTGGTCGAGCCGGTCGGTGTCGACCAGGACGACGGCACCGATGGCGCCGCGAACCAGGTCGTCCCACATGAACAGGAACCGGTCCTGGCCAGGGGTGCCGAACAGGTAGAGCCAGAGCGACCCCGGCAGGGCGATGCGACCGAAGTCCATCGCCACCGTGGTGGTGGTCTTGCGGTCCGACACACCGCCGGCGTCGTCGACGCCGACCGAGTGCTCGGTCATCGCGGCCTCGGTGTTCAGAGGCTCGATGTCCGAGATGGAACCGATGAAGGTCGTCTTGCCGACGGCGAAGCCGCCTGCGACAACGATCTTGACGACGGTGGGGGCGACAGACGCGGCGGTTCCGGCCGGAGCGGCCACCGCGGCGTCAGAGGGCGGAAATGCCATTGAGAACACTCTCCAGCACGCTCAGGGACAGGGCGGGGGACTCACCGGTGTTGACCTCGACCGGCTGTGAAGCGTGCACGCGCACGTACTGCTGGTCGGCGAGGTCGGACACGAGGATCCGAATCACGCCGAGCGGCAGGTGAAGCAGAGCCGAGAGCTCGGCGACCGAGATGAACGTGCTCGCTGCGTGCTGCAGGATCGCGCGCTTCTCGGGCGTCAGGCCCTGGCTGGTCACTGCGTCCGGCATCGCCTCGACCAGTGCCTCCAGAGGCAGGTCGGAGCGCGCCGAGCGCACGCGGCCACCGGTCACGGCATATGGCCGGACCGTCCTGGCCTCGTACTCGATGTGCTCACTCATCTGTGCTGCCCCGTTCAGGCGACCGGAGCCCGGACCGCACCGTCGACGGGGAGCTGGCCGCGCATCTCGGAGATGAGCTGCGGGGTCAACGTCGCCTCGGTGCGAGAGACGAGCATCGCCATCTCGTAGCCGATGAGACCGACGTCGCAGGTCGACTCGGCAACGACGGCGAGGACGGAGCCGTTCGAGACGCTCATGAGGAAGAGGAACAAGTTGTCCATCTCGATGATCGCCTGACGCACCTCCCCCGCACGCAGCTGCCGCGACGCTCCGCGGGTCAGGCTCGACATGCCGGACACGATGGCTGCGAGCTGGTCGCCGCTGGTGCGGTCGAGCTGCTCCGACATCGCCATGAGCAGACCGTCCGCCGACACCACAAGTGTGTGGCGAGTGCCGGGCACGGTCCGGACGAAGTTGTCCAGGAGCCAGCCGAAGTTGGCTGCCTCGGTGCTGAGCGCGGTCACACTTCCTCCTTGCTGGTGCAGTCCAGGACTGCGGTTTCAGACGTCTCCATTGCGGAGGCGGCGGTTGGGGGGGTCACGAGTTGGTGCTGTTCTGGTCGGCCGGGTCGCCCGCGGCACGACGGCCACGAGAGGTTCCGGACTGGAAGTTCGACAGGCGCGAGCGGAGCTCCGCGGCGTCACGCTGCACGGGTGCGGCGGACTCCTCGGGACCAGGCGTGGCGGCCGGGACGGCCGTGGGCACGCGCTTGGTGAGGCGCTCGGCCTGACCACCGACCGCCGCGGGGCGGTAGGCGGACAGCTGGCTGAGCTCCGACAGCGCCTGCTCCTGGATGTCGGAGCGGAGCGCGAGCATGGCCGCGACGTCGTCGTCCAGCGTCCCGATCCGCGGTGCGACCGACGGCGGCAGGGACGGGTGCGGGACCGACGAGAGCGGCGCTGCGCCACCGGAGGCGGGACGTGCCCACTCCGGTGCGGACCAGGCGTGGGGCGCTGCGGGCTCGGGCGCCACCGGGGTGGGCTCGGGCGCCGACGGCGCGTTCCACGTACCAGCCCACGACGGGGCGGCCGGGGCCGCCTGCGGCTCGGGGGCGGGAGTCGATGCGGGCTGGGCCCAGGCCGAGGCACGCACGGGGTCCGGCGTCGTCACCGCCGGGGCGGCCTCGACGACGTCGTCCTCGTGCTTGCGACGACCGAACAGGCCGAAGCGCTTGCGGCCCTTCTCGGCCGGGGCGGCCTGCACGACCTCGGCGAACGCCTCGGGCGCCTGCGTGGTCGCGACAACCGCGGGGGCCCATGCCGCCGGGGCGGCCTCGGGCTCGACGTACGGTGCGACCTCGGCGACCGGCTGCGCCTCGGCGACGGGCTCGGCAACCGGCTCGGCGACGGGTGCGAACGTGGGCTCCGTGGAACGGCGTGCCAGGGGCTCGACGGCGCTCGCGGCCTCGACCGGCGTGAAGAGCTGCGTCGCGTCCTCGGCGGGCTCGGACGTCTCGGACCACGCGTGGTCGGCCCAGGCCGGCACCGTCGGCGCCCAGGTGGGCTCCTCGGCGGCGAGCTCGGGGACCGGGAGCTCCTCGACGACCGGCTCGGCCTCGATGTGCGCCTCGGCGACCTCGACCTCGGGCTGCGCCTCGGCGTCCCAGGTCGGGACGGCGTCCCAGGTCGGGGTGGGCCAGGCGGTGGCCTCGGGCTCGGGCTCGACGACCTGCTCGGCGACCGGCTCGAACACCTGCTCGGCGACGGGGGCCTCGGGCTCCTCGACGACGGGCTGCGCGGCGGCCACGGGCTCGGCGACCGCTTCGGCAACCGTCGGCAGCGCACCCGTGTGCCAGGCGCGTGCCTCGTCGAGCGTGCGCTCGAAGTCGCTCGGGGCGTCGGCAGCGGCCGCAGCGCTCGCCGCCGACCAGCCGGCGTAGCCGCTGTACGACGTGAACGAACGCGCCGGTGCGACGACGGCGACGGGCTCGACGACCTCGGGTGCGGTCCACTCGGCAGCAGGCTCAGCAACCTCGGGAGCGGTCCACTCGGGCGCGCTCCACTCGGCCGCAGGCTCAGCAACCTCAGGCGCGACCCACTCGGCCACGGGCTCGGC
>JBCECL010000120.1:0-4624 GCA_039207135.1 Brevundimonas sp.
TGACCGACCCGACGACGCGCCCGGTCCCGGGCGAGGGGGCCGCGCGTCGGACGTGGCACCTGCGCGCGAACGCGGTCGTGCTGCTCTACGTCGCGGCTGCGCTCGTGGCGCTCGTCGCCCGCGACGCCCTGCCCGTGCCTCGGTGGCTGGCCGTGCACCTGCTGCTGCTCGGTGCCGCGACCAACGCGATCGTCACCTGGAGCGAGCACTTCGCCGTCGCGCTGCTGCACGCGCGAGCGCCCTCGCGAGCGCGGTCCGGCGCGAGGCTCGTCGTGCTCAACGCGGCGGTGCTCGGCGTGCTGGTCGGGTTCTGCTTCGAGCAGCGCGCCGTCGTCATAGCGTCCGCGGTGCTGCTCGCGGGGGTCGTGATCGGCCACCTCGTCTCGCTCGTGCTGCTGTCCCGGCGCGCGCTGATGGCCCGATTCGCCCGCACCATCCACTTCTACCTGGCCGCCGGGCTCGCGCTGCTGGTCGGCGTGACGCTCGGCTCGATCATGGCCGTGACGGGTGAGCGCGGAGTCTGGTACGACCGGCTGCACGCCGCGCACGTGCACGCGAACGTCCTCGGCTGGGTCGCGTTGTCCGTTCTAGGCACGCTGTTCACGCTGTGGCCGACCGTGCTGCGCACGCGCATCGCCGACGGTGCGATGACCACCGCTCGCCGGTGCCTGTGGCTGACCGGTGGCGGGCTGGCGGTCGTCGTCGGCGGGTTCCTCGCGGACCTGCGCTGGGTGACGATCGCCGGCCTGGTCGTCTACGGAGCCGGCGTCGCGGTGGCGCTGCAGCCGTTCGTCTCGACCGCTCGCCGCAAGCGCCCGACGGAGTTCGCCGCCGTCTCGATGGCGGCCGGCACCGCCTGGCTCGCGGTCGCGGTCGCACTCGACATGGTCGCGCTGGCGGGTGCGTCCGACCTGCACCGGTACCTGACGGGCCTCGACGCGCTCGTGCCGGTGCTCGCGGTCGGCTTCGTGCTGCAGGTGCTGATCGGCTCGCTCACCTACCTGGTCCCCGTGCTTCGCGGCGGGGGTCCGGCGGCGGTCCGGACGACGATCGCCGCCCTGGCACCCGCGTGGCGCACCCGGGTGATCGCGCTGAACCTCGGCGTCGCGGTGGCCGCGACGAGCACCGGCCTACACCTGCCGCGGCTCGTGGTGATGGGCGGGTGGGGGCTGATCGGTGCCGCGGTGCTGGGCTTCCTCGCCCTCGTCGTGCTGGCCTTCGTGCCCGAGCGGGCGCGGGGTCCCGTCGGCGGGCTCTGGATCGGCGTCGTCATGACCGCACTTCCCCTCGCCCTGGCGCTGTCGGGCCAAGGCGGCACGCACGGCCCGTCGTCGGTCGTGCTGACCGGCACGGACGAGGTGCAGACCGTCCAGGTGCGGCTCGTGGGCATGAACATCGAGCCCTCCGTGATCGAGGTCGCGCCGGGCACCCAGCTGAAGCTCGTCGTCACCAACGACGACGCGATGCGGCACGACCTCGCCTTCCCCGACGGACCGTCGACCCCGCTGCTGTCCCGGGGCGAGCACGCCGAGCTCGACCTCGGCACGGTCGACGCCGCGCTCTCGGGGTGGTGCACCGTTCCGGGGCACCGGGCGGCCGGGATGACGATCGACATCCGCGTCACGGGCGCCGACGCGCAGGGCACGGACCACGACGGCATGGACCACGACGGCATGGGCTCCATGCCGGGCATGTCGTCGACCTCGTCCGACGTCGACGTGCACGACAAGCCGGGCTCGGGCTGGCAGCCCCGGGATGCGCGCCTCGCGCCGGCTTCCGCGGCAACCGTCCACCGCGTCCGGCTGCCGATCGTCGAGAAGGTCGTCGAGGTCGCGCCGGGCGTCCGGCAACGCATCTGGACCTTCGGTGGCACGGCACCCGGGCCGACCCTGCGCGGGAAGGTCGGCGACGAGTTCGAGGTGACGCTCGTCAACGAGGGCACGACCGCCCACGGCATCGACTTCCACGCGGGGCAGGGCGCTCCCGACGAGCAGATGCGCTCGATCGAGCCAGGGCAGTCGCTGGTGTACCGGTTCACGGCCGACCACTCGGGCGCGTGGCTCTACCACTGCAGCACGATGCCTATGGGGCTGCACATCGCCAACGGCATGTTCGGCGCTGTCGTCATCGACCCGCCCGGCCTGCCGGCCGTCGACCGCGAGTACGTGCTCGTCTCGTCGGAGCTCTTCCTCGGGAGCAAGGACGAGGGCGCCGATGCGGCGAAGGTCGCCGACGACGACTGGGACGCCTCCGTCTTCAACGGCTACCCGGACCAGTACGTGCACGCGCCGCTCACGGCGAAGGTCGGCGAACGCGTCCGGTGGTGGGTCGTCGCGGCGGGGCCCAACGACGGGGTCGACTTCCACATCGTCGGGACCCAGTTCGACACGGTGTTCAAGGAAGGCGCGTACCTGCTGCGCCCCGGCAACGCCGAGCACGGCGCGGCCCAGGTGCTCGACCTCGAGGCCGCGCAGGGCGGGTTCGTGGAGCAGGCGTTCACCGAGCCCGGGCACTACGCGCTCGTGGACCACGACATGCGCCGCGGCGAGTCCGGGGCGCGCGGGGTCGTCGAGGTGACCCGCTGATGCTCGGCTGGTGGTCGCTCGTGCGCGCGGTGCACGTCTTCGGCGCGATCTTCTGGGTCGGTGGCGAGCTCGTCATCTCGGCCGTGCTGCTGCCCGTGGTGCGACGCCGGCTCGAACCGGCGCTCGGGAGCTACCTGCTCGGCGCGGTCGGACGCCGGTTCGCCGTCCTGACCGTCGCGGCGTTCCTGCCGCTGCAGGTGATCACGGGGGTCGCGCTGGCGTGGCACAAGGGAGTCACGATCGAGTCGCTCGCCGACCCGGGGTACGGCCGCATCCTGGCCGCGAAGCTGGTGGCGTTCTCGCTCGTGATGATCGCGGCGGGCGGGCACGGGTGGGCGATGGCCGAGGGCAAGCCCGTGCTCGCGCGGTCGCTCGCGATCGGTTCGCTGTTCGGCTCGTTGGTGGTCGTGGTGCTGGCCACGGCGCTCGCCACCGCCTGAGCGACCGCCCGCGGGCCGCTCGTGCCCTGGGCTGTGTGAGCGCTAACCTCGCCACGTCGTCCGCCGAGTTGGCAACCCCAGCAACCTGGAGCAGCAGGACATGACCGACCGCACCGTCAGCCTCACGTTCGACCCGGCGTTCACGGTGGGACCGGTCCGCCGCCGCACCTTCGGCTCGTTCGTCGAGCATCTCGGCCGGTGCGTCTACACCGGGATCCACGACCCGGCGCACCCGTCCGCCGACGCCGACGGCTTCCGCGGCGACGTCGTCGAGCTGGCCAAGGAGCTCGGCGTCACGAGCGTGCGCTACCCGGGCGGCAACTTCGTGTCGGGCTACCGCTGGGAGGACGGCATCGGTCCCGTCGGCGAGCGCCCACGCAGGCTCGACCTGGCCTGGCACTCGACCGAACCCAACACGGTCGGGGTCGACGAGTTCATGCGCTGGGCCGCCAAGGCGCAGGTCGAGCCGATGATGGCCGTCAACCTCGGGACGAGGGGCATCCAGGAAGCCGTCGACCTCCTGGAGTACTGCAACGTGCGAGGCGGGACGCGACTGTCGGACCTGCGGCGGACCAACGGTGCCGCCGAGCCGTACGACATCCGGATGTGGTGCCTCGGCAACGAGATGGACGGCACGTGGCAGACGGGGCACAAGACGCCCTACGAGTACGGACGCCTCGCCGCCGAGACCGCCCGCGCGATGCGGATGGTCGACCCGACGCTCGAGCTCGTCGCGTGCGGCTCGTCGAGCTCGACGATGCCGACGTTCGGCGAGTGGGAGCGCGTGGTGCTCACCGAGGCCTACGAGCAGGTCGACATGATCTCCGCCCACGCGTACTACTTCGAGGAGGCCGGCGACCTCGCGTCATTCCTCGCGTCGCCGGTGGACATGGACCACTTCATCGACTCGGTCGTCGCCACGGCCGACGCCGTGCGCGTGGTGAAGCGGGCCCCGAAGCGCATCGGCATCTCCTTCGACGAGTGGAACGTCTGGTACGGGCAGAACCCCGAGTCCCGCCCGCCGTCCGGCGACGACTGGCCGGTCGCGCCGAGCCTCCTGGAGGACCGCTACAACGTCGCCGACGCCGTGGTGGTCGGCGGCCTGCTCATCAGCCTCTTGCGCCACACCGACCGCGTGCACTCGGCGAGCCTCGCGCAGCTCGTCAACGTCATCGCGCCGATCATGACCGAGCCGGGCGGACGAGCCTGGAAGCAGACGACGTTCCACCCGTTCTCCCTCACGTCGCGGCACGCCGCCGGGCAGGTGCTGCGGCCGGCCTTCCGTGCGCTCCCGACGCACGAGACGGCGCGGTTCGGAGACGCGCCGATCGTGGACGCCGTCGCCACGTTCGACGAGGACGCGGGCGAGGTCGTGATCTTCGCGGTCAACCGCTCGACGACCGACGCCATCGACTTCGACGTCGACCTTCGGGCCTTCGGGGGCTCGCGCGTTGTCGAAGCCGTCTCGCTGTCCAACCCCGACCACCGGTGGGTCGCCACCGCGGACGACGACTTCACGGTTCGCCCCCGGCCGGTCGCGAGCGAGTGCGTGGACGGGGCCGTGCGCGCCCGGCTGGCGCCCGTCTCGTGGTCGATGCT
>JBCECL010000121.1:0-4360 GCA_039207135.1 Brevundimonas sp.
CCTCGGTGAACTCGGCGTCGCCGAACCCGCGGGTCGCGAGCGCCGGCGTGCCGATCCGCAGGCCCGAGGTGACCATCGGCGGGCGGGGGTCGTTCGGGACGGCGTTGCGGTTCACCGTGATGCCGACCTCGTGCAGGAGGTCCTCGGCCTGCTTGCCGTCGATGGCGGCGTCGCGCAGGTCGACCAGGACGAGGTGCACGTCCGTGCCGCCCGAGCGGATCGCGATGCCGGCGCCGGCGACGTCGGCCGCCGTGAGCCGCTCGGCGACGATGCGCGCGCCGCGCACCGTGCGCTCCTGGCGGTCACGGAACTCCGGCGTGCCCGCGATCTTGAACGCGACGGCCTTGGCGGCGATCACGTGCATGAGGGGGCCACCCTGCTGGCCCGGGAACACCGCCGAGTTGATCTTCTTGGCGATGTCGGCGTCGTTGGTGAGGATGAAGCCCGAGCGGGGGCCGCCGATGGTCTTGTGCACCGTCGAGGAGACGACGTGCGCGTGCGGCACGGGAGACGGGTGGATGCCGGCCGCGACGAGACCCGCGAAGTGGGCCATGTCGACCCAGAGGAACGCGCCCACCTCGTCGGCGATCGCGCGGAACTCGGCGAAGTCGAGCTCGCGCGGGTACGCCGACCAGCCCGCGATGAGGACCTTCGGCTTGTGCTCGATGGCGAGGCGGCGAACCTCGGCCATGTCGACCAGCGAGGTGGCGGGGTCGACGCCGTACGCGACGACGTTGTAGAGACGGCCCGAGAAGTTGATCTTCATGCCGTGCGTCAGGTGGCCGCCCTGGTCGAGCGCGAGGCCGAGGATGGTGTCGCCCGGGCGGGCGAGCGCGTGCAGGACGGCGGCGTTCGCCGTGGCGCCCGAGTGCGGCTGGACGTTGGCGAACTCGGCGCCGAACAGCGCCTTGGCGCGCTCGATCGCGATGTTCTCGGCGACGTCGACCTGCTCGCAGCCGCCGTAGTAGCGGCGGCCGGGGTAGCCCTCGGCGTACTTGTTCGTCAGCACGGAGCCCTGCGCCTGCAGGACGGCGAGCGGGACGAAGTTCTCGGACGCGATCATCTCGAGGGTGCCCTGCTGGCGAGCCAGCTCGGCATCGAGGACCGCGGCGATCTCCGGGTCGAGCTCGGAGATGTTCTGGTCGAGGATCGGGGTGTTCTCGGCGCTCACGGAAGCTCCTTCGGCAGCGTGCGAGGGGACGGGGGTCCGTCACCGCGCACTCGGTGTTGGGGACCGGTGTGGTGGTGACCGGGGGCCCAGGCGTCCGACCCGTTGGTCCTGCTGCTCGTCGCTCCCCGGTGGTGACCCACCCGTTGCGCCAGTCACGACAGCACACAGCGTAGCAATCGTCACGGGGTTCCCCGCTCGCGATTTCCGCACTACTGTTCCCGCCACCGCAACGCGCGCCGCGTGGCGTGCCGCAGGAGGACACCGATGCCCAGCCGTACCCGCCGTCTCGTCACGAGCCTTGTCGCGACGGCGCTGGTCGCCACCGTGGGGCTGGTCGTGGTCCCGTCCGCGAGCGCCGCGACCAAGCCGACCATCTACGCGAGCACGCCCGCCTACGCGATCTCGACGTCGACCGTGCGGTTCAGCGGGACCGTCTACCCCGCAGCGGGCCAGAAGGTCCGGGTGCAGCGCAAGTCCGGCACGAAGTGGGTCTCGATCGACACCGCCACGGTCTCCGCGTCGACCGGCAAGTTCTCCGTCGCGTACCACGTGCCTGCCGGCAAGAAGTCGTACCGGATCGTGGTGCTCAAGACGTCGAAGACCTCGACGGCGGTCAAGACCTGGAGCACGTGGACGACGGACGGGAAGAAGTACAAGACGTACATCGCGCGGGCCCGCTCCTACATGAAGGCCTACTGCCCGACGACCCCGATCTTCATCGGCGACGACCTCGTGAACAGCTACACCGTCGGGATGGCGACCGAGCGCTACTCGTACACGAGCTACGGCGGGTCGTCGGAGCGACACTTCACCTGGCAGCACCAGATCCACCTCGAGCCGGGGCTCTCGAAGCCGCTGCTGCGTCACGTCGCGCTCCACGAGTGCGCGCACATCGTGCAGTTCCGCCGCCTCGTGAAGGGCCCGGAGGCGCGCGCGAAGGCGGAGAAGACCACCGCCACGGTGTTCAAGAAGCGCGCCGGCGAGTACGGCGACGGCAACGAGCGGCAGGCCGACTGCATGGCCATCGTCATCACGAAGCAGAAGCAGTACGGCGGGTACACGCAGTCGTGCACGGGCGCGCGCGCCACGTCGGCGAAGGCGCTGTGGAAGGCGTACGGCAAGAAGTACCAGGCGCCGGTCTACCGCTTCACGGTCAAGTAGCCCGACGAGCCGGTCAGGTCGCGTCCCAGAGCGCGCGGTAGAACGCGATCCGCTCGGCGTCCGGCTCGACGCCGTACGCGTCGTACACGAGCCCGGCGTAGCCGGCGCCGTAGTTCCACTCGGTGCTCCACGCCGCGATCGCCAGGTCCGCCCACCGGTCCGCGACGCCGAGCGCCCCGAGGTCGACGTGCGCGACGGGCGTGCCGTCGTCCGCGAGCAAGGTGTTGGGCGCGCAGGCGTCGCCGTGGCAGACGACGAGCCGGTCCACCGCCGGTGCACGCCCGGCCCAGTCGGCTGCGCGGCTCGCCACACCCCAGTCGAACGGGCACTCGTCGACCGGCAGCGCGTCGTGCAGCTCGCGCAGGCCGGTGCCGATGGCCCGTGCGGCTCGGTCCGGCCGCTCGAGCCAGAACGGCTCCACGGCGCTGCGGCCGGGGATCGCCCGCGTGACGAGCCAGGCGCCGTCGTCGTCGGCGCCCTGGTCGAGCACCTCCGGCACCCGAGACCAGCGCACCGCCCACGCGAGGCGGGCCGCCTCGGCATCCAGGTCGACCGGCGCGCCCGCGGGTACCCACTTCACGTACCGGTCGCCGCACCGGAACGTCAGGCCACCCACGGCGTTCTGCCACACGGGCTCGAGCTCCACCGCGCCGACGAGGTGGACGACCGCGGCGGGGACGGCGACGGGGCCCGACGGCGGGCCAGCGAGGGGGCGGGGCGGCAGCTCAGGAGTCGGCATCGCCCAACGTCTTGCGCAGGAACGCGTACGTCAGGTCGCCCGCCGTCTGGTCGTGCTGGTGCTCGTAGCCGTGCTTCGCGTAGAGCGCGATGTTCTGCACCGAGTCGCGTCCGGTGAAGACCCAGACCTCCTCGATGCCGTCGGGCAGGTACGGCAGGATCGCGAGGAGCAGCTGCGTGCCGAAACCCTGGCCCTGCAGGTCAGGGGCCACCGCGAACCGGCCGAGCGTCGCCTTGGACCCCTCGACGAGCACGCGGATCGAGCCCACCATGCGGTGGCCGTGCCAGCCGGCGAGCGTGATCACGCCGTCCGCCTGGAGGTCGGCGACGAGCTCGTCGAGCGTCTGCGTGAGCGGCGGGATGTGGGGGTCGCCGTACTGCTGCGCCTCGGTCACGAAGGCGGCTCGCCGCAGCGTCAGCAGCTCGCCGGCCTCGTCGATCGAGACCGGGCGGATGTCGAGGTCGGCCTGCGTCATGGCCCCATCGTCTCAGCCGTGCGCGCAAGAGCACTACTCTCGGTGCTCGTGTCCCCTCTTGCGTCCCACACTGCGGATGGTGCGACCCACTGGGTCCTGACCCTGTCGTGCCCCGACCGCCCCGGCATCGTGCACGCCGTCGCCGGGCTCCTCGCCGAGCACGGCGGCAACATCACGGAGTCGCAGCAGTTCGGCGACCCGCTCTCGGGGCTGTTCTTCATGCGCGTGCAGGTCACCTCGACCGCGCAGCGTTCGGAGCTCGAGGCGGCACTGGGCGCCCTGTCCGTCGAGTTCGACCTGACCTGGTCGCTCGACGTGGCGGGACGGGCCGTCCGCACGCTCGTCATGGGCTCGACGGCGGCGCACTGCCTCAACGACCTCGCGTTCCGCCAGCGCTCGGAGAACCTGCCGATCGAGCTGGTCGCGGTCGTCTCCAACCACACCGCGCTGGCGCCGCTCGCCGAGTTCTACGACATCCCGTTCCACCACGTCCCCGTGACGGCAGCGACCAAGGCCGCCGCCGAGGCACGCCTGCTCGAGCTCGTCGAGGAGCTCGACGTCGAGCTCGTCGTGCTCGCGCGGTACATGCAGATCCTGTCCGACGACCTGTGCCGCGCGCTGTCCGGGCGGGTCATCAACATCCACCACTCGTTCCTCCCCTCGTTCAAGGGCGCCCGCCCCTACGCCCAGGCGCACGACCGCGGCGTCAAGCTCATCGGCGCGACCGCGCACTACGTGACCGGCGACCTCGACGAGGGCCCGATCATCGAGCAGGACGTCGAGCGCGTGGACCACTCCCGCGCCGTGGAGGACC
>JBCECL010000122.1:0-4150 GCA_039207135.1 Brevundimonas sp.
GGCGCGGCAGCGCTGGCGGCGCAGGTCCACCTGTACCGGCGCAAGCCGGCCTGACGATGGTCGCCGCGGCCATCGGGGTCCGCCGCGCGTCGGCCCTAGTCACCCCCGCCTTGTCCGAGGATGGAGCGAAGCAGCCCGCTCAGGCTCGCGCCGACCGAGAAGTAGCGCGTCTCCGTCTCGGTCACGATCTCGACCGTGCCGTCTGGCGCGATCTTGGTGGTCGTTCGCTGGGATGCCCTCTCGCGGCCTCGGCTGAGATAGAGCTGGTAGGCGCCGAGCGCGAGCGAGCCGATGAGGGCGGCCTCGAGGATGAAGGCCTTCTCGCCCGTGCTGGCCAGCGCCTGCTCGACGTCCTCCGGGCTCTCGTCGGCCCACTGGTGCAGCACCAGGCGGGAGAGCTCGGCGAGCTCACCCACCGACGCCGTGTCGAGGCTCTGCTGCACGTCGCTCGCCGCCCGGCCACCTGCCGCCTGCGCCGTGGACTCGAGCACCGAGCTGTCCGACGCGCTGCCGAGCAACGTGCCGGCGAGCAGGTTGACCGCCTCCAACGCCTCCTCGGGAGCGAGGGCGTCGATGCGTTCACTGATCGTCACTGCCGTACCTCCAGTCGCCTGTCAGGACAAAGGACTGCCACGCGGCCGCGGGCATGGTCGTGGACGCGTCGCGAGCGAGTTCCTGCCAAGCGTCGGCCCAGGTTGCCGCACCGGCGAGCCGGTACCGCACCAGGCCGGCCGCCATCTCGAGGCCGTAACGGACGCTGACGTCCCACATCGGACCGAAGAAGAGGTTCGTCCCGCCTTCGACGAGCGCGCGGTCGATCGACAGGCGCTCGCCGCCTGCCGCGAATGTACTGCTCCCCGAGGAGCAGGCGGCGCTCATCACCACGGCAGGCGTGCTGCCGGTGAGCTCGTCCCACGGCAGGAGGAACCGCCGACCGGACGCCGAGCTCGCCGACCCCATGAGCACTGGGGGAAGCTGTCCGTCGTGCGCGAGCAAGAGACCGTGGCGTCCGTAGCCCGGCTGGCTCTGCCCGTGGCACGCGAGCAGGAGCAGCTCGGCGGACTCCATGAGAGCGAGCACCGCAGCCCGGTCGGCAGCGGCTCCGGTGAGCTCGATGGGATCCGCATGGTCCGTGCCCAGCGCCGCGCTCCACAGTGCCCCGGCCGCCTTGAAGAGGGCCTTGATCGCGGGCTTGTCTCCCGCGCGCGGGACTGCCACCACCGCGGAGCGCCCCGGTAGGGGCGAACCCGGCTCTCGTCTCCGGAGCCCCGCGACCTGCAGCAGGCTGCTCGCGTAGCTGCAGGGCGCCGAGACGCACAGCGGCTCCGCGTGCACCGGCACCATGTGCATCGGCAGACCGTGCAGGGGCTCGACCTGGAGCAGGAGAACCGTGGCCGCGTCGGCGACCACGGGCTCGAGCGCACGCCCGACGTCCTGCGACCACGCCTGCCAGAGCGGGCTCGCCGCGAGAGGATCGCCATCCGCGGCGCTGCGAAGCGTCGTTGCCGAGATCTCCGCACGGAGCGCATCGAGCTCACCGCGTTCCCAGCGCCCCAGCGAGATCAGCGAGCCCGCCCGTGCGGCGAGCACCTCCACCTCCGTGCCGTCCCACGCCGCGAGCACGACGACCGCGTCGGTCCCGGCCATGGCGAGCAGCGCCGACGGCTCGGCCAGAAGTGCGATCGCCTCCGGTCGACGATCGAGCGGCCAAGCCGTCAGACCGCCGACCACGCTCGCGGACAGCTCCACCGCACGGATGACGTCGGCGAGCCGACGCTCAGCGTCGCCGTGTCCGGGATGCAGGGCGACCCAGGTGGTGACCGCTTGCAGGGACCGAGCGTTGCGCAGCACGCCCGCGTCACGGCTGTCTAGGTCGTCCCGTGCGAGCGTCTCCAGGAGGACGTCCCACGCGGCCTCGACATGTGCCTCCGCCTCGGCTCGGCGGCCGGCGTCCAGCAGCGCGGAGGCCGCCATCGCGTGGACGCTCCAATCGTGAAGGCGTCCGTCGCTGATCGCCGCGAGCATCCCGTCGACGTCGTCGGTCTCCGACAGCAGCCGGACACGCATCATCGCCAACGACTGAAGGAGCAGGTCAGAGCCGCCCAACGCTGCCTCCGCCTCGTCGATGCGGCGCAGTGCGGTGTTCAGGAGCGCCTCGGCCTCAGCGCCGTCGGCGTCGATCGTGGCGACTGCCCAAAGGGTCGCGGCGGAGGCGAGCAGGCGGTGGTCCTCGAGCTCCTCGGCGACTGTTACGGCACGCTCGGCAAAGCCACGTGCCGCGTCTGCGTCGCCGGAGTGCTGCGCCGCCTGCGCCGCCTGCATGAGCATCTGCGCGTGGTCCGCGGGCCGTCCGCCCGTCGCTGGCTCGGTGAGCTCGACCGCCTCACGCGTGGCGGTCATGGCTCCTGCCGGTTCGCCCAGCAGCAGCAAGCACATGGACAGGCTCTCGAGCGTCTCGGCACGGACGCGGTCGGGCAGGTCGCGGCTCAGGAGGTCGAGGAGCAGGTCGCGGGCCACGGCTGGTCGACGCAGCTCGCGCTCGATGATCGCGATGTTGCGCACCAGGACCGGCTCCTGGCTCGCGCGTTCCGCGGAGCCGGGGATGAGCCGCGCCGCGGCGGCGTAGTGCGCGCGTGCGGTCTCGTGCGCCCGCAGCTGCCGCGCGACGTTCCCCAGCTCGTTCAGCAGCGTGACGCCGCGCGTCGGATCCATCCACTCCCAGCCACCGGAACGAGCGAGGAACTCGTCGGCGAGCTCGAGCGCCTCACGTGCCCGTGTCCCGCGCCAGAGGATCTCGACGAGCTGCCGGGTCGTGGCGACGCCGTCGTCGGTCCGCTCGAGGTCGGGCAGCCGCTCGCTGTACACGGCGGCAACGTCGTCCAGCCATCCGTTCGCACCGAGGGCGTGCAGCAGGCCGTGGAGCTCTCCGACCGGCGCGGTCCGGGCTTGATCGACCATCGCACCGCGCGCGGAGGGATGCAGTCGCATCGACAGGACGAGCTCCGGCGGGACGAGCTCCAGCTCGACCGCCCTGGAGACGACCGCCACCGCCTGCGCCCCCGTCGATGCCCCCCACGTGAGCACGGCGGCCGGGGGGATCGTCGCGCGCAGGAGGGCGATCGGCACCGGCTCGGGCCAGTTGCCCTCGCCCACGAGAGCCCACGAGAGCGCGATGGCCCGCCACTGGGCCGCGACGTCGTCGGGGAGCGCCGACCTCGTCCGGTCGGACCACCAGGCGAGGGTGACGGCTGACGCGACCATGCCGGAGTCGATCGCATCGGCACGGAGGACCTGAGTGGCGAGCAACGTCACCGCGTCGCTCGAGAGGGCCTCGGGCAGCAGCGCACGATCGAGGGCCTCGGCGCCGTCCGTCGCGCTGTCCAGCGCGTCGACGACCGCTGCGATCGCGCGGTACGCGACGAGGTCGCGGATCATCGCCGCGATGTGTCGTTCGACGGCCGCCGGCTCCATCCCCGTCTCCGAGAGCTGGGGGGTCACCATGAGCGGGGTGAGGAGCAGGGCAGCGTTGAGCTCCTCGCGGCGGATGCCGACCGCGACCTGCGACACCCAGGTCGTCTCGTCGTCCTCGACCCGGGCGATCTGGAAGGGGACAAGTACGTCGTTCGCCAGGGCGATCAGGTGGCGTCGCACCGCGCGGCAGGCGTCGTCGACGTCGGCGATGACCTCGACCGACGACATCGAGTCGGAGGCGGCCAACTCGTCGAACGCCGCTCGTTCGCTCTCGTCGGCGCATGCGATCACGACGCCGCGCTCCGGGGAGACGAAGACGAAGCCGGCGTAGGTGAGGTGCACGGTGCCGCAGTTGCCGCACCTCGCGTCGAGCGGGCGGGGCTGCAGGAGGCGGGCTGAACCGTCGAGGTCCTCGTCGAGCGAGACGACGGCCAGCGTGCCGTCAGCGTCGCCGTGGATCCCGCAGACAGGGCAGGTGTAGGCGTCGCGCACGCCTGGACCGTCGGCCGTGGCCATGGATTCAGCCTCCCGGTCCTTGTCGGCGTCGGTCAATGCCGTGCGTCGACGGTTGACCCCGCCGTCCTTCGAACGGCGCCGGGCGAGCGCGCGGTCTCGCGCCGGTACGCGCGGCCGAACGACGCCTCCGAGTCGTAGCCGGTCGCACCCGCGACGCGCGCGA
>JBCECL010000123.1:0-4081 GCA_039207135.1 Brevundimonas sp.
GCCCGCAGCCGGCCGCAGGCGCTGCACCCGCAGCTGCCGCACCCGCGCCGGGCCCGCAGGGGATCGGCGCGCCGCAGGCGGGAGCCTTCGGCGCGGGAACCGGCTGGGCTCCGCGTCCCGATGGCGCGGCGACGGCCTGGACGCCGACCGCGCCGGCTTCGCCCGCAGGGCCTGCGACGCCCGCAGCGCCGCACGGGGCCGACAGCGCCGCGACCAGCCCGGCCATCTCGCGCCCCGCCGCACCGACCTTCGTCCCCACGGACGCGTCCACGAGCGCGCCGGCCGCGTCGCCCGGGGTCGGATGGGCCGCTCAGCCGGACCACGCCCCGGTCGCGGCGTCGTCGACGCCGTCCGAGGCCGCTCCGGCGTGGGCCCCGATCGGTGAGGTCGCCGCGGCGACGCCCGACGCTGCTCCGACCGAGGACGACGAGGACGAGGCGGGGCGCCGTCCTCGCCACCCCTACACGTGGCTGCACCTGATCGTGCTCGCGCTCGTCGCGTTCGTGCTCGGGTTCCTCATCATGCTGCTCGTCGTCAACGGCCGCCCCGACGGCAGCGCCGCCGCGCCGGCGTCCGGCAGCTCGCACGCCATCGCGCACTCACCGCCTGCCTGACCACCGCTCAACTTCCTTCCAAGGAGCCTCGTGCCTGCTACCGAACGTGCCGTTGAACTTGCGATCGCCGCTGCCCGGGCAGCCTCCGACATCAAGGCGGAGGAGATCATCGCGCTCGACGTGAGCGAGCAGCTCGTCCTGACCGACGTGTTCCTCATCGCCTCCGGCACGAACGAGCGACAGGTCGGTGCGATCGTGGACGCCGTCGAGGAGGCGCTGTTCAAGCTCGGCGCCAAGCCGGTGCGCCGCGAGGGCAAGTCGGCCGGCCGCTGGGTGCTCGTCGACTTCGGTGACGTCGTCGTCCACGTGCAGCACTCCGAGGACCGCGTCTACTACGCGCTCGAGCGTCTGTGGAAGGACTGCCCGGTCATCGAGCTGCCCGCCGACGCGAGGGGCACCGAGCCGAGCGACGTGGCGTGACCGCGGGGCGGCTGCTGCTCTGGCGGCACGGACGCACCGCGTTCAACGCCGAGGCCCGGCTCCAGGGCCAGGTCGACATCCCGCTCGACGACGTCGGCCGCTGGCAGGCGCGCACCGCTGCGGCGCGCATGCTCGAGCGGCACGAGCCGACGCACATCATCGCCTCCGACCTGTCGCGAGCCGCGCAGACCGCGCACTACCTCGGCCGTGCCGCCGAGCTCGACGTCGTCCTCGAGCCGCTCGTGCGTGAGCGCGCCTTCGGCGACTGGGAGGGCCTGACCGGCGACGAGATCGACGCGCGCTGGCCCGACGAGTTCGCGCTGTGGCGCGCTGGCGGCGAGCCGGCCCGCGTGGGTGCGGAGTCTCGTGCACGGGTCGCCGAGCGCATGGCCGAGGGGATCGCCGCGCACGCCTCGGCGCTCGGTCGTCGGGACACGCTCGTCGTCGTCTCGCACGGCGCGGCCATCAGCTCCGCCGTGGGCGCGCTGCTCGGCATGGAGCCGCAGTGGCGGGGGATCGCCGGCATGCTCAACGCCCACTGGGCCGAGCTCGTGTCGTCGTCTGCCCCCGACCAGGCGCCGTGGCGGCTGGCCGGCTACAACCTGGGCCCGACCGATGCGTCGTCGGACTGGAACGCGGGACCGGACTCGGCTCACGGCTCGGACGCGGACGCGCAGACGCGCGACCCCGCCTGAGCCCGCGCACGCTGCCCGCGCCGGTCCGGGGGACCGCGCGTACGATCCGCTCGTGCCCTCTGCCGGGGTCGACCCCGCGACGCTCGACCCCGCCTCGGCGGGGTGGCTCGGCTGCCTCGACGACGCGGCGGCGGATCGAGAGCCGTGCCTCGCCCGGCTGCACGAGCTCCTGACGCGCGTCGCGCGACGCGAGATCGGGCGCCGCGCGCACCAGATCGCGGTGTCAGGACCCGAGCTGGACGACCTCGCCGTCCAGTCCGCCGGGGACGCGATGCTCGCCGTGCTCGCGAAGCTCGACCAGTTCCGCGGCGAGAGCCGGTTCACCACGTGGGCGTACAAGTTCGTGATGTTCGAGGTCTCCGCGAAGGTCGGACGCCACCAGTGGCAGCACCTGCCGCCCGCCCGGGCCGAGGTCGACTGGGAGGTGCTGCCCGACCGCATGGGACTCGGCCCCGAGGACCACGCGGTGCAGAGCGACCTCGTGCGTGAGATCAGCCGCGCCGTCGAGGCCGACCTCACCGACTACCAGCGGCGCGTGTTCGTCGCCGTGCTGCTCGAGGGCGTCCCGCTCGAGGCCGTGGCCGTCGGGCTCGGGGTCAGCCGAAACACGGTCTACAAGGCGCTGTTCGACGCGCGCCGCAAGGTGCGTGCCGCGCTGGTGGCGCACGGACAGCTGGCGGAGCCGGCAGGGAGGACCGCATGAGCGACTGGACGCGCATCGAGCACTTCCTGCACACGGACCCTGCCGACGTCGGGTGCGACGAGGCGATGGCCGTGCTGGAGGTCTACGCGGAGCTGACGCACTCCGACCCGCAGGCTGCACGTGTGCGCTTCCCGGGGGTCGCGGTGCACCTGTCGCAGTGCGGCCCGTGCGCGGAGGACTTGGCCGGCCTGCTGCGCGCGCTGGTCGCCGACGAGGCCGACGAGAACTGATCGGGGTTCGCAGGTAAGAACCGCCCCTGGCGCGACGCAGATGGGATGTCCGATCTCGTCGACCAGAAACGGCATCTCCCATGAACCGCATCGCCCGGTGGAGCGCAGTCGTCGCTCTCACCTCAGCAACAGTCCTGGCAGCAGCCCCCTCGTTCGCGAGCGAGCCGCTGCACCAGCACCGACCGTCGTCGGTCGTCTACGTGCCGACGAACGACCCGCACGGCAACGAGGTCCGTGTCTACGACCGCGGCCCCGACGGCTCGCTGCACGCGGCCGGCAGCTACGCGACGGGCGGTGTCGGGGGCGCGCTCGACGGCGCCGTCGTCGACCGTCTCGCCTCCCAGGGCTCGACCGTGCTCGACCGAGCGGCTGGGCTGCTCTACGTCGTGAACGCGGGCAGCGACAGCCTCAGCGTGTTCCGCGTGCACGCCGACCGGCTGGTGCTGCGCGACGTGGTGCCGACGCGCGGCGACTTCCCGGTGAGCGTCGCAGTCCACGACGCCCGGGTCTACGTGCTCAACGCCCGTGGCGGAGCCTCCGTCCAGGGCTTCGCCCGCATCGGAGCGCGCCTCGTGGCTATCTCGTCATGGCACCGCGACCTGGGCCTCGACCCGACCGCCACGCCCGAGTTCACGCACACGCCTGGCCAGGTCACGTTCGGGCCCGACGGCCGCACGCTGCTCGTCACGACGAAGGCCGCGACCCACAGCATCGACGTGTTCACGTTCGGTGCGCTGGGCCGCCCGTCCGCCCCGGTCGTGACCGAGCTGCCCGGCAAGGTGCCGTTCGCGATCGAGCAGGACCGTCGCGGGCACCTCGTCGTCGCCGAGGCCAGCGGCAACGTGGCGACCTTCGCGCTCGGCAGCCACGGAGCGCTCACGCCGCTGTCCGAGCAGCCCACCGGCCAGGCCGCCACGTGCTGGATCGTCGCGGCCGGCAACCAGGTCTACGTCTCGAACGCCGGCAGCGCGACGCTCTCCGGCTTCGCGGTCGGCAGCGGTGGCTCCCTCACGGCGAACGGCGTGACCGGCACCCACCCGGGAACGGTCGACGCGGCGGTCAGCTCCGACGGCCGGTGGCTCGACGTCCAGACGGGTGCGCTCGGCACGGTCGACACGTTCCGCATCGGCGCGGG
Source organism: Brevundimonas sp. (assembly GCA_039207135.1). Classification (GTDB taxonomy): domain Bacteria; phylum Actinomycetota; class Actinomycetes; order Actinomycetales; family Cellulomonadaceae; genus Cellulomonas. The sequence continues at coordinate 3,798 of JBCECL010000123.1, forward strand.
CGGGGCGCTCACCGCCGTCGGCTCGGTCACCGTTCCGGGAACCGTCGGGGGCGAGGGGATCGCCTCGTCCTGACGCGCGTGGCCCCGGGGCCTGGGTCGATCGACCCGGGCCCCGGCTGCCCGGAGAGCCCGATTGGCTTTCCGGGCGCCGATCGTCTTAAACTCTCCGAGCGCCCGCAAGGGTGTGGTGGTCCGCTCCGGTGGATCGCGGGGCTGTGGCGCAGCTGGTAGCGCACCTGCATGGCATGCAGGGGGTCAGGGGTTCGAGTCCCCTCAGCTCCACC
>JBCECL010000124.1:0-4070 GCA_039207135.1 Brevundimonas sp.
CACCTTGACGACGTTGCCGAGCGTCAGCCGCGACACGGTTCGCTCCTCTCGAGCTCGGACGCCTGCTGCGGTTCCTCGACGGCAGCCCGCGAGATCTGTCGCGCGGCAGATCCGCGCGTCGATCTCCGACCATCTTGCACCTCAACGTCGACGCGTAGTTGTCGAGATGCACGACAGCTTGGTGGGCGCGGAGCGACGTACGGGCGCGCTCGTCAGTGTGCGAGCGTCGCGGTTTCGACGGGTCCGCGCGTCGCGCTCTCGAGCCGCCCGTCGAGCATGCGGACGGTTCCGTCCACGGAACCGAGGGTCGACGCGTCGTGGGACACGATCAGGGTTGCTGCCCCGAGCTCGCGGGAGAGCCTGGTGATGAGCTCGATGATGCGGGTGCCACGCTCGTGGTCGAGGGCTGAGGTGGGCTCGTCGACGAGGAGCACCCGCGGGGAGCCGATCAGGGCGCGGGCGATGGCGACCCGTTGGCGCTGGCCGCCGGAGAGCTGTGCCGGTCGCTTGTGCGCCTGGTCGGCGAGACCGACCTCCGCGAGCAGTGCCATGGCCTGCACCTCGACGGAGGCAGGGCGCCGTCCCCGTAGATGGGCGTGAAGCTCGAGCTGCTCGAGCGCGGTCAGCGAGGCCAGGAGCTGCGGAGCCTGGAAGACGATCCCGATCTGCTCCAGGCGGGTCCGGGTCGCTGCCGCGAGCGCGGTGGTCGTATCGAACACGACGTCGGCGCCGATGCGGACGGCGCCGGAGGTGGGGCGCGTCAGGCCGCCGGCCACGGCGAGCAGGCTGGACTTGCCGGACCCGGAGGGGCCGAGCAGCGCCGTGGTGGTGCCGGCGGGGACGGTCAGGCTCACGTCGTCGACGGCGGTGAGGGTGGTGTCGCCGTCGGGGTAGACGAGCGTGATGTGGTCGAGGTGCAGATCCATGTGTGACTCCTGGTCTCAGTGGGCGGCGAGGGCGGCGTGGGGGTCGACGCGGGTGATCCGGACGATCGCGAGGAACGCTCCGGCCAGACCCATGAGCACCAGGACGGCGGCGGGGACCAGGGTCGTGGTCGTCGTGACCACGACCGGCACCGCGGCGGCCAGGAGCGTTGCGGCGACGGCCGCGAGCGCGGTGCCGATGCCGACGCCGATCACGAGGACCACGACCGCCTGCCCGATCGCGTCGCGCAGCAGGTAGCCGGTGGAGGCTCCCAGCGCCTTCAGGACGGCGATGTCCCCCGACCGGCTGATCGTCCACACGGTGAAGAACGCGCCGACGACCAACGCGGAGATCGCCATGAGGAAGGCCTGCATGAGGGTCAGCGAGCCGTTCTCGGAGGAGAACGAGCTGATCGCGCTGCGCGCCTGCGTGGTCGTGAGGGTCACCGTCCCCGCGGCGGCGTCCGTGTCGGCGATGCTTGCCGACTCGTCGAGCGTGAGGGCGACGACCGTCGCCGTGGCGTCGCCGTTGGCCGCCTTGCTCGGCGCACCGATGGCTTGCCAGTCCTCCAGCGTCGTCCAGACCACCGGCGTGTGCGCGAACGAGGCCTCCGTGTCCAGAACGGCACCGACGCGGAGCTCCTGGCCGGCGATGTCGATGTTGTCGCCTGCACGGACGGACAGGTCCGACGCCGCCGAGGCCGACACCAGGACGGTGCCCGCGGTCAGATGGGGGGCTCCTGCGGGAAGCAGCGTGGAGTCGGGCTCGATGCCCAGCGCGGTGACCGACGCCGTGCTGGTGTCGGACTGAGCGCGGGTCATCGCCACCCCGAGCGGGTCGGCGCTGACGACGCCCGGTGCGTCGGCCCAGGTCCGCCACTGGTCGGCCGTGACGGACGACGCAGTGAAGTCCGGGTCGTCGCCCGGCTCGGGCATCGCGAACGCCAGGTGGTCTGCCGGCAGCCCCGTGATGGCCGACGTCGACTCGCGCGACAGGCCCGCGGTCAGCGATGCGAGGAAGGTGACGAGGAACGTGATCAGGACGATGACGACGAGCATCAAGCTGAAGCGCCCGCGGGCGTGGCGCAGGTCGCGCAGGGCGACGAACATCGGGGACCTCCGGTTCGGGTGGATGACTCCCTTCAGCCTGGCTGCGGGGGCGGTCGAGCCCATCGGGCCGCCGGTCGGTCCTTCGACGCCGGAAGGCGGCGGCCGCTCTCCACCCTTTGGCCGATGCCTGAACGGCAGGACTGGCTACCGTGGCGGGATGCGCGCGCGTCCTCCGATCTCGGTGATCCGCGGGTTGCTGATCGGCCTGGATCTGCTGGTGGTGGCGCTGCTGGCGATCGCGCTGCTGCAACCAGACACCGCTGTCCAGCCGTGGGTGACGCTCGTCGCGGGTCTGGGCTTCGCGGCTCTGTACGTGGGCGGCCGCGCCACGATCCGGGTCCACGAGGCCCCGCTCACCGCGCGGCCCGGACCTTGGTGGCCGGCCAGCGCGTGGATCGTCGGCCTGCTCCTGCTCTGGGTGGCGCTGCTGGCCACGAGCACAGCGGCGCTGTGGATCGCGTTCCCGCTGATGCTGCTCGAGATGCACGTCCTCGGCCCCCACCGAGGGGTCCTCGCCGTGGTCCTGACGACGCTGCTCGCGGTTGCCGCCGGGCTCTTCGAACGCACCGGCACCGACAGCTTCGTCGGGTTCGTGCTCGGCCCTGCGGTCGGAGCGGCCGTCGCCGTCGCGGTGATGCTCGGGCTCGAGGCGCTCGCGCGCGAGTCCGAGGACCGTCGGCGAACCGTCCAGGAGCTCACCGAGGCTCGCGAGCACCTCGCCGCCGCCGAGCGCGACGCCGCGGTCGCCGGCGAACGGGAGCGGCTCGCCCGGGAGATCCACGACACCCTCGCCCAGGGCTACACCGCGATCGAGCTGCTCCTGCGTGCCGCCGACGTGAGCATCGGCAGCGACGAGGCCCAGGCGCACCAATACATCGAGCAGGCACGCACCACCGCCAAAGAGAACCTCGAGGAAGCCCGCCGGTTCGTGCGCGCGCTGGCACCCGCGGACCTCGAAGACGCCACCCTCGTCACCGCCCTGCGACGTGTGGCCGAACGCGCGCAGGACACGGCCGCGCCGCCGCTTCGCGTCCGGGTCGAGACCTCAGGAACCCGGCGTCCGCTTCCGGTCGCCATCGAGGCGGCACTTGTCCGTGTGGCCCAGTCGGCCCTGGCCAACGTCGTGCAGCACTCCGACGCCCAGAACGCAGCGGTCACCCTCACCTACCTCGACGACGAGGTCATCGTGGACGTCGTCGACGACGGGCACGGCTTCGACCCGCACTCCCTGCGCCCCGACCCGGCGCGTCCCGGTGGCTTCGGGCTCGTCGCCATGGACTCCCGAATACGCGAGCTCGGCGGCACGCTGACACTGGAGAGCGAACCGGGCGAGGGCACGGCCATCGCCGCGCGCCTGCCGATCGGTGACATGGACCCTGCCGACCAGCATCGGGAGACCCCGTGATCGACGTCGTGCTCACCGACGACCACCCGGTCGTCCGCGCCGGACTGCGCGCCGTCATCGAGAGCGAGCCCGACATGCGCGTCATCGCTGAGCTCGCCACCGCGGAGGACCTCGTCTCCCGGGTACGGCGAGGAGAACCGGCGGACGTCCTGCTTCTCGATCTGCAGTTCGGCCCCGGCCACCTGGGCGGCGCCGAGGCAACCCGGCAGATCGTCGCCGCCGGAGGCCCACCCGTCCTCATCCTCACCACCTACGGGTCGGACTCCGACATCGTCTCGGCGATCGAAGCCGGCGCCACCGGCTACCTGCTCAAGGACGCCCCGACCGACCAGCTCGCCGCAGCGATCCGAGCCGCCGCGTCCGGCACAGCCGCTCTGGGCCCGGCCGTGCAGGCGCGCCTCTTGGATCGCATGCGCCGCCCCACCATCTCCTTGACCCCGCGCGAGCTCGAGGTCCTGAACCTCGTGGCGCTCGGGCGCTCGAACGACGCGATCGCCCGCGAGCTCTTCCTCTCCCGGGCGACCGTCAAGTCCCACCTCGCGCACACGTACGACAAGCTCGGGGTGCAGTCCCGCACCGAGGCCATCGCCACCGCGCGCCGGCAGGGGCTGCTGCCGCCCTAGCGAGGTCGA
>JBCECL010000125.1:0-3917 GCA_039207135.1 Brevundimonas sp.
GTCAGGCGTCGAAGCCCGCCAGGGTTCGCACGACGAGGTCCGCGAGCAGCCGGCCGCGCACGGTGAGCACGATGCGCCGGTCGGTGAGCACCGCGCGTCCGTCGACCAGGCCGTCGGCGACGAGACCCGCGACGGACGAACGTGAGTCGGCGGGGACCTCGTCGAGCGGCATGCCCTCCGCGAGCCGCACGTGCAGCATGAGCCGCTCGAGCGTGGCCGCCTCGGCGTCGATCAGCTCGCGTCCCGCCGCTGGGCTGCTGCCCGACTCGAGCCGGCCCGCGTACGCGCGCGGGTGCTTGACGTTCCACCAGCGCACGCCGCCGACGTGCGAGTGCGCGCCCGGACCGACGCCCCACCAGTCGTCGCCGCGCCAGTACGCGAGGTTGTGCCGGCACGCCGCGTCCGGGGTGCGCGCCCAGTTCGAGACCTCGTACCACCCGAGCCCCGCGGCGGTGAGCAGCTCGTCGGCGAGCTCGTACTTGGCTGCCTGGTCGTCGCCGTCGGGCAGCTCGAGCTCGCCGCGTCGCACCTGCATGGCCATCTTGGTGCCCTGCTCGACCACGAGCGCGTAGGCCGAGACGTGGTCGACGCCCGTCGCGAGCGCCGCCTCGAGCGAGGCGCGCCAGTCGTCGAGCGACTCCCCCGGCGTCCCGTAGATGAGGTCGAGCGAGACCGCGAGCCCCGCGTCTCGTGCCCAGGCGACGACGTCGGGGATGCGGCGCGGGTCGTGGGTGCGCTCGAGCGTGGCGAGGACGTGCGGCACGGCGGACTGCATGCCGAACGAGACGCGCGTGAAGCCACCGGCCGCGAGCGCGGCGAGCGACTCGGGCGTCACGGAGTCGGGGTTGGCCTCGGTCGTGACCTCCGCGTCGTCGGCCAGTCCCCAGGCGTCGCGGATGCCGTCGAGCATGCGCACGAGGTCGCTCGCAGGGAGCACGGTGGGCGTGCCGCCGCCGACGAACACCGTCGAGACCTCACGTGCGGGCAGACCCGCCGACGCGAGCACGTCGCGACCCAGGGCGATCTCCCGCAGCGCGGTGTCCGCGTACGACGCCTGGCTCGCTCCCCCACCCAGCTCGCTCGACGTGTAGGTGTTGAAGTCGCAGTACCCGCAGCGCACCGTGCAGAACGGGACGTGGAGGTAGACACCGAACGCGCGCTGATCGGCGCCGTCGATCACCGATCCCGGCAGCCGACCGTCGTCGGGGGCGGGCAGGCCGTCGGGCAGTTTCACCTCGCCATTCTGCCTGGTCCCGCCGCACGGAACGGCCGTGCCGATTCTCCGCGCCAGCGGGGCCGCGCCAACTACACTCCGGCACAGCCACACCCGTTCCGCTCGCCCCGTCCCTCGACCCGCGAGGAATCCGATGAACGCACCCGGTACGGCCACCTCGACGCTGCGTCGGCGCATGCGCGTGCTCGCCGCCGCCCTGACGGTCGCGCTGCTCGCGACGTGGGCAGCACCGAGCGCCGGTGCGGCTGACGCGACGATCACCGGCCCGGTGCCCACCGTCTCCGGCACGGCGAAGGTCGGCAAGACGCTCGTCGCGGGCGCCGGCGACTGGCAGCCGACGACGGTGAAGCTCGCCTACCAGTGGTACCGCTCGGGCAAGGTCATCGCGGGGGCAACGGGCCAGAAGTACACGCTGAAGGCAGCGGACAAGGGCGCGCGGATCGCCGTCGCGGTCACGGGCAGCGCACCCGCGCTCACGTCCGTCACCCGGACATCCGCGAAGACGAAGGCCGTCGTGGCGGGCACGCTCACCGCGCCCCGCCCGACGATCACCGGCACGGTCGCCGTGACCAGGACGCTGTCGGCCCACCCCCAGATCTGGAAGCCGACCGGGGTCAAGCTCACGTACCAGTGGTACCGGTCGGGCAAGGCCATCAAGGGAGCGACGAAGCAGCGGCACAAGCTCACCGCGTCGGACAAGGGCACGAAGATCACCGTGAAGGTGACCGGCACGCTGGCCGGCTACACGAAGGTGAGCAGGACATCGGCCGCGACCGGCGCCGTGAAGAAGGCGCCGCCGCCGATCAAGCTGGCGAACCGCACGCCGCCGTCGTTCACCGGCAGCGCCATGCCGGGCTACACCCTCACGGCGAGCCCCGGGAAGTGGACGGATCCGGAGGCCACGTTCACCTACAGGTGGCTGCGCGACGGCCGGACGATCGAGAACCCCGTCTACAAGCCCCGCTACTACGTCCCGACCTTCGCGGATCTGGGGCACAAGGTCTCGGTGAGGGTGACCGCCAGGGCACGGAGCGCGGCGGTCACCGCGACCTCCCGCAAGGTCACGGTCAAGCCCCCGAAGGCCGCCGTGCGGGCCTGCCCGGCGTCGAGGCTCACGGACCTCGCCGCGGGTAGCGACTTTGCGCTCGTCCTGACGGCATCCGGTGCGGTGTGCGGCTGGGGCGAGAACGGCGTCGGCCAGCTCGGCACGACCACCGCGACCGTCGCGAAGTCCCGCGTCCAGGTCCGGGTCCCCAAGGCCACCCAGATCGCCGCGGGTGCGAGCCACGGCCTGGCCCTGACGACGAGCGGCACGGTGTACTCGTGGGGCTCGAACGACTCGGGTCAGCTCGGCATCGAAAACCCGGCGACGCTGCTCGCGTGCAAGTGCACCCGGATCAACACACCGGTGTCCTTCGTGCCCCGGAAGGTGGCGCGCCTGCCGAAGATCACGTCGATCGCCGCAGCCGGATCCGCCTCGGTCGCGGTCGCCGCGAACGGCACGGTGTACGCGTGGGGCAACGGCAGCACGTACGCGAAGAAGCTGGCCGGCCTCTCGCACGTCACGCAGGTCGCCACCGACGGCGAACGCTTCCTCGCGCGAACGACGTCCGGCGCGGTCCTGCAGTGGGGGACGTGGTCGGTCGGCTACGTCCAGCCCGACGGGTCCGTCTCGCCGACCGGCGGCGGTTGGGTGAAGTTCGAGACCATCTCGTCGGCCCACGCCCGCAAGAAGCTCACCGGGACGGCCGTCAAGAGCGTCGCGCTCAACGGCGGCGCGGCCTACGCGCTGACCACGGCCGGCGACGTCTACGGCTGGGGCGAAGGCAGCCGCTCGGGTCAGCTCCTGCCGATGATCCCGTGGAACGGAGACTCCGCGGTCATCACCAAGCCCGTGCGCTTCGCTGCGCTGCCTGCGGCCGCGGCCCTGTACGCGGGCGGCATGAGCGCGGTGGCCAAGCTGCGCGACGGCCGCGTCATCTACTGGGGTGAGCCGGGTGATCAGTTCGCGCACTACACAGGGGTCGCCCTACCGGGGCCGAACACCGACCAGCCGGCCGTCGAGATCACCTCGCCGGCGCTGAACGCCGCCGCGGTCGGGTTCGGGGGCATGTGGACCGGGGCTCTGACGACGTCGGGCACGTTCGTGAACCTGCTGTCGGAGCCGCTCAACACCTACGACGGCTACCCGTTCCGCACGGCCGCGCACCCGCGTCTCGGCCCGTCGTCGGCTCACCTGGCGGTGCTCGAGGCGAAGAAGGCAGGGTGCTCGTACGGCTACCAGCTCACGGCCAAGTCCGACGTGCCCATCGTGGTCAGCCTGGACGTCAACTTCGGCACGCCGGGCTACACCCCGTCGCACTACGAGGACCTCGAGTTCGGCGGCACCGATACGACCGGGTGGGGCGGCGGTAGCGCGGACTGCAAGGGCACGCTGACGCTCAAGACGAAGGTGACGACGACGTCCGCGTGGACCTGGCAGCCGGACGGCAAGACGCTGACGAAGACCGTGCGCAAGACCTGGCGGTGACGAGCGCTACTTCTTCTTCGCGTCCTTGGCGTCCTTGCCGCCACCGGCGTCCGACGAGAGCGCGGCGATGAAGGCCTCCTGCGGCACGTCGACCCGTCCGATGGTCTTCATGCGCTTCTTGCCCTCCTTCTGCTTCTCGAGCAGCTTGCGCTT
>JBCECL010000126.1:0-3783 GCA_039207135.1 Brevundimonas sp.
GTGCGGTCGACGTTGGTGACGGCCTGGCGCTTGGCGATCTCGCCGACCAGGACCTCGCCGGTCTTCGAGAACGCGACCACCGACGGCGTCGTGCGCGACCCCTCGGCGTTGGCGATGACGGTGGGCTCGCCACCCTCGAGGACGGCGACCACCGAGTTCGTGGTGCCCAGGTCGATGCCGACTGCTCGTGCCATGTGTTGATCCCTCTTTCGTCTTCGGTGCTCTGGACGCTCTTGAGTCCGCTGCACTCAACCTTGCATCCAGGTCTGACACGATGCAAGCCGGGTTGCGCGAACTTGAGTCTGTTGGGCTCAACCTTCGCGGAGGGCGGAATGTTCCCGGCCGGCCGATCGGGGCCTGCCGGCCCGTGGGCTCGGTCACGCAGGGTCACGTGTCGTGGGCGGCGACGATCTGCTGGAGCGCCTCGACGTGGGCGGCGTAGGCGCGGGCTCCTTCTGGCGTCAGGGAGAGCCAGAGTCGGTTGCGGGAGTTCTGCAGGGTCCGGTCCTGGCTGACGTAGCCGGCGTCGACCAGGAGCGTCAGGTGCTTGCTGAGCGCGGACTTGGACAGTTCGAGCCGCTCCTGCAACAGGCGGAACTCGAGCTTCTGAGCGCCGCTCAGCATGGCGCAGATGCGGAGCCGTTGCGGGGCGTGGATCACCTCGTTGAAGACAGGCACGGCCGGGGTCACTGGCCGAACTCCCTCCGGTAGGTGCGGCCCGTGCGAAGCACGACGCCGCCTGCCACCAGTGCGCCGACGATCCAGATCCACCATGCGCCGGTCGTCGACGAGACCACCCAGCACACGGCGAACGTCCCGAGGATGCCCGCCAGGAAGGTGAGCGTGTCAGCGAAGCGCGCCGACGCCCAGGAGACCCCCTCCCGGTTGAGCCAGTACCTCGAGGCGACGACGAGGGCGATCACCCCCAGGGCGAGGGTGGCCCTGTGCGCGTCGCTCGACGGAAGAAGCTGAGCCAACGCGAGCCCGGCGACGACGGTCGCCATCACAGGGAAGAACCACCGCGGCAGAGGCGGGTAGCGAACAGCACGCTCGTCACGGGCCAGCTGGTCGAGCATCCGCTGGGCCTCGTCGGGGGACGGCGGCAGATCAGGTCCGGTTTCCATAGTGGAAACCTAGCCTTGAGTTTCCAACCTGGCAACTCGGCGTGAAGCGTGCTTCACCGGTCGACGGCCGGCACCGGCGGCGCACTTCCGGAGGCGCCGAGCAGCACCCCGAGCAGCTCCTGCAGGCGCCGTTCATCGCTCGCGGAGAGCCCCTGGGTCAGCCCCCGGAACCACGCCCTGACCTCGCCCCGCAGACGGTCGGCCAGTGCCGTCCCCTCGGGGGTGAGGAACACGTCCACCGCGCGACGGTCGCCGTCGCCTGGCGCCCGCTGCACCAGCCCACGCTTCTCGGCCCGGTCGATCAGGCCGCTCATCGTCGACTTCTCCAGGCCGAGGTAGTCCGCCAGCTCGCTCATCCGCAGGCGGCGATCGTGCAGGATCGCGAGCGCGCGCAGCTGGGTCAACGACAGGTCGCTGCGCGAGCCCACCTTGCTGAGCTCCGCAGTGAATGCGAACGACACCTGGGCGAGGGTGTCCATGAGCGCGTCGGGGGTCACGGACGGGTCGGCACGCCCGTGCGATGACGGTTCCATGGGGCGAGACCCTAGTTGCAAAGGTTCGGTTCGCCAACTACTTTGATTCGTAGTGCGAATCAAATGAGGGCTGCCCGGACGGTCGCCCCGATCGTGAGGAGAAGACCGTGCGCGCAGCAGTGGTGTCGTCGTTCGACAGGGCGCCCTCCTTCGAGGAGTTCCCCACCCCCGCCCCGTCTGGGCCGCACGAGGTCCTCGTCGACGTCGTGGCCGCAGGGCTGCACCCGCGGGTCCTCTCACAGGCGAACGGGTCGCACTACACGAGCACGGACGAGCTCCCGCTGATCCCTGGGATCGACGGCGTGGGCCGCACCGAAGACGGCGCGCTGCGCTACTTCGTCCTGCCGGACACCGCCATCGGGTCGATGGCCGAGAAGACGGTGGTCGACCTCCGCAGGAGCATCGAGCTGCCGGACGGCACCGATCCTGTGGCGGTCGCAGCGGCGATGAACCCCGCGATGTCGTCGTGGATCGCTCTACGTCGACGCATCGCGTTCGAGGAAGGTCAGCGAGTTCTCGTCCTGGGCGCCACCGGAAACGCGGGGCGGATCGCCGTGCAGGTGGCCAAGCACCTCGGCGCGAGCCACGTGGCAGCAGCCGGTCGCAACCTCGACCGGGCTGCGGACGTCCTGAGCGGCCTCGGTGCGGACACCCTCGTCGAGCTCGGCGGCGACCCGCGGCAGGCGAGGTCCGGTCTCGCCGAGGCGGGCAAGGACGTCGACGTGGTCATCGACTACCTCTGGGGGCAGCCCACCTCGGACGCGCTCTACGCCATCGTCCCGGCGCGGGTCGACGACGACCAACAGCTGTCGTGGGTCCAGGTCGGATCGGTGGCCGGCCCGGAGTCGCCGATCCCGTCGGCAGCGTTGCGCGCGACGCGGCTTCAGCTCGTCGGCAGCGGGCAGGGCTCGGTCTCGCCGCGCAGCATCGTGGAGGAGCTGCCGTCCCTGGTGGCGGAGGTCAGCGCGGGCACGTTCGACATCGGCGCGCGTGCCGTCGCCCTGGCCGACGTCGAGCAGGCGTGGGCCGAGGCGCGCAAGGGCTCCGAGCGACTCGTCGTCGTTCCCTGAGATCAGAGTTCGGCGAGCACTGTCCCGTCCACCACCGCCGCACGGACGAGGGCCCGGCGTCGGCGGGTGTCCATCAGTAGCGCGGGACCGTCGCACCACTGCTCGATGGCGCCGATGCCGGCCGGCAGCCCGAGCAGGAGGGGATCCCGAACCTGCGCGCGCACGGCGTCGACGACCGCGTCGTCGACGCCGAGGAACGGCCGGTCGAAGAACGGTCGCACCGGGCCGCCGTCGACGACCGGCAGGCCGGCGCGCCGCTGCGCCTCGTACAGCTCCGTCAGCGCCTGCCCGAGCATCTCTTGGCGCCCCTGCCAGTCGTCGGCAGCGAGTGCTTGGCGCAGCAGGGGCACGACCGCCGACACCGCCGGCTGACGGGAGACCGCCGTGCCCAGCCACTTGGGGTACGGCGCCCACACCCCCGCGACGACGCACGCCAGGTGGAGCACCACCCCGCCCAGGCGGCCGGTCAGCGCACGCGCGCCCGCGTCGTCGCCCACCTGGGCGGCGCGGCCGATCAGGTGGATGTCCTGGGCGATGCGCCACCAGCCCGCCGCCAGCACGTGCAGACGGACGTCCGCCGGGTACGCGGCGAGGTGTTGCCGTGCTCGCGTGAGGGAGCCCGACGAGTCCGAGAACAGCGGCCCGGCCGTGACCTCGAGAGCCGCCTGCCCCGTCAGGGCGAGCCAGCCGAGCGCGTCCAGCCCTTGCGGGTTCGGCACTCCCGTGTGGGAGTCGAGGAAGGCGTCGATCGTCATGACGTCGATCCGATGCCGGACCCGCGGGTCCCACGTCGTCGCGAACCGGGTCGGGTGGCCGCCGAACTCGTCCGGCAGGCTCTCCTCGAGCGCGTCGACGACCTGCGCGGGCGTGGGGGTCGCCGCGCCGCTGCTGTCCGCGGTGTCCAGGACGATGGTCAGTCTCAGACCCCAGTCGTGGTCCCTCGACACCTCGTCGTCGAACCCGAGCACGTCGGACCCGGCCCCGAGCCGACCCGCGGCATGCGAGAGGCCCGGCCACCTGCGCTCGAGCTCGGGACGGACGACGGCTTCGTAGTAG
>JBCECL010000127.1:0-3689 GCA_039207135.1 Brevundimonas sp.
ACGCCGTGCTGCGCCTTGTCCGCCTCGGGCGAGGTGTGCTGCGTCTTGATCTCCATGCCCGGGGTGGCCTCGAGCGTGCAGGACGCCTGCGGCTTGGGCATCTTGGCGAGCTTGCCGTCGCGGCCCGGGGCCCAGACCTCGACCAGGCACTGGCGGCACGCGCCTGCGGGTGCGAGCAGCGGGTGGTCGCAGAAGCGCGGGATCTGGATCCCGAGCTCCTCGGCGGCGCGGATGACGAGCGTGCCCTTGGGGGCCGACGTCTCGATGCCGTCGATCGTGAAGGACACCTGCTCGACGTCGGTCGCGACCGGCTCCGGCGGGGCGGCCGGGACCAGGGGCGTCGTCGGTGCTGCGGACGTGATCGTCATGCGTGTGCTCCCGCCAGCGCAGAGCCGCTGCGCGGCCGGTAGTCGAACAACGCGCTGCGCTCAGGCGGGAAGAGCACGTCGGCGGGCGTGTGGCAGCCCGCCTCGAACTCCTCGCGGAAGTACTGCACGGCGCTCGTGATGGGGCTCGTCGCGCCGTCGCCCAAGGCGCAGAACGCACGGCCCAGGATGTTGTCGCACAGGTCGAGCAGCAGGTCGATGTCCGCTGGCGTGCCCTGGCCGCGCTCGATGCGCTGCAGCACCTGGGCGAGCCAGAACGTGCCCTCGCGGCACGGCGTGCACTTGCCGCAGGACTCGTGCTTGTAGAACTCGGTCCACCGCGTCACCGCGCGGACCACCGACGTGGTCTCGTCGAAGATCTGCAGCGCGCGCGTGCCGAGCATGGAGCCCGCCGCACCCACCGACTCGTAGTCGAGCGGGACGTCGAGGTGCTCGGCGGTGAAGATCGGGGTCGACGAGCCGCCCGGCGTCCAGAACTTCAGCGCCCGGCCGCCCCGCATCCCGCCGGCCATGTCGAGCAGCTCGCGCAGCGTGATGCCCAGCGGCGCCTCGTACTGGCCGGGGTTGGTCACGTGGCCGGACAGGCTGAAGAGCCCGTGGCCCGTGGACCGCTCGGTGCCCATCTGCTTGAACCAGTCGGCACCGCCGACGATGATCCCGGGGACCGAGGCGATCGACTCGACGTTGTTCACGACCGTGGGCCGTGCGTACAGACCCGCGACGGCGGGGAACGGCGGCTTGAGCCGCGGCTGGCCGCGCAGGCCCTCGAGCGAGTCGAGCAGCGCGGTCTCCTCGCCGCAGATGTAGGCGCCGGCGCCGGCGTGGACCGTGATCTCGAGGTCGTAGCCCGAGCCCAGGATGTTCTCGCCGACGTAGCCGGCCGCGCGGGCCTCCTCGACCGCGCGTAGCAGGCGGCGGTACACGTGCAGCACCTCGCCGCGCACGTAGATGAAGGCGTGGTGGCAGCCGATCGCGTAGGACGTGATGATCACGCCCTCGATCAGGTGCTGCGGGCTCGCCATCATGAGCGGGATGTCCTTGCAGGTCCCCGGCTCGGACTCGTCCGCGTTGACCACGAGGTAGCGCGGGCCGCCGTCGGGCGCGGGCAGGAAGCCCCACTTCATGCCCGTCGGGAACCCGGCGCCACCGCGTCCGCGCAGGCCGGAGTCCTTGACCGCGGTCACGACGTCGGCCGCGGGCATCGTCAGCGCCTTGCGCAGGCCGCGGTAGCCGCCGTGCGCCTCGTAGGTGTCGAGCGCCCACGAGCGGTCGGCGTCCCAGATGGCGCTCAGCACGGGCGCCAGGGTGGTGGCCATCAGGACTCCTTCGCGTCGGTCGAAGCCTGCTTCTTCTCCTGCTGCGCGGCCGAGCTGTCGGCGGCCGTGGTGGCGGGCCGTTCGGCGCTCGACTGCTTCGCGCCGACCTTGGGCGCGTGCGACGCACCCGGGCCGGCCGCACGCTTCGCGCCGGCCTTGGAGCCGTCGCCCGGGAGCGCCGGGGCCTCCCAGCCGTTCTCGCGTGCGAGCACGGTGCCGGCGATCGTCGGCCCACCGGCGCCGACGCCCTCGTCGGCCCGGCCGTCGTCGAACCCGGCCAGCACGCGCGACATCTGCTTGAACGAGCAGACCGACGCCGCACCGCGCGTCGGGGCGACCTGCTCGCCCGCGCGGAGCGCGTCGGTGAGCGCGGCGGCCGAGTCGGGGGTCTGGTTGTCGAAGAACTCCCAGTTGACCATCACGACGGGCGCGTAGTCGCACGCGGCGTTGCACTCGACGCGCTCGAGCGTGATCGCGCCGTCCTCGGTCGTCTCGTCGTGGCCGACGCCCAGGTGGTCCGAGAGGTGCTCCCAGATCGCGTCGCCGCCCATCACGGCGCACAGCGTGTTGGTGCACACGCCCACGGTGTACTCGCCGTTGGGGTGCCGCTTGTACTGCGTGTAGAACGTCGCGACGGCCGAGACCTCGGCCGTGGTCAGGCCCAGCGTGGACGCGCAGAACGCGATGCCGCGGGGGCTCACGTACCCGTCCTCGGACTGCACGAGGTGCAGCATCGGGAGCAGGGCCGAGCGGTCCTGCGGGTAGCGCGCGATGATCGCCGCCGCGTCGGCGGCCAGCCGCGCGTGCGTCTCGTCGTCGTACGCGGTGCGGTGCGTCTGCCCCGGGGTGCGTCCCGCCTCTACGGACATCAGCGGTCCACCCCTCCCAGCACCGGGTCGAGGGACGCGACGGCGACGACGACGTCGGCCACCTGCCCGCCCTCGCACATGATCGACGTCGCCTGCAGGTTGTTGAAGCTCGGGTCCCGGAAGTGCGCGCGGTACGGCTTGGTGCCGCCGTCGGACACCAGGTGCACGCCCAGCTCGCCGCGCGGGTGCTCGACGGTCTGGAACACCTGGCCGGCCGGCACGCGGAAGCCCTCGGTCACCAGCTTGAAGTGGTGGATGAGCGACTCCATCGAGGTGCCCATGATCTCGCGGATGTGGTCGAGCGAGTTGCCCATGCCGTCCGAGCCGATGGCCAGCTGCGCGGGCCACGCGATCTTCTTGTCCTCGACCATCACCGGGCCGGGGTTCTTCTCCAGGCGGTCGAGAGCCTGCTCGACGATGCGCACCGACTGGTGGATCTCCTCCATGCGCAGCACCACGCGGGCCCAGGAGTCCGCGTCGGTGGCCGTCGGCACGTCGAAGTCGTACGTCTCGTAGCCGCAGTACGGCGTCGCCTTGCGCACGTCGTAGGGCAGGCCCGCGCTGCGCAGCACCGGCCCCGTGATGCCCAGGCCCATGCAGCCGGCCAGGCCGAGGTAGCCGACGTTCTTGAGGCGCAGGTGCAGGATCGGGTTCGCCAGCATGAGCTCCTCGAGCTGGCCGAGGTAGTGCTTGACGTTGACGAGCGCGTCGCGGGTCGCCTGCACGGCACCCGTCGGGATGTCCTGCGCGACGCCGCCGGGGCGGATGTACGCGTGGTTCATGCGCAGCCCGGAGATCAGCTCGAAGATGCGCAGGATCTCCTCGCGGGCCGTGAAGCCGACGGTCATGATCGTCGTCGCGCCCAGCTCGTTGCCGCCGGTGGCGAGGCACACCAGGTGCGACGTGATGCGGTTGAGCTCCATCATCAGCACGCGGATGACCGACGCCCGCTCGGGGATGTCGTCGGTGATGCCCAGCAGCTTCTCGACCGCGAGGCAGTACGCGGCCTCCTGGAACAGCGGCGCGACGTAGTCCATGCGCGTGCAGAAGGTCACGCCCTGGGTCCAGGTGCGGAACTCCATGTTCTTCTCGATGCCGGTGTGCAGGTAGCCGATGCC
>JBCECL010000128.1:0-3553 GCA_039207135.1 Brevundimonas sp.
GGCAACAAGTTCCTCGCGAACATCCGCGAGGCCGACGCGATCTGCCAGGTCACGCGCGCCTTCGCGGACCCCGACGTGGTCCACGTGGCCGGCGCTGTCGACCCCAAGGACGACATCGAGGTCATCAACACCGAGCTGATCCTCGCGGACCTGCAGACCCTCGAGAAGGCGATTCCCCGCCTCGAGAAGGAGGTCCGCACCAAGAAGGCCGACGCGGGCCTGCTCGCCGCCGCGCAGGAGGCGTTCGCGATCCTCGAGACCGGCGTGCCGCTGTCGCGCAGCGGCAAGACGATCGAGCACCTCGACGAGCTGCAGCTCATGACGAGCAAGCCGTTCATCTACGTCTTCAACACCGACGACGCCGGCCTGGCCGACACCGCGTTCCAGGACGAGCTGCGCGCGCTCGTCGCCCCGGCCGACGCGATCTTCCTCGACGCCAAGTTCGAGTCGGAGCTCGTCGAGCTCGAGCCCGACGAGGCCCGCGAGATGCTCGCCGAGAACGGCCAGGACGAGGCTGGCCTCGACCAGCTCGCCCGCGCCGGCTACCACACGCTCGGCCTGCAGTCCTACCTGACGGCCGGCCCGAAGGAGGCCCGCGCCTGGACGATCCGCCAGGGCTGGACCGCCCCGCAGGCCGCCGGCGTGATCCACACGGACTTCCAGAAGGGCTTCATCAAGGCGGAGGTCATCTCGTTCGACGACCTCGTCGCTGCCGGGTCCGTCGCCGCCGCGCGTGCTGCGGGCAAGGCGCGGATCGAGGGCAAGGACTACGTGATGGGCGATGGCGACGTGGTGGAGTTCCGCTTCAACGTCTGACCGCGGGACGGCTGTTCTCTGACGTCTCTGAGACGCGGTCGGCAACCCTTGGCCCTTCAGAAGGATCCGTGATGCGAGCCGGAGACACGATGCCGGTCGTCCCGAGCGAGCCCACGACATGAAGCGCCGTGGACCTCGCTTCGGAGGAGCCCTTCCGCCACCGCCCCGAAAGCCCTCCAGGCGGCGACGCCGAGGATTCGCCGACTGGGCGAACAGTGCGAAGGGAGCGACGACGCTGCTCCTCCTGATCGCCGCAGGAGCGTTGTTCGGGACGTGGATGTCCTACAGCGAGGCGCACGCCCTGCAGGAGCGTGGCGTGCTCGCGAGAGCCGTCGTCGTGGACGTCCACCAGGGGATTGGACGGTCGGACAACAGCTTTGTCATGGTCCGTTTCGTCGACGAGGCCGGCCGGGAGCAGACGGTGAAGGTCTCGAACTACGAGTGGAGTCCACGCCCGCACATCGGCGACACACCCGTCGTCCTGTACGACCCGCACGACCCCAGCACCATCGCCGATGAACGGGTCGGCCCTGATTTCATGCTCCCCGGGGCCCTCGCCATCGGAACCGTCGCGGCCGGCGTGCTCGCTTGGCTCACGTGGTCGCGGCGCCTGGACTGGAACAAGATGCGCTGGCTGACGGCACGGTGAGGATGCCCGTTGGCGTCGACGTGGTGGACTTCCGCTGGAAACGTCTCAATGGACAGCAGGCGTTGACCTGCTGTCGGATCCTTCGACGACTTCGCCGACGAACGAGCCCCACGCGCCAGTTCTCCGCCTCGGAAGGGAGTGGCCGGTGCGCGCCATCATCTCTGGATGGATGATCGCTGACGGGGAGGTCGCGGACCCCGTCGCCGGGAAGATCGTGAAGGACCTCGCGCTTCGGCTCTACCCTGCTCCTGACGCGAGCGCCGTGGATCGGGTCGTCGTGGATGGCGCGACCACGTGGTCCCGCGTCGACTACCACAACGGCCTCGTGGAGAGCGTGATCGCGGCAGATCGGTGCAGGCTGCTCTGGGAAGCGTCGACCGCCGACGAGTCACTTCCGGCGATCGGGTCGGTAGTCCGGCAGGCGGGCACCCTTCACAGCGTCGGAGCCTATGAGTTCGAGTACTTCGGGATTCCCGATGTCCGGCAGTCGTGGCTCGTTCTCCAGGTCGAGCGGGTCGGGGTCGACGACCGGATGGTCGAGCTAGAGCCCGTGGAGTTCCGCTTCGACGTGTGACGGGTCGACTCAGGTCCTGGACGGTCCTGACGGCACGTGCTGGACTGCTCGCGTGCGCAAGCTGTTCGCGGCCTCAGCCGTGGTGCTCGCGGTTGCGGCGGGCAGCGGGTGTACCGGCGACGCCGCGCACCGGGCGGCCGCGGCGACGATGACATGCACGCCGACGTCGATCAACGCCGACGGCACGCTCCCCGGCGGCTCGGTCGACGGGACCTCGGTATCGGCGCTCGCCGAGCGGAGCAGCTCGGGGCCGGTGCGGGTCGGGGAACAGGTCAAGTTCATCCTTCGGATGGCCGGCAACGGGGACCTGGCGGTGTCCGCGATAGATCCCGACGGACGCGAGTGGGACCCCGATTGGGGGCCTGAAGCCCACGGATCGAGCAACTTTGGCGGTGCCGGTGACGAGTGGGGGTTCGGTGTGACCTTTCCCGTCGCTGGCTGCTGGACGATCGAGTTGCGCCGGACAGAGTCCGGGACTGGCTACCTCCAGCTCGAGGTCACCTGAGCCCTCTTGCCCTCCACGGCGCGTGGCCAGGCTCGCCGCGCCGACCGGCGGCGCGGGGTGCACGCTGATCGCGTAGGCCCGGCGAACCCGGACGTGCCGGCGACCGGGAGGGTGAGCCAGATGGCCGAGGGAACCGCTGCGGACCCATGGGTGCTGCGCACCGCGCCCGGCACGTCGGAGTACTCGATGTACCGCGACCCGGACACTGACCCGCCGGCGCTCGTGTGCGTCGTCGGGACGACGACGTTGCGGTATCACCTGCGCGCGATCGAGGACCTGCACGCGATGCTCGTCGCACGCGGCGACTGGGTCGACCTCGGCGCGGCGGACGAGCAGAAGCCCGCGAAGGACGGGAGCGTCGAGGCGTGGGGCCGTGATCCGGAGAATCCGGTTGGCGGCTGGTACGGCCTGCACAAGGGTTATCGGGGTCGGTTCGGCATGTACCTGCCGCCCCTGCTCGAGGAACTCGGCATGGTCGAGCTCGAGCACAACGCCCGGAACAACCGGGTCCGCGCGCGGTAGCGGATCGGCCGTCGGACGACGAGCGTCGTTCGTGGCGGCGAGTAGGGGGATTCATGGCACGGCGGATCATGTTCGTGCAGCTCAAGACGGGCTTCGACATCGATCGTGGTCCGTCCTGGATCTGCTGGGTCGATTTCAACCGCTCCTGGAACACCGCACGTTTCCACGGACGCGAGCTGCGGCGGTTCCAGAGCTTCGACAGCAACTTCTACGACGTGGCGACCGGCGAGGAGTTCTGGCTGTCCGGGCCAAAGCGCGACCGCACGGACACGCGCTACGGCCCTGCGTCCACGGTCGTGGAGGACGACGTCCGGGAGACGTACGGAGCATTCCTGCGGGGCGCGCCTCTGCCAGGGCGCGAACAGGGCTGAGATGCCGCGTGGAGCCTGGCGAGGTGGTCGTCTGACGTGGTGTCCGCGGAGCCGAGCATTCAGCCCCGCGCCGCGGGCACGAGGTGCCGCAGCCGGCTGCGCACGACGCGCGTGGT
>JBCECL010000129.1:0-1862 GCA_039207135.1 Brevundimonas sp.
TCGGTGTCGTCGCGCTCGTCGTGACCGTGCTCGTCGCCGTCGCGATCGGGCCCGCGGGTCTGGGCGTCGGCGAGGTCGCACGCAGCATCGGCGGGCACCTGGGGCTCGATGTCGCCCCCGTCCCGCGGCTGCACGACGCGATCGTGTGGGAGCTGCGGTTGCCGCGCGTCCTGACGGCGGCGGCCGTCGGCGCCGGTCTCGCCCTGTCCGGCGCCGTGATGCAGTCGCTCACGCGCAACCCGCTCGCCGACCCCTACCTGCTCGGCCTGTCGTCGGGCGCCTCCCTCGGCGCGGTGGCCGTGCTCATCGTCGGGGTGTCCCTGCTGCTGCCCGTCGCGGCGTTCGCCGGGGCGCTGATCGCGCTCGTCGCGACGTTCGCCCTCGCGCGCACCGGCGGTGCGCTGACCCCGAGCCGGACCGTGCTGGCCGGGCTCGCGGTGTCACAGCTGTGCGCTGCGGGCACCTCGCTGGTGATCTTCTGGACCGCGACCGGCGACTCGTACCGCGAGATCCTGTCCTGGCTGCTCGGCTCGTTGGCGGGCTCGACGTGGGAGTCGGTCGCGATCGCGGGTGCGGCGGTGACGATCGTCGGCGGCGTGCTGCTCGGGCAGGCGGTACGGCTCGACGCGTTCGCGTTCGGCGACACGGCGGCGGGCGCGCTCGGCATCGACGTCGACCGCACGCGGTGGACGCTCATGACCCTCGTCGCGCTGCTGACCGGGGCGATGGTGGCCGTCAGCGGCGCGATCGGCTTCGTCGGACTGGTGCTTCCGCACGCGGTCGTGTCGTTGACCGGCCCCGCGCACCGGCGGCTGCTGCCCCTGACCGCGCTGGCCGGCGCGATCTTCCTGGTCTGGGCGGACACGTTGGCGCGGACCGTGTTCGACCCCCGCGAGCTTCCGGTCGGCATCGTCACCGCGCTCATCGGCGTCCCGGTGTTCGCCGTGCTGCTCCGTCGGCGTCAGGGGGCGGCATGGAGCTAAGCATCGCCGCCGTCGGCACGCGGCTCGGTGGGCGGTGGGTGGTCGACGGCGTCGACGCGACGCCCCCGTCGGGCCGCCTGACCGGGCTGCTCGGACCAAACGGCGCCGGCAAGACCACCCTCCTGCGTCTCGTAGCAGGCCTGCTCGTTCCCGACGCGGGTGCCGTTCTCGTCGACGACTCCCCCGTCCACTCGTTGGGGCGCCGCGCGCGGGCGCGCCAGATCGCACTCGTCGAGCAGGAGTCCTCGTCGACGGTCCCCCTCACGGTTCGCGAGGTCGTGACGCTCGGCCGCATCCCGTACCGGACGCTGTGGGGTCTCGACGACGACGGCGGTGCCGTGGATAGGGCGCTCGAGGCGGCCCAGGCGCTGGAGCTCGCCGATCGGTCGTGGGCGACGCTGTCCGGCGGCGAGCGTCAGCGCGTGCACATCGCGCGCGCACTTGCGCAGGAGCCCAGCCTCCTGCTGCTCGACGAGCCGACGAACCACCTCGACGTCAGCGCGCAGCTCTCGTTGCTCGCGTTCGTCCGCGACCTCGCCATCACGAGCGTCGCCGCGCTGCACGACCTCAACCTGGCCGCCGCGTTCTGCGAGCACGTGCTCGTCCTGTCGGGCGGCCACCTCGTCGCGGCGGGCCATCCAGCCGACGTCCTGACGCCCGCCTTGATCCGGGACGTCTACCGCGTCGAGGCCGACGTGCTCACCCACCCGCGGTCGGGCCGACCCGTGATCGCGTTCCACGAGGAGACCCGGCCGGCCACGACGCCCCGTGTCGACGCGGCTCCCGCGAGCCTGTCGGTCGCAGCAACCCCGATGCCCACGTCGGGCGCGGCGAGCCCCACACGCACGCCGGGCACAGCAGCCCCCACGCCCACGTCGG
>JBCECL010000129.1:1962-3483 GCA_039207135.1 Brevundimonas sp.
GGCGCGGCGAGCCCCACACGCACGCCGGGCACAGCAGCCCCCACGCCCACGTCGGACCGGACGCCGAGGTCCACGGCGACCAGGCCGCCCATCGCAACGAGCACCCAGGAGGGTCGATGAAGGTCACGGTCTTGTCGGGAGGCGTCGGCGGCGCACGATTCACGCGAGGACTCCTGCAGCACCTCGCCCAATCAGGTGGCGAGGCCGGCGACGTGACCGTGATCGCCAACACCGGCGACGACATGTGGCTGCACGGCGTCCGTGTGTGCCCCGACCTCGACACGCTCATGTACACGCTCGGCGGCGCGGTGCACGAGGACCAGGGCTGGGGCCGTCGCGACGAGTCCCGACGCACGAGCGACGACCTCGCCGCGTACGGCCTCGGGTGGGAGTGGTTCACGCTCGGCGACCTCGACCTCGCGACGCATCTCGCTCGCACCGAGCTGCTGCGCGCCGGGCACCCGCTGTCCGAGGTGACGCGGGTGCTGTGCGAGCGCTGGCAGCCCGGCGTGCGACTGCTACCTGCCACCGACGACGAGGTCGAGACCCACGTGCAGACCGCCCAGGGCCTCATGCACTTCGAGGAGTGGTGGGTCCGTCACCGCGCCGGGCTGCCGGCTTCCGGGTTCGTGCAGGTCGGTCTCGACGGCGCCACGGCAGCTCCCGGCGTGCTCGAAGCCGTCACCGAAGCGGACGTCGTCGTGCTGCCGCCGTCGAACCCGGTGGTGTCCGTCGGCACGATTCTCGCGATCCCCGGGGTCCGCGACGCCATGCGCTCCCGTCCAGGCCCGGTCGTGGGAGTGAGCCCGATCGTCGCGGGCTCGCCGGTACGCGGCATGGCCGACGCGTGCCTCGACGCGATCGGCGTCGAGACCAGCGCCCGAGCCGTCGCCGAGCACTACGGGCGTCGCGCGGACGGCGGGATCCTCGACGCCTGGCTGGTCGACGCGGCCGACTCGGCCGTCGTCGACCCGCTTCGGGCAGCCGGCTGGACCGTCGAGGCGACCGACACGCTCATGGCCGACGTCGACGCCGCAGCACGCATCGCCGGATCTGCTCTCGCGCTCGCGAACGCGAGCCGCTGACGGGCGGACACTCAGATCGCAGACGTGCGGCTCGAAGGAGATGCGCACGCGCGGACGGGCGGAAGCGCGCGAAGCGCGACACGCGGAGCGCGACACGCGGAGCGGGACAACAGGAAAGCGCTGACCCTCCGTGACGCAGGCGCGCTCCAGTGCAAGCGTCGGCCCGGTCCAACCGAGTCACGAAGCGCGGGTCACGAAGCGCGAAAGCGCGTAACCGCCAGCGTCAGAAGGGTGGCGGCTCGGCGAGGTCCGACCGTGGGCGTCGGTGCTCCCACACGCTCGGCGCCACGAGGACCGGAATGGGTGACCGTGAGTAGGTGATGCCGAGCGGGCTCGTCCAGATCGTGTTGCCGGTGGCCTTGTCGCGGCGGACGTTCCAAACCTTCGCCGTCTTGGCTTGGTGATGTCGCTTGCACAAGGCGTGAAGGTTGTCGGC
>JBCECL010000130.1:0-2233 GCA_039207135.1 Brevundimonas sp.
ACGCTGATCGGGTAGAACGTGCCGCCCTTCACGGTGGCCTCGTTGCAGATCACCATGACGTGCCGCCCCGCGACGAGCCCGATCCCGGTGATGAGCCCGGCGCCCGGGGTGTCGTCCTCGTAGACGTCGAGGGCCGCGAGCGGCGCGATCTCCAGGAACGGGCTTCCGTCGTCTAGCAGCAGCTCGACCCGCTCGCGCGGCAGGAGCTTGCCGCGTGCGACGTGCCGCTCGCGCGCGGCTTGCGGGCCGCCCGCGGCCGCGGTGCGCAGCCGGGTGCGGAGCTCGTCGACGAGCGCGCGCTGCGCCGCGTCGTTCGCCGCGAACGCCGGCGACGCCGGCTCTGCCGTGGAGACGAGGGTCGACATCGACACCCCTTCGGGCTGGACTTGAGTTAATGAGCGTTAACTGAAATCACGATAGGGTGCGACCACGCCGTTGTCCACGGCGACCTGGCGATCGGCGAGTCGAGACCGGAGGGGCGATGGCGCAGCAGACCTCCGACGCGCTCGTCGGCGAACCCCCCGCAACCCCACGCGGGCGCGCCAAGGCAGAGCGCCGGGTCGCCCTGCTGCAGGCGGCGGCGCACCTGTTCGCTCGTCGCGGGTTCGAGGGCGTCTCGCTCGAGGACCTGGGCTCGGCCGTGGGCATCAGCGGGCCGGCCGTCTACCGGCACTTCTCGAGCAAGCAGGCGGTCATCGTCGCGCTCCTGGTCGACGCGAGCGAACGCCTGCTCCGGGGCGGGCGACGGGTCGTCGACGAGGCCCCCGACGACGATGCGGCGCTGCGGTCACTCATCGCCTTCCACACCGACTTCGCGCTCACCGAGCCCGACGTCATCCGCGTGCAGGACCGCGACCTCGAGGCGCTCCCGCCGGACCAGCAGAAGACGGTGCGCGAGCTGCAGCGCACGTACGTCGACCTCTGGGTCGCCGTCCTGTCCCGGCTGGCCCCCGCGACCGAGCGCGCCGAGCTGCGGCTGCGCGCCCAGGCGACGTTCGGCCTGCTCAACTCGACGCCGTTCAGCGCGCGCGGCCTCAGCGCGGCGCGGATGCGGGCCCTCCTGGAGGAGATGGCGCTGGCCTCGCTCGGCCGCCCACGTGGGTGAACCTGGCGCGTCCCGACCCGCCGAAGCGCGCCCGACATAGGTACTAGGTCCCTTGTGGACGTAGCCTGAGGAGAACATCAGGCAAAGGGGCCACAGCTTCACAAGAGCGCCGGCTCCGCCAACGACGGAGCGAAACATGTTGCGTTCAGATGTGTCATCCGGCCATGCCCGGACCACAGCAGGAAGCAGTGGAACGCCGCGCTCGGCGCGCGCCACGGCAGTCCCACAGCCGGACCAGCCGCCCACTCCCGAGCTCCTGCAGCTCGTCTCCCCCGACGGCGTCCGGCACGCCGACCCGGTGCACGACCCCTGGGTCGCGGACATCGACGACGAGGCACTCCTCGGCCTGTACGAGGACATGGTCGTCGCGCGCCGGTTCGACGTGGAGGCCGTCGCGCTGCAGCGCCAGGGCGAGCTCGGCCTCTGGCCGCCGCTGCTGGGGCAGGAGGCCGCGCAGATCGGCTCCGCCCGCGCGCTGCGCACCGACGACTTCGTCTTCACCAGCTACCGCGAGAACGGCGTCGCGTACTGCCGCGGCGCCTCCCCCACCGACCTCGTGCGCGTGTGGCGCGGCACCGCGCAGTCGGGCTGGGACCCGCGCGCGATCGGCATGGCCACGCCGCAGGTGATGATCGCCGCCCAGACCCTGCACGCCGTCGGCTACGCGCTCGGCTGCCAGAAGGACGGCGTCGACTCGGCCGCGATCGCGTACTTCGGCGACGGCGCGACGAGCAAGGGCGACCTGCACGAGGCGATGGTCTTCGCGGCGTCGTTCTCGGCGCCGGTCATCTTCTTCTGCCAGAACAACCAGTGGGCCATCTCGGAGCCGGTCGGGCTGCAGGCCCAGCGCCCGCTCGCGGACCGCGCTCCCGGCTACGGCATCCCGAGCCTGCGCGTCGACGGCAACGACGTGCTCGCGGTCACGGCCGCGACCCGCGTCGCGCTCGACCGCGCGCGCAGCGGCGGCGGGCCCACCTTCGTCGAGGCCGTGACGTACCGCCGCGGCCCGCACACGACGTCCGACGACCCGCGGCGCTACGTCGACGCGACGGTCGAGGCCTCGTGGGAGTCGCGAGACCCGATCGTTCGGATCGAGCGGCTGCTCGAGTCCAGCGGCGCGCTCACCGA
>JBCECL010000130.1:2333-3450 GCA_039207135.1 Brevundimonas sp.
CTCGGCTCGGGCCTGCGGCGCGCCCTGGAGGACGACCCGACGGTCGTGCTGCTCGGCGAGGACATCGGCCAGCTCGGCGGCGTGTTCCGCGTGACCGACGGGCTGCAGCGCGACTTCGGCGACCGCGTCATGGACTCGCCGCTCGCGGAGTCGGGCATCCTCGGCGTCGCGGTCGGGCTGGCGTACCGGGGCTTCCGGCCCGTCGTGGAGATCCAGTTCGACGGCTTCTCCTTCCCGGCCGTCGACCAGATCGTCACGCAGGTGTCCCGGCTGCACTACCGCACCGGCGGCGCCATCCGGATGCCGATCACCGTGCGCATCCCGTACGGCGGCGGGATCGGCGCGGTCGAGCACCACTCCGAGTCGCCCGAGGCGTACTTCGCGCACACCCCCGGCCTGCGGGTCGTGACGTGCGGCGGCCCGCAGGACGCGCACACGATGATCCGCCAGGCGATCGCGTGCGACGACCCGGTCATCTTCCTCGAGCCCAAGCGGCGCTACTGGGTCAAGGACGAGGTCGACGAGTCGCTCGACGGGGCCCTCCCGCTGGACCGCGCGCGCGTCGTCGTCGAGGGCACCGACGTGACCCTCGCGGCGTACGGCCCGCTCGTCCTGACCGCACGCGACGCGGCCGTCGCCGCGCTCGACGACGGGCTGTCGGTCGAGGTCGTCGACCTCCGGTCGCTCTCACCGCTCGACCTCGACACGCTCGAGGCGTCGGTCCGCAAGACCGGCCGGCTCGTGGTCACGCACGAGGCCCAGCGCACCGGCGGGCTCGGCGCGGAGATCGCGGCGAGCATCACCGAGCGGTGCTGGGACGTGCTGCGCGCGCCGGTCGCCCGCGTGACCGGCTTCGACACGCCTTACCCGCCGGCCAAGGTCGAGGAGCACTTCCTGCCCGACCTCGACCGGCTGCTGGACGCGATCGACGGCGTGGTCGGCAGACCGCACTCCCTGAGCGAGTGGAGGGCGTCATGAGCACCGTCGTGGCTGGGGTGCAGACCGTGACGCTGCCGGATCTGGGCGAGGGGCTCACCGAGTCCGACCTCGTGGAGTGGCTGGTCGCGCCCGGGGACGTCGTGGAGCTGAACCAGGTGGTGGCCGAGGTCGAGACGGC
>JBCECL010000131.1:0-2128 GCA_039207135.1 Brevundimonas sp.
TCGCTCGTGTACGAGCTGCGGCGGCCGCTCTCGGTGTCGCTCGGGGTGCTCCTCGTCGTGACCGCACTGCTCACCGCGCTCGGCGGTGAGGACGGGTGGGGCCCCTTCGCCGTCATGGTGGGCTGCCTGGTGGTGATCGCGCTCGCGCGCTATCTCCCCGCGCGCCGACAGACTGCCCGCTTGATGGCACGGTCCGCGAATCCGACGATCCGGGTCGCTCTCGCACCACATTCGCTGCTCCTGCAGGACCCGAGCGCGCAAGTCGAGATCCCCTATGTCGCTGTACGGCAGGTGCTCGTCCGGTGCGGGTTCGTCGTGCTGCGCCGGCGGGGTCAGCGACCCGTGGGATTCCCGCTCGCTGCCCTGCCGCCCGATGGGCTCGCTGACCTGCGGGCGCGCGTCACGAACGCTTACGCGCAGCCCGCGCCGAGCACCTCGACCGCACCACCCATCCCGGCTGCACCGCCCGCGCCTACCGCATCGCCCGTTCCCGCCGCGCCGCCCGGCAAGGTCGACGGCATCACGCGCGAGTTCACGGCCGACGCGAGGTACCCGCGACAGCTCGCGTGGGTGCTCGTCCAGAAGAGTTTCCTCGCGCCGCGGCGACTGCTCATCCTGCTCGCGGTCGCGGTCGTGGGATATCTCGTGACCGGCGCGCTGCTCGACGACGGCGCCGCCCGCACCGTCGTCGTCGCGCTGGTCGCGGTGCCCGTGGTCGTCTACATCGCCGCGTGGCGCGGCGCTCTGCGGCAGCAGCCGCCGGGAAGTCGGGTCGTGGTCACCATCGGTGGCGACACCCTCGCGATCACGCGCACGACGGTCCACGTCGAGGTGCCGTACTCCTCGTTCGAGCGGATCGAGTCGCACGGGCAGCTCGTGCTGTTCCGGCTGCGCCACGGCCCGATGTTCTGGGTGCTTCCAGCCGGTGTGCTCACGCCCGACGACCTGGAGACCATCCGCGAGCGGATCGGATAGTCGGCTACGTTCGGACGGTGCCACCCTCCGCTGCGACGTCGACCGCGATCGTGGTCGGTGGCGGCCCGGCGGGGCTGATCGCGGCCGAGGAGCTCGCCCGCGCCGGCGTCGCCGTCAGCGTCTACGACCGGATGCCCTCGGTGGCACGCAAGTTCCTGCTCGCGGGGCACGGCGGGCTCAACATCACGCACTCCGAGGACCGCGAACCGTTCCTGTCGCGCTACGGGTCGTCGGCCGATCGGCTCGCGCCCATGCTCGAGGTGTTCGGTCCCGACGACCTGCGCGCGTGGTGCGCGGGGCTCGGTGAGCCGACGTTCGTCGGATCGAGCGGGCGGGTGTTCCCGCAGGCGTTCCGCGCGATCCCGCTGGTGCGCGCGTGGCTGGCGCGGCTCGCCGAGCTCGGCGTCACCATCGAGACGCGGCACCGGTGGGACGGCTGGGAGGGCGACGCGCTGCGGTTCGTCGACGCGGACGGGACCGTCGCGGTGCGGACCGCGGACGCGACGGTCTTCGCGCTCGGCGGCGCGTCGTGGCCGCGGCTCGGGTCCGACGGCGGGTGGGTCGACGCGTTCGTCGGGCGCGGTGTGGCCGTCAGCGCGCTGGAGCCCGCGAACGTGGGCGTGCGGGTCGGCTGGAGCGAGACGTTCGCCCACCGGTTCCAGGGGGTGCCGCTCAAGCACGTCGAGCTGTCGGTCGGCGGGCGGACCGTGCGCGGAGACGCGATGGTCACGCGGAGCGGGCTCGAGGGCGGGCCCGTGTACGCGCTCGGCGCGGCGATCCGCGCCGCGCTGGCGTCGGGCCAGGCCGTCGTCGAGGTGGACCTGCGGCCGTCGAGCACCACGGCCCAGCTCGCGGAGCGCCTCGCCCGACGACGGCCCAAGGACTCGACGGCATCCTGGCTCCGGCGCTCGCTGAACCTCGACCCCGTCGCGAGCGGCCTGCTGCGCGAGGTCGGCCCGCTGCCCTCCGACCCGGCGGCCGTCGCCGCGCTGGTCAAGGCCGTCCCGGTGCGGGTGGAAGGGACGATGCCGATCGAGCGCGCGATCTCGACCGCCGGGGGCATCGAGTGGTCCGAGGTCGACCCGTCTCTCATGCTGACCCGGCTGCCGGGCACGTTCGTCGCGGGCGAGATGCTCGACTGGGAGGCGCCGAC
>JBCECL010000131.1:2228-3383 GCA_039207135.1 Brevundimonas sp.
GGCGACCTCGTCGCGCTCGAGGCCGCGCGAGCGGGACTGGCCGCCATCGTCATCTGGGGCCAGCACCGCGACACCGCGCAGCTGCGCACCATCGGACTCCCTGTGGTGAGCACCGGCGCGTACCCGAACGGGCCGGAGCGCCTCGACCCTCAGCCCGACGACGCGCTGGACTGGGCTGCCTGCGGCCCGCACACGGTGACGAGCGACGACCTCGTGCTGGCCGACGACGACGGCGTCGTCTTCCTCCCGCTGGTGCGGGCGCAGGAGATCGCCGAGACCGCGGCGCGGATCCGGGACGTCGAGCGGCACCAGGCGGCGCGGATGCTGCTCGGGACGACCCTGCGAGAGCAGACGCGGTTCGACGCGTACCTCGCCGCCCGGGCCAGCGAGCCGCTCACCTTCCGGCAGCACCTGCGCTCGCTCGGCGCGGCGATCGAGGAGTAGGCCAGGGTGCCGCGTGGCGCGGATCACACCCGGCGGGATGGTTTTTTACTACGCACGTAGTGAAAACTAGCCGCGTGGCGAGTCGATCCCGCGT
Source organism: Brevundimonas sp. (assembly GCA_039207135.1). Lineage (GTDB taxonomy): Bacteria > Actinomycetota > Actinomycetes > Actinomycetales > Cellulomonadaceae > Cellulomonas. The sequence continues at coordinate 2,767 of JBCECL010000131.1, forward strand.
CCGCAGTCCTCACGAGGTGCTCGCGAGCACGAGCAGGACGGCGATGCTCGACGTCCTGCGCCAGCGTGCCGAGCCGCTCGGGGTCGACGATCTGGCCGCCGTGATCGGCCTGCACCCGAACACGGTCCGTTCGCACCTCGACGTCCTCATCGGTGCGGGATACGTCACGAGCCAGTCCCTCCAGCCCGACGGACCCGGCCGCCCGAGGACCGTCTACACGGCGACGGCCACGTCGTCGGCCACCGACGACGGCAGCAACTACCGGATGCTGGCCGAGATGCTGACGGTCCACCTCGCGCGGACCAGCGCCGCGCCGGGCAGCGACGCCGTCACCGCGGGCCAGGCCTGGGCCGGTCCGCGGGTGGAGTCGCCTGCTGAGCCTCTCGACGAGCCCGCGGCCGTCGAGTCCGTGGTGCAGCTGCTCTCGGACAGCGGGTTCAAGCCTCGGGTGTCCGACGACGGCAGCCAGATCGAGCTGCTGCACTGCCCGTTCCGGGACCTCGCGGAGGCGCACCGCGACGTGGTGTGCGGTGCGCATCTCGGGATCCTGCAGGGAGCGTTCGAGCGGCTCGGCGCGCCGGTCTCGGCCACCCGGCTGCTCCCGTTCGTCGAGCCCG
>JBCECL010000132.1:0-3064 GCA_039207135.1 Brevundimonas sp.
GTGCCCGCACGCATCCCCGACGGTCCGTCCTTCGACCGCCGCACCGTCCTGCAGCTCGGCGCGGGCCTGGCGGCGCTGGGGTTCCTCGCCGCGTGCACGAGCGAGCCGCAGCCGCACCCGACCGCCACCCCGACTCCCACTCCCAGCGGCCCGTGGGCCCCGCCCGCCGAGCCGATGGCGTTCCCGAAGGGATTCGTGTGGGGCTCCGCGACGTCGGCGTTCCAGGTCGAGGGATCGACGACCGCCGACGGCCGCGGCCCGTCCATCTGGGACACGTTCGCCGCGGTCCCCGGGCACATCGACGACGCCTCCACGGGCGACCCCGCGGCTGACCACTACCGCCGGTGGGAGTCCGACCTGGACCTGATGTCGAGCCTCGGGCTGGCCGCGTACCGGTTCTCCGTCGCGTGGCCGCGCATCGTCCCGACGGGGAGCGGAGCGACCAACCAGAAGGGCGTCGACTTCTACCGCCGGCTCGTCGACGGCCTCGTCGAGCGCGGCATCAAGCCCGCGATCACGCTCTACCACTGGGACCTGCCGCAGCCGCTGCAGGACGCCGGCGGGTGGACCAACAGGGACACCGCGAGCCGGTTCGCCGACTACGCGGCGGTCATGTTCGACGCGCTGGGCGATGTCGACGCCACGTGGTTGACCATCAACGAGCCCAAGACCACGGCATTCGTCGGCTACGCGGGGACCGAGCACGCGCCGGGCGCGGGCGACCCGGACCAGGGTGCGGCCGCCGTGCACCACCAGCTGCTCGCGCACGGGCTCGCCGTCCAGGCGTTCCGGGCTTCGGGTGCCAAGGGCGGCATCGGCATCGCGCTCAACCTCCAGCCCGTCTACCCGGTGCGCAACGCGCAGAAGCAGGCGCTGCGCGTCGACGCGTCCGAGAACCGCCTGTTCCTCGACCCCGTGCTGCTCGGCACCTACCCCGACGACGCGATCGGCGAGCGCAGCGGTCAGCTGAACGCCGACCCGGCCGCGTTCGCTGCGCTGGTCAAGGACGGCGACCTCGCGACGATCTCGACCCCGTGCGACGTGCTCGCCGTCCAGTACTACGGCGTGGCGGCGATCGACGACACCGGGAACTGGGTGCAGCTGTACCCGTCGTCGCAGGCGACGTGGCAGCAGGTGCACGCGGAGGGCCTGTACGACCTGCTCATCCGCGTCGAGCGGGACTACCCGGACGCGCCGCCGCTGCTCATCACCGAGAACGGGATCCCCGACACGAACCCGGGCGCTATCGCCGACCCGGAACGGATCACGTTCCTGCGCGAGCACCTGCAGCAGGCGGCGCGTGCCATCGATGCCGGCGTGGACCTGCGCGGGTACTACGCCTGGTCGCTGCTCGACAACTTCGAGTGGGCGCGCGGGCTCACGCAGCGGTGGGGGCTCGTGCACGTCGACTTCGACACCCAGGAGCGCACACCCAAGGACAGTGCAGCCTGGTACTCGGGCGTGATCGCGGCGAACGCGGTGGCCCCGGCGTAACGCGGCTCACAGCCCGGATCCAGGGTTTGTGCGCAGTATCACCGTCCCGCGGGGAGGTGCTCGTAGACCGTGGGCACTACCGTAAAGGTATGCCAAAGACTGTCTCGACCCCGGTCGACGCCGCCTCGAACCCGCCGGTCGTCAAGGCCAAGCCCCGCAAGGTTCCGCGCGTCGTGATCCTCGGCGGCGGCACGGTCGGGCTCTACACCGCCCGCCGGCTGCGCAAGCGTCTCGGCAAGCGCGAGGCGGCCATCGTCGTCGTCGACCCCCGCCCGTACATGACGTACGCGCCGTTCCTCCCCGAGGCGGCCGCGGGCTCGATCGACCCCCGCAACGTCGTCGCCCCGCACCGCCGCGCGCTCAAGGGCGTCGACGTGCTGCAGGGCAAGGTCAGCCAGATCAACCACGCCGAGCGCACGGTGGAGATCACGCCCGAGGAGGGCGCGGCGTACTGGATCACGTACGACCACCTGGTCGTCGGCCTCGGCTCTGTCGCCCGCACGCTCCCGATCCCGGGCCTCGCCGACGTCGCCATCGGCTTCAAGAACGTGGAGGAGGCCATCGCGGTCCGCAACCACGTGCTGAACCGCATCGACCTCGCCGCGTCCACCTGGGACCCCGAGCTGCGCAAGCGCATGCTCACGTTCGTGTTCGTCGGCGGTGGCTTCGCCGGCATCGAGGCGCTCGCCGAGGTCGAGGACATGGCGCGCGTGGCGGTCAAGTACTACAAGGCCATCGAGCAGGACGAGCTGCGGTTCGTGCTGGTCGAGGGCTCGCCGCGCATCCTGCCCGAGGTCAGCGAGGAGCTCGGCGGCTACACGCTCGAGCAGCTGCGCAAGCGCGACATCGAGATCCACCTGTCGACGTTCCTGTCGAGCTGCGTCGACGGCCACGTCGTGCTCTCGAACAAGGTCGAGTTCGACGCCGAGACCATCGTGTGGACCGCGGGCGTCAAGGCGAACCCGGTGCTGCAGAACTCCGACCTGCCGCTCGACCAGATGGGCCGCGTGACCACCAACGCCGCGCTCCAGGTCGTCGACGCCGACGGCGTCGTCGTGCCCGACGCGTACGCCGCTGGCGACTGCGCCGCGGTGCCCGACCTGTACAACCCCGGCAAGTTCTGCCCGCCGAACGCCCAGCACGCGCTGCGCGAGGGCAACCACCTCGGCGACAACCTGGCCCGCGTGCTGCGCTCGGCCGAGGTCACCGAGTACAAGCACAAGAACATCGGCGCGGTCGCCTCGCTCGGCATGTACAAGGGCGTCGCGCAGATGTTCGGCCGGATCAAGGTCCGCGGCTTCCCTGCCTGGGTCCTGCACCGCACGTACCACGTGTTCGCCATGCCGACCGTGAACCGCAAGCTGCGCATCATGGCCGGTTGGACGGGTTCGGTGCTGCTGCGCCGCGAGGTCGTCGCGCTCGGCTCGCTGCACGACCCTCGTGCCGAGTTCCGCGCCGCGTCCGTGCCGGCCAAGCCGCGCGTGGTCGAGAACGCCGAGAGCCCGGCCAAGGCCGAGATCTCGCCCGCGGTCCCGAAGCAGGCCAAGAGCGCGAGCTGACCTCACGCCTC
>JBCECL010000133.1:0-1236 GCA_039207135.1 Brevundimonas sp.
GTGAACGCGAGGTCGACCGACGACGGGGTGGAGGTCAGGGAGTCGATCGTGCCGGGGAACGCGCGCGGGTAGGCGCGGGACAGCGGAGTCGCGAACTCGGACGGCGGCGGCGAGAGCTCGCCCATCGCGCAGTCGACCGAGACGAAGTTGCCGGACTCGGTCGCGTCGTCGCCGGTCTCGGGCGAGCCGCAGCCCTGCCGCCAGACCCAGAACGCACCGCCGATCCCCTGCTCGTCCTGCGCGACCGCGAACCGGTCGACCTTCGCCGCGTCGACCTTCGGATCGCCGAACCAGCCCCACTCCCCGGCCCACAGCCCAGCGCCGTACGAGGCAGCCGCGTCCTTCGAGACCGACAGGTTGCGCTCGATCGACGCGATCGTGAACCCGAGGCTCTGGTCGAGCGTGATCGACTCCGAGTACGGGTGCGGCGCGAACACGATCTGCGTGTCGTCCGTGAACCCTGGCGGCGGCGTGACGTCGAACCCGAGCCCCGACCACAGGACACTCGGCTCGAAGAACGCGAGGTGCGTGAACCCGCCGGCCGACTGCTCGGCTGCGCGGATCGCCGTGATGGCCGCGTCGTAGTAGCGCCCGAGCAGCAGCGACGACGTGATGGGAGGCGTCGTGCCGATGCCGGGCTCGTTGAGCAGGTCGTAGCCGGCGACGGCGGGCTCGTCGGCGAACGCCGCGGCGACGGCGGCCCACGTCTTGACGAGCTCGGTCTGGATGCCGTCGCGGTCCGTGTAGAAGTTGCTGAACGCGGTCGCGACCGCAGGTGCGAGGTCACGCGCGAGGAACTCGCAGTGCAGCGTGCCGTCGGTGATCGTCGCCCATGTCGGCGCGCCGTCCCAGCCCGTGGTGGGCGACGTGCCGGCGCCGCACGCCTGGTCGGGCGCGGCCAGCGCGTTGCCCCACGCGTCCTGGTGCAGGTCGAGGACCGTGTAGATGCCGTGCTTCTTGGCGCTGGCCACCGCCGCGCGCACCTGGTCGAGGTAGGCCGTGTCCAGCACGCCGCGGGTCGGCTCGAGCTTCGACCACGACAGGCCCAGGCGGGCCACGTTGAAGCCGAGCGCGGCCATGCCGGCGAAGTCGTGGTCGGTCGGCGGGGAGGTGGCCGGCACCTTCGGGTCGCGCAGGTAGTAGTCGACGAGCTGGTTGACGTTCATGCCGCGCAGCAGCACCTGACGGCCCGTCTCGTCGCCGATGACAGGCGGCGCGCCCGGGAGCAGGCGAAGC
>JBCECL010000133.1:1336-2917 GCA_039207135.1 Brevundimonas sp.
CCGTCGCGATGAGCCCGACGCTGACCCCGTACCCGATCCCGGTCGCGAGGCTGACGACCGTCGTCGCGAACCACCAGGCGTCGGACCCCGCGTGGGCGATCGCGGCGACGACCGCGTCGACGACGCCGAGCGCGACGCCCGCGGCCACCGACGACAACCAGACCGCCGCGACCACGCCGGCGGTCCCCCACCGTCGGACGGCCACGAAGAACGCGCCGCCGAACACTGCGAACCCGGCCAACGTCCCGAGGACGCCAGCGGATACGGTCGGCGCGACGAGCGGGCCGACGAACGCGTATCCGACCGATCCGCCCCGCCACGAGGTCGAGGCGAACCCGACCGCGGCGACCGACATCACGGCGAGCATCGCCCCGAGCGCGAGCCGCGGACGGCCGGGACGCCGAGGCTTGCGAGTCCGGCCGCGCGCGCCCAGGACAGCGGCGAGCCCGACGAGCGGGCCGACGACCAGGCCCTTGAGCCCGGCGAACCCGCTCGTCGCGAACGCGAACTGCACAGTGTCGACGACACCCAGGTGCGCCCCGGCGACGGGCAGCGCGACGAGGATCCCGGACACCGCCGCCGCGACGGCGACCGCCCCGACCGTCGCGGCCCAGGTCGCGAAGAACACCGGCCGGCCCGCCCGTGCGGTGACGAATACGGGAGCCAGCACGCCCGCGAGCAGGATCGGCAGCCCGACGAGCAGCGGCGCCCAGGCGAACGCTCCCCCGGTGCCGAGGATCGGCAGCCCGTGGCCGCCGATCGGCGCGAGCAGCCCGGACGGATCCGCGAGCGCGAACACGGCCACGAGGAGCACGACGGCCGCTCCTGCGGCAGCCGCCGCGCGGAGCTGCGGGGTGCGTGCGGACGTGCGGGAGCGGGGCGACGACGTCGTTGTCTGATCAGCCATGGTGGGCGGACTCTAGTTTCGCGACCGAACATGAACAAACGTCCAGGAGAACGTTCACCCGTTCGCCCACGCGCGCTCTGGCCGGCGGTCGGAGTGGTGAGTCTCACTGCCGTACGACGTCGATGGCCACGACGGCGGGCCCGGTACCCGTGACCATCGGCCCAGCCCCGCGCGCGCCGCTGGCCGAACCTAGAGTGCAGAGAAACGCCCGCGCGCGGGCACCAGACGAAGCGGAGAGCAGCCGCCATGAAGGATCAGCTGGAGTCAGTCCTCGCCGAGGTTCTGCAACGCAACCCCGGCGAACGGGAGTTCCACCAGGCCGTGCACGAGGTGTTCGACTCGCTCGAGCCCGTGCTGCGCAAGAACCCGCAGTACGTCGACGCGGCTGTGCTGGGTCGGCTGTGCGAGCCCGAGCGGCAGATCATCTTCCGCGTGCCGTGGGTCGACGACGCCGGTCGGGTCCAGATCAACCGCGGCTTCCGCGTCGAGTACAACTCCGCGCTCGGCCCGTACAAGGGCGGCCTGCGGTTCCACCCGTCGGTGTACCTCGGCATCGTGAAGTTCCTCGGCTTCGAGCAGGTGTTCAAGAACGCGCTCACCGGCATGCCCATCGGCGGCGGCAAGGGCGGCTCGGACTTCGACCCGCGCGGCAAGTCCGACGGCGAGGTCATGCG
>JBCECL010000134.1:0-2914 GCA_039207135.1 Brevundimonas sp.
GCGACTAAGGTCTCCGCCTTGTGAGTCGGATCGTCGAGACCCTGGTGCCGCGCCGGCTCGGCGTGCCGTTCCGCTGGGTCCTCGCGTCGTCGTGGACCACCAACCTCGGCGACGGCATCCTGCTCGCCGCCGGTCCGCTCCTGGTCGCGGCTCGCACGGACGACCCGTTCGTCGTGGCGCTGGCCGCGCTGCTGCAGTGGCTCCCGCCTCTCCTGTTCGGCCTGTTCGCCGGTGCGCTCACCGACCGCATGGACCGTCGCCGGCTCGTGATCGTCGTCGACCTCGTGCGCGCCGCCGTGCTCGCGGCGCTGGCCGTCGCGGTCTTCGTGGACGCCGCGCCCGTCGCGCTGGTGCTCGTGACGATGTTCGCGCTGGGGACCGCCGAGACCTTCGCGGACAACTCGTCGTCGACCCTCGTGCCGATGCTCGTCCACCGCGACGACCTCGCGCTGGCCAACGCGCGCATCCAGTCCGGGTTCATCACCGTCAACCAGCTCGCCGGGCCGCCGATCGGCGCGGCACTGTTCGCGGCTGGCCAGGCGCTGCCGATCGCGTTCGACGCGCTGCTCGTGGCGTTCGGCGTGGTGCTCGTCGCGCGCGTCGTGCTGCCGCCGCACGGCCGCAGCGAGGAGGAGCGCCCGCACGTCCTGGCCGACATCGCCGAGGGTGTGCGGTGGGTGCTGCACCACGCCGCGGTGCGCACGCTCGTGCTGACGATCCTGATCTTCAACGTCACGTTCGGCGCGGCGTGGTCCGTGCTCGTGCTGTACGCGACGCAGCGGCTGGGCCTGGGCGCGGTCGGGTTCGGGCTCATCACGACCGTCGGCGCCGTCGGCGGGCTCGTCGGCATCGCGTCGTACGGCTGGCTGACCGCGCGGATCAGCCTCGGCAACCTGCTGCGCGTCGGGCTCGTCATCGAGACCCTGACCCACCTGGCGCTCGCGCTGACGACCACAGCGTGGGTCGCGCTGCTCGTGTTCTTCGTGTTCGGTGCGCACGCATTCGTCTGGGGCGCCACGTCCGTGACGGTGCGGCAGCGGGCGGTGCCGATGGAGCTGCAGGGGCGGGTCGGGAGCGTGAACCTCGTCGGGGTGTACGCCGGGCTCGTCGTCGGCGCCGGGATCGGCGGGCTGCTCGCCCAGCACTACGGCGTCACCGCGCCGTTCTGGTTCGCGTTCTTCGGATCGGCCCTGTTCGTCGTCCTGATCTGGAACCAGCTGCGGCACGTGGCGCACAACGACGAGGCCCCTCTGGCGCCGTAGGGCCTCGTGGCCCATGATTTCGCTGGTGAGCGACCTCGGACCGACGACGACGTCCGACCCTGCCTACGAGCTGTTCGCGCGCCTCGTTCGCGCGTTCCTCGGCGTGCCCGTCGCGCTCGTCAGCTTCGTCGGGCCGGACGGTCAGCGCCTGCCCGGCGCGCTCGGGCTGCCCGAGCCGTGGCAGTCGCGACGCGGCACCCCGCTGTCGCACTCGTTCTGCAAGCACGTGGTCAGCGAGGACCGGCCCCTCGTGGTCAGCGACGCGCGCACGGTCGACCTGCTCGCGGACAACCCCGCGATCCCGGAGCTGCAGGTGATCGCCTACGCGGGATACCCGCTGCACGACCTGCGCGGACGGGCGGTCGGCTCCCTGTGCGCGATCGACGCCAAGCCGCGTGAGTGGTCGCTCGACGAGCTGACCGTGCTCCAGGACCTCGCGCTCGCGTGCGCCTCGGAGGTCCAGCTGCGCGAGGCCAACGAGGCTGCGGCGGACGCCGTCGACCTCGCCAACCGTCGCGCCGAGCACAGCCAGATCCTGCTCGCGCTGTCCGAGGCCTTCACGCGCACGCGCACCCCCGACGACGTGCTCGACGCGATCCAGCGCGCCGCCGCCGACGTCGCGGGCGCGGCGCGCAGCTCGATCGCGCTCGTGCACGCCGAGCGCGGGCTGCTCTCCTGGGTGCGGCACGCCACCGTCCCCGGCGCCCCGCCGACCCTCTGGGACGACGAGCCCCTGAGCAGGCAGGACTCCCCAGCCGTCGACTCGGTGGTCACCGGGCAGCCGATCCTCTACGACGACGCCGCGGCGATGGGCGCGGCCTACCCGCTCGTCGCGGGCGTCGGAGGCCCGGGGGCCGCGGCGTTCCTGCCGCTGACCACCGCGACCGCGACGCTCGGCGTGGTGCTGCTGAGGTGGTCGGAGCCGCGCGAGATCGACGCCGACCTGCGCGACCTGCTCGTCACGCTCGCGAGCGACGCGTCGACCGCGGTCGAGCGCGCGCAGCTGCTGCACAGCCGGGCCGACGTCGCCCGGACCCTTCAGTCCGCGATGCTCTCCCACCTGCCCGAACCTGCCGGCGTGACGCTCGACGCGGTGTACCTGCCCGCCGAGGTCACCGAGCAGGTGGGCGGCGACTGGTACGACGCGATCGAGCTCGCCGACGGGGGGTTCGCGATCGTCGTCGGTGACGTGACCGGTCACGACATGGCCGCGGCGACGCGGATGGGGCAGCTTCGATCCATGCTGCGGGCGCTGCTGTGGGAGCACGACAAGCCGCCGTCGACGGTCCTCGAGCTGCTCGACCAGGCGAACGTCGGCACGGGGCTGGCGGCGACCGCGACCGTGCACCTCGCACGCCTCGAACCGCGGACGACCTCGGGGACCCGCCGACTCACGTGGTCCTCTGCCGGGCACCCACCGGCGCTCGTGCGGCGGGCCAACGGCACGTGCCTCACCCTCGACGACCGGCCCGACCTGCCGCTCGGCTTCGCACCGTCGCGCGAGCGGCACGACCACGTCGTCGAGCTCCGCCCGGGGGACACCGTCATCGTCTACACCGACGGGCTCCTCGAGCGTCGCGGCGAGTCCCTCCGCGACGCCATCGAGTCGGCCGCCGCGATCGTCGGCGACCTGCCCGCACCGGGCGCGCATG
>JBCECL010000135.1:0-2901 GCA_039207135.1 Brevundimonas sp.
GCGTTCGCGGGCAAGATGGCGATCGAGGCGGTGGACCGGGCCATGCGTGGCCAGACGAGCCCCTCGCCGATCTGGGAGGGGGAGGACGGCGTCATCGCCTGGCTCCTCGACGGGCCCGAGGGGCGCTACGAGGTGCCGCTCCCGGAGCCGGGCGAGTCGAAGCGAGCGATCCTCGACACGTACACGAAGGAGCACTCGGCCGAGTACCAGGCGCAGGCCTGGATCGACCTCGCACGCGCGCTCGGCGCTGCGCACCCGGAGGTTCGCGACCCCGAGAACGTCGAGCGGATCGTGCTCGCGACGAGCCACCACACCCACTTCGTCATCGGGACCGGCGCGAACGACCCGCAGAAGTTCGACCCGCAGGCGAGCCGCGAGACGCTCGACCACTCGATCGCGTACATCTTCGCGGTCGCGCTGCAGGACGGGTCCTGGGACCACGACGCGTCGTACGCCCGTTCGCGCGCGACCCGGCCGGACACGGTCGCGCTCTGGCACAAGATCAGCACCGTCGAGGACCCCGAGTGGACTCGCCGGTACCACTCGAACGATCTGCGCGAGAAGGCGTTCGGCGGCCGCGTCGAGATCGACCTGCGCGACGGTTCGCGGATCGTCGACGAGATCGCGCTGGCCGACGCCCACCCTCTCGGTGCGCGCCCGTTCGCGCGCCCGGACTACGTCCGCAAGTTCCGCATGCTGGCCGAACCCGTGCTCGGCGCCGAGCGGGTCGAGGCCTTCCTGTCGCTCGCCGAGCGGCTGCCGACTCTCACCGCCGCCGAGGTGGGCGAGCTGAACGTCCACGTCGACGGCCTGCCCGAAGCGCCGAAGGGACTGCTCTGATGCTGCACTCCACGTCGTCCGCCGCGGACAAGCGGGCCGCCTTCCGCGCCCGGCTGGCCGCCGGCGACCTCCTGCGGATGCCGGGCGCGTTCAACCCGCTGAGCGCCGCGCTGATCCAGGACAAGGGCTTCGAGGGCGTCTACATCTCGGGGGCCGTCCTGTCCGCCGACCTCGGGCTGCCCGACATCGGCCTGACGACCCTCACGGAGGTCGCCACGCGTGGCGGCCAGATCGCGCGCGTGACCGACCTGCCGACGCTGATCGACGCGGACACGGGCTTCGGCGAGCCCATGAACGTCGCCCGGACGGTGCAGGTGCTCGAGGACGCGGGCATCTCGGGCATGCACGTCGAGGACCAGGTCAACCCGAAGCGCTGCGGCCACCTCGACGGCAAGGAGGTCGTCGACGAGTCCACCGCGCTCAAGCGCGTGCGGGCCGCCGTCCAGGGCCGGCGCGACCCGAACTTCCTGGTCATGGCCCGGACCGACATCCGTGGCGTCGCGGGCATGGGCGCGGCGATCGACCGGGCCAAGGCGCTGCAGGACGCGGGCGCGGACGCGATCTTCCCCGAGGCGATGGCGTCCCTCGAGGAGTTCGCCGCGATCCGCGCCGCCGTCGAGGTGCCGATCCTGGCCAACATGACGGAGTTCGGCAAGAGCGAGCTGTTCAGCACCCAGCAGCTCGCCGACGTCGGCGTGAACATCGTGATCTTCCCGGTCTCGTTGCTCCGGCTCGCGATGGGTGCCGCCGAGCGTGGCCTCGAGACGATCACGGCCGAGGGCTCGCTCGCATCGAAGGTCCCCGAGATGCAGACGCGCGCGCGGCTGTACGAGCTGCTCGACTACGAGAGCTACTCGGCGTTCGACTCCGGCATCTACACGTTCGACCTGGGCACGAACAGGAGCGGCGCATGAGCGACGTCAAGAAGGGCCTGGCGGGTGTCGTGGCCGACGTCACGGCGATCTCGAAGGTGAACCCCGACACGAACTCGCTGCTCTACCGCGGGTACCCCGTGCAGGAGCTGGCCTCGACGCAGTCGTTCGAGGCCGTCGCCTACCTCCTGTGGCACGGCGAGCTGCCCGACGACGACCAGCTCGACGCGCAGCGAGCCGTCGAGCGCGAGCACCGCACGCTCGACCCCGACGTCAAGGCGGTGCTCGACCGCATCCCCCTGGACGCGCACCCGATGGACGACCTGCGCACCGCCGTGAGCCTGCTCGGCGCGATCGAGCTCGCCGGCTCGGGCTCGGTGCTCGACGCGAGCGGCAGCCCGGAGGACAACCTGCGCCGCAGCCTCCGGCTCTTCGCCGCGCTGCCCGCGATCGTCGCCTACGGTCAGCGCCGTCGTCGCGGCCTCGACGTCGTGCCTCCGCGTGACGACCTGGGCTACGCAGCGAACTTCCTGTGGATGACGTTCGGCGAGGAGGCCGCCGAGCCGGTCGTCGACGCCTTCAACCGCTCGATGATCCTGTACGCGGAGCACTCGTTCAACGCGTCGACGTTCACGGCCCGCGTGGTCACGTCGACGCTCAGCGACCTGTACTCGGCGGTGGTCGCGGCGATCGGTGCGCTCAAGGGGCCGTTGCACGGCGGCGCCAACGAGGCCGTGATGCACACGTTCGGCGAGATCGGCGATGCCGCGAACGTGCCTGAGTGGGTCGCGACCGCGCTGGGCGACAAGCGCAAGATCATGGGCTTCGGCCACCGCGTCTACAAGCGTGGCGACTCGCGCGTCCCGACCATGAAGCTGGCCCTGGACAGCCTCGTCCAGCACTACCTGCGCCCGGACGTCCTCGCGCTGTACGACGCGCTCGAGAAGGAGTTCGTCGCGCGCAAGGGCATCTACCCCAACCTCGACTACCCGTCCGGCCCGGCGTACAGCCTCATCGGGTTCGACACCGCGACGTTCACGCCGATCTTCGTCGCGGCGCGCGTCACGGGCTGGACGGCGCACATCCTCGAGCAGGCCGCATCGAACGCGCTCATCCGCCCGCTGTCCGAGTACGTCGGGCCCGACGAGCGCCACGTCGCCGGCTACGTCGCGCATCCCGACGATGAAGC
>JBCECL010000136.1:0-2899 GCA_039207135.1 Brevundimonas sp.
CTGAGTCGACGCCCGACGCAGAACGGCCCCCGGCTCTTGCCGGGGGCCGTTCTGCATGGTTCACCGGTGAGCTGCGCCTGCCGCCGACGACCCTGCGCCACCGCTGGCGGCGAGCCCGCAGCAGCGCATCACCATCGCGCGGTCGAGCGGGCCGCCCAGGGTCGAGTTCAGCACGGCCTGGACGTGCGGGTCGTCGAGCAGGTGGCTGACGTGGTCCGGTTCCCCTTCGGGGCCGATGTCGAGGTCGGGCAGCCTGCCCCGCACCCACTCCGCCAGGGTGGGCCAGCGCGTCGCCACGACCGTCCAGAGCGCCAGCGTCCGGGGATCGACCGGCTCGAGCTCGCAGACTCGCGCGGCGAACGCGAGGTTGTACGCCATGAGGAAGCGTTTGGCGGCCCGGGGGTTCGGCTCGAGCAGGCTGGTGTACTCCTCGAGCAGGTGGCGTTGACGGGCCACGCGCAGGGGGTCGTCGCGCCGCACGTCGAGGGCGGCGGCCGCCAGCCGTTGCCGGGTCTGGGGCGCCATGCCCTCCGCCTGGGACAGGATCTCGGCCACGCGTTCGTCGAGTGACGTCGAGCCGTCCCCTGCTTCCCGCGGAGCCGAGCGCATGCGCTCGTCGAGCTCGCGCTCTCGCTGTGCCTCCGCGCCTCGCTGCGGGGCGAGATGCAGGAGGCCGGCGACGTAGTCCGAGACCTGGGCGGGCGAGAGCTGGGGGAGCTCGAGCCGCAGCTGGAAGAGCTTGTCCAGGAACAGGTGCCCGAGGGGGCGGCCGGGCTCGGCGACGAAGGGCGCGAAGACCGCGTACTCGTGCTCGTACGCGGCCCGGAGCCAGCGTCCGTCGCCGACGGCGAGCACGACCAGGGTGGGTAGAGCGTCCTGGTCGTGGGTGGTCCGGGTCTCGAGCTTCACGTCGGATGACGTCGTCCGACGACCGTCGGTGTCGGTCGTCATGCTCGCGCGGGCGTCGAGGGTCCCCAGCGTCGTGGCGGCCCCCCGGCGCGCACGGACGGGGCGTTGGTCGCTGCGTAGGAGGGTCTGGACGGAGTCCAGCAGCTCGACGGCGAACCGCTGGTTGCAGCGGTCGAGGTCGTCGAGCACGAGCAGCACAGGGTGGGGGCTGGCCGCGCGGAGCAGCCCGATCTGCGCCATCACGGCTTCCATCGGGTTGTCGTCGATCCGCTCGTGGATGCGCGCGCCCTGCAGCGATCCGAGCGACAGGAACCTGCTCCCGAGCCCACCCGTGGCGAGCGCGAAGCCGACCACGGCGGTCGCGACCGCCATCGTGGCGCTGATGTCGACGCTCTGGATCCACAGACCGCCGAGGATGACCAGGACGACGAGCGGCGGCACCCAGATCTTCCACAGCCGACGCGCGGCCTGGGCCGCCAGGGCGGCTGAGAGTCGCAGGCGCCCCATCGGTCCGAGCGAACCGCGCACCCCACGCTTGAGCGTCGCCAGCAACGCCCACCACGCAGGGGAGAGCTGCGACGCACGCCAGGCGTCGAGCTCGACGACCGTCCATCGTTCGGCTGCGGGCCCGCCCGCGGTGGGTGCGGGCTTCTTGGTGAGCTCGTCCCGGACGAAGCCGACGAGGGTGCTCTTGCCCGCACCCCAGGGCGCGTCGAGGTGGAGGGCGAACGCTTCCTTGCCGTGTTCGGTGGAGGACAGCTCGCGGATCAGGCCGGCGACCTCCTGCGCGTAGCTGAGTCTGCCGAGGGCGTCCTGGGTGGTGGGCACGTCGCGGATCAACGCGGTCCGGCCGCTCGAGAGATCCGGTTCCGGGTCTGGCAGCGTCCTGCTCCTCAGGTCGAGATCGCCGGCCCTGGCCGCGGCGGCGATGGCCTGCCAGTCCGCCGCCTCGGCCGGGAACGTCGCCCCGATCGCCGCGCACGTGAACTCGACAAGCTCTTCCCATGAGACACCGACGAGCGCGGCCACCGCGTCGTCCGCTCGCACGTCGTCGGCCAGGACGGCGGCCGCGAGCAGGTGCCGGCGATGGACGGTCGTGCCCGCACCGGTGCGCTCCGCCAGTGCGATCGCCGTGTCAGTGACGGTCATCGGGGGCGCCTGACGTCGGAGCTGCGCTCGCGGGGGCTCGGGGACTCGGACTCCAGGCTGAGAGCCGCAGAGCTCTCGGCCGTGGCGGCGACCTCCGACTCGTCCGGGCGCGGCGTGAGCCAGTCCGACAGGCCGGGCAGCCGGTCCAGGATGGTCGCAGCGATCGGGTCGTCGGCGGGGTCGGCGCTGACCGCGTACAACGCGGCCTCCAGGAACGCCTGGCCCCCGGGCTCTTGCAGCCCGTGCGCATCGGCGACCTCCCTCGCCCTGGCCAGCAACGCTGCGGCGTGGTCGGTCAGGGTCCGCGGCATCTCCGCGTCCAGCAGCTCGTACGTCTCGGGGTCGCCGACGATCACCCGCAGCACGTCCCCCTCGGCGGCGTTGCGCACGAAGCCCTGCGACATGGCGTCCCATGCGTCCAGCGGTGAGAGCATCCCCGGGCCGCTGCCGAGCAGCGGGCACGCCGCCGTCCGGGAGGTGGTGTAGCCGGTCGCGGATCCGATCGCCGCCGCAGTGTCGGCGACGCGCGCGGGCAGGGTCTCGGGCGTCGCCTCGAGGGCGACGAAGCCGACGAAGCGGTCCGTCGCGGGCAGCTTCAGCGCCGCCACCTCACCAGGCCCGGGCCGTGTCGCAAGGACATCGAGTCCGGCGCGGCCGAGGGCGGAGGCCCAGTCCTCGTCGAGCGTCCCGTCCGGCGCGAACGGCAGCACGAGGAGGCCGACCTCGGTCGAGAGCAGGTCGCCGAGCTCGAGCTGGATGCGAGGCTGGGATGCTGCGTCCATCACGCTCCTGTCGCGACGGCCGATGAGCGTCCGAGGTCCCGGACCGAGGTGTCGCGTCC
>JBCECL010000137.1:0-2710 GCA_039207135.1 Brevundimonas sp.
TCTCGTCGACCGGCCCGTCGAGGTCCGCGAGGACCGGCTCGCCGACGAGCGGCTGGCCCAGGACGGGCTCGTCGATCGGGTGGCCGTCCACCTCGAGGCGCTGCTGGATGCCCGAGCGGGTGCCGAGCGGCACCTCCTTGAGCAGCAGCACCGCGACGAGCGCGATGAGCGCGATGGGCGCCGCGATGAGGAACAGGTCGGCGATCGAGTCGCCCATCGCCTGCTCGACCACGGTCCTGACCGGCCCCGGCAGGGTGGACAGGTCAGGGAGCGAGCCCGACGAGCCCATCGCGGAGGCGTCGATCCCGAGCTTGGCCAGCCCGCCGGCGATGAGGTCCTGGCTGCGGCTCGCGAGCACCGCGCCGAGCGCCGAGACGCCGATCGCGCCGCCGAGCGTCCGGAAGAACGCGACGGACGAGGTGCCGGACCCGATCTCGCGGATGTCGAGGGTGTTCTGCACGGCGAGCACGAGGTTCTGCATGAGCATGCCGACGCCCGCGCCGAGGATCGCCATGTAGAGGGCGACGAGCACGAAGTTCGTGTTGTAGTGGATGGTCCCCATGAGGGCGAGGCCGGCCGTGAGCATCACGGCGCCGACCACCATGAACTTCTTGTACCGGCCGGTGCGCGAGATGACCCGGCCGCTGAGCGTCGACGAGACCATGAGCCCGAGGATCATCGGGATGGTCAGCAGACCGGACTGCGTCGGGGTCTTGCCGCGTGCGAGCTGCATGTACTGGCCGATGAACACCGACGTGCCGAACATCGCGATGCCCACCGCGACGCTGCCGACCACGGCGAGCACGAGCGTGCGGTTGCGGAACAGGTGCAGGGGGATGATCGGCTCCGCGGCCCGGGTCTCCGCCCAGCCGGCGGCGACGAGCACGAGCAGCGAGATGCCGACCCACGCGAACGACTCGCCCGAGAGCCACTCGAACTTGTCGCCGGCGAACGTGATCCACAGCAGGAGCCCGGCGATCCCGATCGAGATGAGCGTCGCGCCCAGGTAGTCGATGCGGACCTCGCGGCGCGTGAGCTTGGGCAGGTGCAGCGTGCGCTGCAGGACGACGATCGCCGCGACGGCGAACGGCAGGCCGACGAAGAAGTTCCAGCGCCAGCCGAGCGCGGAGTCCGTGAGCACGCCGCCGAGCAGCGGGCCGCCGACCATCGCGACGCCCATCACGGCGCCCATGAAGCCCATGTACCGGCCACGCTCACGCGGGCTGATGATGTCCGCGATCAGGACCGTGCCGAGCGCCGTGAGGCCGCCGGCGCCGATGCCCTGCAGGGCGCGCATCCCGATGAGCATCTCCGTGCTGTGCGACAGCCCGGCGAGCGCGGCCGAGACGACCGAGATGACGAGCGCGAGCTGGATGAGCAGCTTGCGGTTGACCAGGTCGGCGAGCTTGCCCCAGATCGGGGTCGAGATCGTCGTGGTGAGCAGGGTCGCGGTCACGACCCAGGTGAAGGCCGACTGCGTGCCGTGCAGGTCGGTGATGATGCGGGGCAGCGACGAGGACACGACGCTCGTCGCGAGGATCGAGACGAACATCCCGAGCAGGATGCCCGAGAGCGCCTCGAGCACCTCGCGATGGGTCATCGCGGGCTTCTCGACGCTTTCCCCGGTGCTCTCGGTCTGGACTTCGGTGGTGCTGGTCAAGGCTGTTCTCTTCCTGCTTGCGTGGTGGATCGGGTGGGGCGGCCCGTCGTCGTCGTCAGGTCGTTCTGCAGGTCGTTCGTGGGGTCGTGCTGGGGGTCGTGCTTGGGGGAGTCGTCAGGCCGGGGTGGTGTGTCGGTCCGGGTGGTCGCCCGCGCTCCCGACGGTCGCGGCGAGCCGGCGCAGCACCGCGATCGCCTCGTCGAGCTCCGGTTCGGTCCAGTCGTCGAAGACCGTGCGCGTGCGCGCCTCCAGGGCGGCCTCGATCTCGCGCGTGCGGACCTGGCCGCGCTCGGACAGGGCGATGGTCCGCACCCGCCGGTCGGTGGGATCGACCTGCCGCTCGACGTAGCCGTCGTCGGCCATCAGGCTGACGTGCCGGCTGGCGACCGAGATGTCGACGCGCAGCAGGTGCGCGATGTCGCCGACGGCCATCGGCCCGTTCGCGTCGAGGGTCCGGATGACGGCGAGCGTCGCCCGGGAGCAGTCGACGTCGCGCGCCAGGCCCGTCCCGGTCTCGCGGAGCGTGCGGGTCAGCGACTCCATGGCGCGCAGCAGCTCGAGGTGCGCCGACGGTCCCGGCGAGGGGTTGCCCGTCGGGAGCTGTGGCTGGCTGAGCAGCGTTGACACACCGATCTCCTTGGTTGCTTGCCGCAACCATATACCTAGATGCTTGCGTCAAGCAACTGATTCGGAGTCGGCGTGCGGCAGGCCGGGCCGGCGCGGGCGCACCGGACCCGGCCCGAACCCGACTGGTCAGGCCGGCGTGGGCGACCCGCGCCGCCGCCGCACGACCTCCAGGCCCTCCATGTCCTCGAGAGCTCTCCCCTTGGTCTCGGGCACCTTGCCGAGCACGAACCAGAACGAGAGGAACGCGAAGACCGTGTAGATGAGGTACGGGATCGAGGCGCCGAACGTGTCGAGCAGCCACGGGAAGGACTGCGACACCATGAAGTTCGCGATCCACTGCGCCGCGGCCGCGACGCCGAGCGCGGCGGCGCGGATCCGGTTGGGGAACATCTCGCCGAGCAGCACCCACACGAGCGGGCCCCA
>JBCECL010000138.1:0-2610 GCA_039207135.1 Brevundimonas sp.
ACCCGCTGCGCGACGACGGGAATCGACCCGGCGTCCGGCGCGGATGCGCGGCCAGATCGCGCGCGGCATTTTCCACGGCCGTTCCCGTTGGCGCGTGAAAACCATCGGGCTACGTTCGGCATATGGCTGGCGCAGAGTTGCCCGGGTTGGACGGTCCCGCCTCTGACGCGCTGCTGCGCGCGGGGCGGTTTTTCACGAAGTGGGACGAGACCGCCGACGGCCGCGCGGTGTTCCGCGAGGGTGGTCGTCGTGGCGACGTCTTCTACCGAGACCGATGGCGTCACGACAAGGTGGTGCGCTCGACCCACGGCGTGAACTGCACGGGCTCGTGCTCGTGGAAGGTCTACGTCAAGGACGGGATCATCACGTGGGAGGCGCAGCAGATCGACTACCCGTCGCCCGGTCCGGACCGGCCCGACTACGAGCCGCGTGGCTGCCCGCGCGGCGCGGCGTTCTCTTGGTACACCTACTCGCCGACCCGCGTGCGCTACCCGTACGCGCGCGGCGTCCTGGTCGAGATGTACCGCGAGGCGAAGGCGCGCCTGGGTGACCCGGTCCTGGCCTGGGCCGAGATCACGGGCGACCCCGACAAGCGCCGCCGCTACCAGCAGGCGCGCGGCAAGGGCGGCCTGGTGCGGGTCTCGTGGGACGAGGCGGTCGAGATCGTCGCCGCCGGACACGTGCACACCATCAAGAAGTACGGGCCCGACCGCTGCGCCGGCTTCTCCCCGATCCCGGCGATGTCGATGGTCTCGCACGCGGTGGGCACCCGCTTCGTGCAGCTCATCGGCGGCGTGATGACCAGCTTCTACGACTGGTACGCGGATCTGCCGGTCGCGAGCCCCCAGATGTTCGGCGACCAGACCGACGTCCCGGAGTCGGGCGACTGGTGGGACGCGACCTACCTGATGATGTGGGGCTCGAACGTGCCGGTCACGCGCACGCCCGACGCGCACTGGATGGCCGAGGTCCGCTACCGCGGCACCAAGGTCGTGACGGTCTCGCCGGACTACGCGGACAACACGAAGTTCGCCGACGAGTGGCTGCCGGCCGCGGCGGGCACCGACGGCGCGCTCGCGATGGGCATGGGGCACGTGGTGCTCAAGGAGTACCTCGTGGACCGGCAGGTGCCGTTCTTCCGGGAGTACGTCTCGCAGTACACCGACCTGCCGTTCCTGGTCACGCTCGAGGAGCGCGACGGCGCGTACGTGCCGGGCCGGTTCCTGCGGGCCGAGGACCTGACGGCGCCCGACGCCGGACCAGCCGACCCGGTGACCTCGCCCGACTCCGAGGGTGCGCAGTGGAAGACCGTGCTGCTCGACTCGGCGACCGGCAACCCGGTGGTCCCCAACGGATCGCTCGGCTTCCGGTACACCGACTCCGGCGAGGGCCGCTGGAACCTCGACCTGGACGGCGTGGTCCCGGCGCTGAGCATCCGCGACGCCCACCCGTCGGACGGCGCCGTCGAGGTGCTGATGCCGCGCTTCGACGAGCCGGGCGGCGCGGGCGCCGTGCAGCGCCGCGGCGTCCCCGTCACGCGGGTCGACGGCCACCTGGTCACCACGGTCTTCGACCTGACGCTCGCGCAGTACGGCGTGGCGCGCGACGACCTGCCGGGCGAGTGGCCCACGGGCTACGACGACGCGACGCAGGGCTGCACGCCCGCGTGGCAGGAGCAGCACACGTCGGTGCCTGCCGACGCGTGCACGCGCATCGCACGTGAGTTCGCGACGAACGCCGAGAAGTCCCGCGGTCGCTCGATGATCATCATGGGAGCGGGCATCTGCCAGTGGTTCCACGGCGACGCGACCTACCGCTCGATCCTGGCGCTGCTCGCGTTCACCGGGTGCTTCGGCCGCAACGGCGGCGGCTGGGCGCACTACGTGGGGCAGGAGAAGTGCCGGCCGCTCACGGGCTGGATCTCGATCGCGAACGCGATGGACTGGTCGCGTCCGCCGCGCACGATGACGGGCACGTCGTACTGGTACATGCACACCGACCAGTGGCGGTTCGACGGGTACCAGGCCGACGACCTCACCTGGCCGCTGGCCGACGGCCACTTCAAGGACCAGCACACCGCGGACACGATCGCGTCCTCCGCCCGGCGCGGCTGGATGCCGTTCTACCCGCAGTTCGACCAGAACCCCCTCGATCTCGCCGACGAGGCGCGCGCCGCCGCCGACGAGGGCACGGCCCCGGATGCCGCGTCGCACGTCGCCGCGCGGCTCAAGGAGGGCAGCCTGCGGTTCGCGGTCGAGGACGTCGACGCCCCGGAGAACTGGCCGCGCACGCTCGTGCTGTGGCGGTCCAACCTCATGGGGTCGAGCGCGAAGGGCAACGAGTACTTCCTGAAGTACCTGCTCGGGACGCACTCCAACGTGGCCGCGACCGAGCCGAACGCGCGGCCGTCGGAGGTCGAGTGGCGCGACGACATCCCCGAGGGAAAGCTCGACCTGCTGGTCAGCGCGGACTTCCGCATGACGTCGACGACGATGCTGTCCGACGTCGTGCTCCCCGCCGCCACCTGGTACGAGAAGCACGACCTGTCCTCGACGGACATGCACCCGTTCGTGCACGCCTTCTCCCCGGCGATCGACCCGCCGTGGGAGG
>JBCECL010000139.1:0-2520 GCA_039207135.1 Brevundimonas sp.
CCGTGATCTTCGCGTACGTCCCCGCAGGCAACCCACGAGCCAGCAGCAGCGAAGCCCCGTAGCCCGTGCCCGAGCGCCCGATGACCGCACGTCCCAGAACGGTCGAGCCGTTCTTGAAGGTGACCGTCCCGGAGGTCGCTCCCTTGACCGTCGTGGCGACCGTCACCGCGGTCGCCGCGCCGTACACCTTCGAGGTCCGCGAGAGCCTCGGAGCCCCCAGGGAGACGGCCACCTTCGTGACCGTCACCGTGATCGTGGCGCTCGTGGCGGGCTTGTGCCCCGCGTCACCGGCATACGCGGCACGGATCGCGTGCGACCCGGGCGCGAGGTCGTCGACGACCAGCGCCGCCTTGCCGGCAGCGACCGAGACCAGGCCGAGCGACGTGCGGCCGTCGAAGAACTCGACCGCGCCCGTGCCGACCGGCGCGAGCGAGGCCGTCAACGTGACCGGCTTGCCGACCGTGGCGGTCGCGGGCGAGGCCGCGACGGACACCTTGGTGTCGACCAGCGGCCGGACGACGTCGACGCTCGTCTCGGCGACCGTGTTCGACCGCGCGCCGAGGGCGGTGATCGGGTACCGGCCGTCGAGCGACGCACCGGGCACCGTGACGCTCGTGGAGAACGTGCCGGTGGCCGACGAGGTCACCGTGCGCGTCACCTTGGGCGTGCTCGCGAGCTCGACGACGACCTGCTCGTTCTTGGCGAAGCCCGAGCCCGCGACCGTGACCGCCTGGCCCGGTGCGACCTGGTGCGGCGTCGCGCTGAGCACCGTCTCGTAGACCGAGGTGTCGACCGTGACCGTCGTCGTCGTGCTCGTGCTCGTCACCCCGTCGTCGACGACGACCGTGACGGTGTACGTGCCGGGCGCGGCGAACGCGTGCTCACCGGTGACGACCTTCGCGCCGACCGCGACCTTCTCGACCGGCGTCTGGTCACCCCAGCTGATCGTCGCGCTGTAGCCCGCTCCGGTCGGCTGCCCGCCGGTGACCGTCGCCAGGTCGAGCGCCTCGGCACGTCCCGCGACCTGGTCGTCGACGTGCAGGCCGGTCGCCTCGAGCGCCGGGACCGGGGTGCGAGCACCGTCGGACGCGACCCCGAAGAAGTGCAGCTGGCCCTGCTTGATCGTGTTGGCGCTGAGCGGCAACGTGAGCCACTCCGCGGTGACACCGGACTTGAGCGCGACGGGGGCGGTGGCGAAGATGCCCGTCTTGAGCGAGTCCGAGCCGCTCGTGCCCTGCAGACGACCGGTCATCGTCGCGACGACCGTGTTGCCGCCGACGGGCGTCGACGCAGCACCCACCCAGTCGCCGAACGTCACCGGCAGGTCCTGCGTGCTGCCGTCCGAGTACTCGAGCGTCGCCGTGCCGCTGCGCGTGCTCTCGGTGGCGAAGCCGACGAGCGAGATGTTCTTCGCACCGACGCCGAGGTCCACCCGGATGCGCTGGCCGCGAGCCGTCGCGTTGTCGGGCTTCCCGCTGGCCACGGCCGGCAGGTCGAAGCTCAGACCGGCCGTGCCCACCGCGATGGTCGTCCCCTGCTTGAACGCCGCGCCGAGCTTCGTCTTGTCGTAGCCCCAGCCGTTGCCGTCGCAGTCGACGGCCGTGCCAGGAACCGTGAGGCACGCGTTGTCGAACGCCGCGAGCAGAGTCGCGTCCCGACGCACCGCGATGGTCGTCAGGCCCGTGACGGTCGCCGGCTGGCCGTCCACGACAGCCGTCACCGTGACGCGGACCGTGTAGAGCCCCGCGTCGGCGAAGGTGTGCGGTGCCGTCACCTGAGCACCACCGAGCGCGGAACGCTTCACGGTCGCCGGCTGGGCGCCCGCGCCGTCGAGGAAGTCGACCGTCGCGGAGTAGTCGGCGAGCACGTTGGTGCCACCCTTGACGGTCGCCAGGACCGACGACACCTGTGTACCCGTGAGCGCCGTGAGCTTGGCGGCCGGGAAGAGCTCCAGATCGGTGCTCTGCTGGACGGTGTCGTCGAGCAGCTCGAGCTCCGCCAGCGTTGCCGGCTGGCCGGTGCTCGTCGAGGCGATGCTCAGGCGGTAGCGCGTGAACAGCGACGGTTCGGCCACCGAGAAGGCGCGCGTCTGCGTCGCCCACGCGAAGGACTGGTCCGCCCGGTGGTCGAGCACCGTCCAGGACTCGCCGTCGTTGGACCCCTCGAGCGTCCACTCCTGAGGTGCCGCTCCCGATGCGCCGTTCGTGAGCGTGTAGGAGGCGACCGCCACCGACCCGCTCGTCGACGTCCACGTGACCGCCGACTTCTCGGCGGGCAGCTTCACGGACGTGCGCGAGTTGTCGTCGACCAGCAGGGACAGGTCGGTGTCGTCCGTCGTGGCCACCGTGCCGTAGTCCGGCTTGGCGGCATCGACGTACGGCGTGCGCTTCTGCGCGGTCGTGTGGCCGCTGCCCCACGCCTGCGGGGTCGCAGCCATGCCGAACGTGATCGTGTGGTCGCCCGAGAGGATGTCGGACTGCTCGATCGTCGGCTTGTTGACAGCCTTGCCGTCGATGTCGA